>CAYWTK010000172.1:3126-5159 GCA_964460895.1 uncultured Opitutaceae bacterium
GCGTGGAGGCCCTCGCGGGCCTTGGCCGCGGCCTCGGTCCGGCGGCCCTCGGCGAGCAGCACGGCGGCCTCGGCGCGCAGGCGCGTGGCCGGGTCGAAGTCGAGCTTGCCGGCCGATTCGAGCCAGGCGCGCGCGGCCGCGGCGTCGGTCGTGTGGGTCGCCAGCAGCCAGGCGTAGTCGCAGCGGGCGGTGTCGCGCGCGAAGGGCACGAGCTGGTCCTCGCCGGCGAGCGCGTGGTCGAGCAGCGCCTGGGCCCGCGCCGGCCGGCCGAGGTCGAGGGCGTGGGGCACCAGCGTGAGGTGCGCGTAGAGGTCGAAGAGCGAGCCGTCGCGCAGCGCCAGCGCCTGGTCCACCAGCCGCGGCTCCCAATCCGCCGGCCGCACGCCGGCGAGCGAGGCGGTGGTCAGGGCGAGCATGGCCTGTTCCTGCTCCGAGCGCGCGTCGCCGCGGAGCAGGTCGAGGAACCGGCGTCCGTCGGTCTTGAATCCGCCGGCCATCCCGGGTGTGGCCGTGACCAGGAAGATGAGGCCGGAGAGGACGGCGGTGATGAGCGCCGCGTGCTGCGCGAAGCCGAGGGCGAGGTGGTCCGCCCGCGGTGTCAGCCAGGCCGCGAGCCAGAGCGCGGCCACGACGAGGACGACGCTGAAGACCGGGCCGCCGGCGACCATCACGGCGAGGCGCCGCGGCGTGATGCGGGCGAGGTCGAGGGGCAGGCAGGCGGCGAGGCCGCCGGCGAGGTTGACGTTCCGGTTCCACGAGAAGACCACTCCGGCGGGCGTGCGCTTCCACATCAGCGGTCCCACGACATACAGGATGAACCGCCCGCCCGTGATCCAGCCGCCGACGAGGTGACCGAACTCATGGACGGCGACCGCGACGAGCCACGCCAGCGGAAGGAACCCGAGGCTGACGAAGATGAGGGCCTTGGGCCCGTCGAGGCGCACGAGCAGGTCGGCGCCGACCCGGACGCCAAGGAAGCCGAGGGCCGCGCCGCCGAGCGCGGAAGCCGCAACGGTCGCGATCGGCCGCCAACCCCGGCGGGGCCGGACCGTCGCGATCGGCGGGGGCGGACGAGGGATGACAGTGGCGTCAGTCACCGCCGCCCCCTCCGTCACCGCCACCGCCGCCGTCCGCGCCCGCGTCACCGGCGGTGTCGGTCGGCATCGCCTCCCCGCCGCTGCCGCCGTCGGCCTTCGGGTCGGCGGAAGCCGACGTGGCGAACAGGGCGACGAACGCCGCCCACCAGCCGGCGTCGCCGCCATCCTTCGGATCCTTCGCGTTCTTGGGTTGCATGCGCGACCGGTGACCGCGCGGGCGCGGCGCCGCAATCCGACCCGGGACCAGCGGTCCGCCGGGGGGGTCGACCGGGGAGGAAGGTTACGGCCGCGCGCGGCCGACGAGGAATTCCAGCACGTCGGGCAGGCGCGCGGCCCAGGCCTTCTCGCTGTGGTCGGCGCCCGGGACCTCGCGGTACTCGAGGTCGTCGCCGAGCGTCCAACCCGCCGTCACGAGGGTGTCGCGGAACGGCTGGATCAGCTCCCATCCCGGCTCCGCCGTGCCCATGTCCACCCACAGCCGGACCCCGTGCGGGTCGCGCACGCGGGCGAAGTCGCGGAGGGCGACGCGGTCGTCCCACCAGAGGGCGGGGGAGAGCGCGGCGACCGACCCGAAGACGCGCGGGTGCCACAGGGCCATGTAGAGCGACACGAGGCCGCCGAGGGACGAGCCGACGAGGGAGGTCGTGCGCGGCCCGGGGAGCGTGAGGTAGCGGGCGTCGATGAAGGGCTTGAGCTCGTTGACGACGAAGCGCGCGTAGCGCTTGGCGTCGCCCGCGCTCCGCGCCTTCTCCCCGCCGAGGTGCTCGTACTCGCCGCGCGTCGGCGTGAACTCGTCCACCCGCTGCCGGCCGGCGTGGCCGATGGCGACGAGGATGGGCGGCACGATGCGCCGGCGGCGGACGAGCCCGAGGGCGGTCTCGCCGGCGTTCCAGGCCTGCCCGGCGAAGGCGGTCTTCGGGTCGAAGACGTTCTGGC
>CAYWTK010000173.1:0-5104 GCA_964460895.1 uncultured Opitutaceae bacterium
CGTGATCGAGCCGTTCATCGAGGACAGCGCGATCTCCACGCCGCCGCCGTTGAGCGTGCCGACGATGGAGCGGCCGCCGAACGGGGGCAGGGGGGGCAGCGGCGCGTCCGGCGGCTCCGGCGCCTCGGGGGCGTCGGCCGCGGCCGCCGCGGCGCGCGCCACGCGGGCGTGCTCCTGGGCCGTGGCGCGCACCTGCGCGGCCACTTCGCGGGCGAGGCGCTCGGCGTCGCGCGCGATGGCGCGCACGTCGCCCGGCGCGATCGGGGCGGCGGCCGCGGCCCCGCGGCCCGTGACGCGCTCGGTCTTCGTCACGAGGACGGTGTCCGGGAAGTTCGTGCGGACGGTGCCGTGGTGGGTGCGCAGGCGGACGTTCGCCTTGGCGTCGGCCGGCAGCTGCAGGTCGATCTCGCCGTTCAGGGAGGTGATCGAGACCGGCTTGGTCGGCGTCTGGCGGAACTTCGCGACGACCTCGCCGTTCATGGTGTTGACCACGGCGCAGGTGCCGATGTCGGTCAGGTTGACCGAGGTGTTCATGCCGTTCACCTCGATCTCGCCTTCCACGCCGGAGATGTGGATGTCGCCGCCGAGCTGGGAGCGCACGACGACGTTGGCGCGCCGCGGGACGCGGAGGTTGAACTCGGCCCCGTGGCCGAAGGCCTGGTGCTCGCCCACGAGGGCGAGCGAGACCACGTTGTCCTTCTCCTTCAGCTCGAAGGCCATCTCCTCGTCGAGGCGCCGGAAGCCGTCGGCGTCGACCTCGGCGGTCTCGCCCTTGGCGTCGAGCGAGGACGTGACGACGACCTCGTCGCCGTCGGTGCCGGTGATGCGGACCTCGCCCATCGGCAGGACGACGCGGACGGTCGCGGGCTTGGCCGGGTCGGAGAACTTCACGCGGGCGGAGGACGACTCCGGGGACGACGCGGCCGACACCTCGCGGAGCTCGGACGCGGAGCGGCGCTCGTCGAGGAGGCGGGACTTGGGCGGGAAGTTGGGATTCACGCCGGAGGGGAAGTCGGGCTTGGCGGGACCCTGGGCCTGCGCGACGGACGCGAGCAGGGCGAGGGCGAGGAGGAGGCGGGGGGACGGGCGGATCATGGACGGACGGTGGTTGGAGGTTGCGCCGGTCAGGCGGTCTGGCCCGGGACCGCCGGTTCGGCGGTGCGGGCGTTGGGCTTGTCGTCGGTGGGTGAGGGGGTGCGGAGGGTGGCGAGCGCGCGCTTGGCGGCCTGGCGGACGTGGACGTCGGCGCGGTCGTCGCGGCTGAGCTGCTCGAGGACCGGTGCGGCCTCGACCTCGCGCACGCGGGCGAGGAGGTCGATCATCGCGACCTGCACGAGCGGCGCGGACTCGCGGGGCAGGGCGGCGAGCAGTCCGGCGCGCACGACCTCGTCGGCCGCGTGCGGCGCGAGCGCCTCGAGCGCGGAGAGGCGGACGTTGACCGAGGGGTCGAACGCGAGCGCGCCGACGAGGTCGGTCAGCACCTGGCGGTCCGGGCTGGGCAGGTCGAGGGTCGCGAGCACGCTCCGCAGGCGCTCGCTCGTGGATTTCTGCTGGAGGAGGGAATACGTCACGAGCCGACCCATGCCGTCCACCTGGGCGCGGAGCGCGGCCAGCTCCTCGCGGGCCGCCGGGTCGGCCGCGGGCGCCGGGGCCGGCGCGGGCGCGAGGAAGCGGGCGCCGCCGACGATGCCGCCGGCGAGGAGCGCGAGCGCGAAGGCCGCCTGCAGCGCCGGGCGCGAGGGCAGGAGCGCCTCGCACAGGCGGTCGAGGCGCGAGCGGGCGAGGGCGAAGGGGCTCGGCGCGTCGGCCTCGCGCTGGTGCGTCTCGAGCATGGCGTAGAACTGCTCGCGCAGGCGCCCGGTCGGCTCGGGCTCGGGCAACTGGTCGAGCTTGCGGGTGATCTCCTGCAGGGCGGACCACTCGCGCTGGCACGCGGGGCACGAGGCGAGGTGGGCGCGGAGCTCCGCGGCGGCGGCGGGGTCGAGGGTGCCTTCCTGGTAGTCGAGGAACTGGTCGTGGACGCGCTGGCAGTGCATGGCGAAAGGGAGTGGAGGGTGGGGGCGTTCAGGCGGCCTGCTCGCGCCGCAGGCGGAAATAGACGGTGCGCAGCTCGCGGAGCGCGCGGTGGACGCGGACCTTCACCGCGCCGACCGAGCAGTCGAGGAGGCGCGCGACCTCGCGGTGCTCGAGGTGGCGCATGCGGGCGAGGACGAGCACCTCGCGCTGCTCCAGCGGCAGGCGGGCGAGGGCCTCCTGCAGGAGCTCGAGGTCGTCCGCCGCGGCGGCGCGCGCGTCGGGCGACGCGGCCTCGTCGGGCTGCTCGTGCAGGTCGGCGGGGTCCGTCGGCGCGGCGGCGCGCGCGTGCTTGCGGAAGTGGTCGGCCGCCACCTTCCGGGCGAGGTGGTAGATCCACGCGGGGAAGCGGCCCTCGTCGCGGTAGGTGTGCCGGTACTTGAGGATGCGGTAGAAGACGACCTGCACCAGGTCCTCGCTCACCGCGGGCTGGTTCGTCAGGCGGACGAAGAAGGCGTAGAGCCTCCGGTGGTAGCGCTCGAACAGCTCGCCCAGGCGGACGACTTCGCCGGCGCGGACGGCGACCATGAGCTCGTGATCCGTGGGTTCCACGATGGCGGGCAGGCTAGCGGCGGCTTCCGTGGAGGGAATCCGGATCTCGAGGGGGGGATGGCAGGCGGTCGGCATCGGGCGGGATCATCGTGTCGGTGGGGGATACCGCGGGACGGGGGGTGCGGTTACAGGAAATCGCGTTCGGCCTAACGGAGGGCCTCGGCCCGCGCCCAGACGGCCTGGAAGATGGCGCCGAAGGCCGCCTGGTCCGACGAGGGAAGCGACGTGTTGCTGAGGACGATCACCCCGATCTCCCCCGCCAGGTCGGCCAGCATCTCCGCCTGCACGCCGGGGTCGTTGCCGCCGAAGCCGACGCGGGTGCCGTTGAACTTCGTGCGCCAGAAGAGGCCCGAATTGCCCGCCGACGCCGGGAAGTTCTCGGGCCGGTTGGCGTCGGTGAACTGGAAGCGCACCATCTCGGCCGCCATCCCGGCGTCGAGGATGCGCGCGTCCCCGACCGCGCCGCCCCGGAGCAGCGCGGCGAAGAACCGCGCGAGGTCCGCGGCCGAGGTGCGCAGGCCGCCGTCCGGGTAGGTCGTGCTGGTGTAGGGCTGGATCGGGATCGCCCGGCCGTGCTGGGCGACGAAGAGCGTGGACTCGTCGGCGGGGTCCACGTCCCCGGGGAACCAGCCCGTGCGGGCCAGGCCGAGCGGCGCGAAGACGCGCGCGCGGGTGACGGCGTCGAGCCGCGCGCCGAACGCCCGCTCGACGATGTGGCCGGCCAGCGCCGCGCCGATGTTGGAGTACTCGCGCCGCGCGCCGGGCGGGGCGTCGAGGAAGTTCTCCGGCGCGAAGTGCCGGCCCGCCGGCGTGAGGTACGACTCGAGGAACGCCTCCAGCGGTTCGCGGGCGGCGCCGCCGAAGCGGTAGGTCCGGACGTAGACCTCCGGCCGGTCGGCGATCCCCGAGGTCATCGTCGCGAGGTGCCGCAGCGTGATCAGCCGCGCGGGGTGGTGGGGGTTGACGACGCGGAAGGCGAGGTAGCGGTTGACGTCGGCGTCGAGATCGAGCCGGCCCTCCTGCACCGCCTGCATCATCGCGACGCCGACGACGGGTTTGGTGATCGAGGCGACGTTCATGACCGTGTCGGGCGTGAAGGCCTGGGTGCGGTCCGCGTCGGCGTGGCCGAATCCCCGGCTCCAGACGACCTCGCCGCGCACCAAGATCGCCGCGCCGACGCCGACGATGCCGGCCCGGCGCATCTGCTCCGCGACGACCTGGTCGAGCGCGGCGTCGGGGGTCGCGGTCGGCGTCCGGCCGGCGAGGGACAGGGCGGCGCCGAGGGAGAGCAGCGTCGGCAGGAGGGGGCGGAGGGCGTGCATGGGACGGGGAAGGGGAGGATTCGGGCGGTGCGGAGGTCCAACCGCGGAGCCCTGCGGCAGGTTACAGGAAATCCCGCGAAACGACTGGCGCGTCCGTCCTTCCGGCCTACGGTGCCCGCCCATGAACCGCCGCGACTTCCTCGTCTCCTCGTCCGCCGCCCTGTCGCTCAGCCTCCTCGCCCGCACCCCGCTCCTCGGGCAGGCCCCGGCCGCGGCCCCGGCGCCCGCCGCGCCGCCGGCCCGGCCCGCGCCGCCGCCGCTGGTCACGGAGTTCAAGGAGCTGCGCCGCGGCGTCGGGTACTTCACCGGCCGCGGCGGCACCATCGGCTGGCTGGCCAACCGCGACGCGGTGGTCGCGGTGGATTCGCAGTTCGACGAGCCGGCCCGCCGCTTCCTCGAGGGGCTGCCCGGGCGCGCGGGGCGCGACGTGGACGTCCTCGTCAACACCCACCACCACCCCGACCACGTCGGCGGCAACGCCGCCTTCCGCCCGGTCACGCGCCGCATCGTCGCGCACGAGCAGGTCCCGGCGCTGCTCGAGGCCCAGGCGAAGCGCCGGCCCGAGGCCGGCGCGGCCGTGCCGCCCGACACGCTCTTCGCCGAGACGTGGCGGATGGACGCCGGCGACGAGGTCGTGCACGCCCGCCACTTCGGCGCAGGCCACACCGCCGGCGACATCGTCGTGCATTTCGAGAAGGCCAACGTGGTCCACCTCGGCGACCTGATGTTCAACCGCCTCTACCCGGTGATGGACAAGCCGGGCGGGGTGCGCGTGCGCCAGTGGAGCGCGCTGCTCGAGACGATCGCGCGGACCTACCCGGCCGACACGATCTACGTCTTCGGCCACGGCAACCCGAAGTTCGGCGTCGCCGGCTCCGCCGCCGACCTCGCCGAGATGCGCCGCTACCTCGACGGCGTGGTCGCGCACGTCGACGCCGCGATCAAGGCCGGCAAGTCGAAGGCCGAGGTCGTCACGCTGCAGAACCTCGACGGTTTCCCCGACCACCACGCCGCGCAGAACAGCCGCCTGCCCGGCAACCTCGGCGTCGTCTACGACGAGCTGACCGGCGCCTGAGCCGGCCCGCCGCCTCCCCCCGCCCTCTGGTACAGATTCAGGACATAGGTGACACAACAGGTTCAGGACATGGGTGACACTC
>CAYWTK010000174.1:0-5007 GCA_964460895.1 uncultured Opitutaceae bacterium
TGGCGACGCGGTCGGTGCGGCAGAGCGAGCCGGTCTTGATCTGGCCGGCGTTGGTCGCGACGGCGATGTCGGCGATGGTCACGTCCTCGGTCTCGCCCGAGCGGTGGGAGATGACGGCGGTGTAGCCGGCCTCCTTGGCCATCTCGACGGCGTCGAGCGTCTCGGTGAGCGAGCCGATCTGGTTGACCTTGACCAGGATCGAGTTGGCCGTGCCGGTCTCGATGCCCTTCTTGAGGAAGGCGGTGTTGGTGACGAAGAGGTCGTCGCCCACGAGCTGGACGCGGTCGCCGATGGCGTCGGTCAGCTTCTTCCAGGTCGTCCAGTCGCCTTCGGCGCAGCCGTCCTCGATGGAGACGATGGGGTACTTCGACGTGAGCGCGCGGTAGAACTCGACCATCTGGTCGCCCGTCAGGACGCGGCCGTCGGACTTCTTGAAGACGTAGCGCTGCTTGTCCTTCAGGTAGAATTCGGAGGAGGCGACGTCGAGGGCGAGGGCGATGTCCTTGCCGAGCTTGTAGCCGGCGTTCTTCACGGCGAGGGCGATGGCGTCGAGCGCGGCCTCGGCCGACTCGAGCTTGGGGGCGAAGCCGCCCTCGTCGCCGACGGCGGTGGCGAGGCCCTTGTCCTTGAGCACCTTCTTCAGGGCGTGGAAGACCTCGCAGCCCATGCGGAGGGCCTCGCTGAAGGAGTCCGCGCCGGTCGGCATGATCATGAACTCCTGGAAGTCGATCGGCGCGTCCGAGTGCGCGCCGCCGTTCATGATGTTCATCATGGGGACGGGGAGCACCTTGGCGTTCGGTCCGCCCAGGTACTTGTAGAGCGGCTGGCCGGTGGCGGCGGCCGCGGCCTTGGCGGCGGCGAGGGAGACGCCGAGGATGGCGTTGGCGCCGAGCTTCGACTTGGTGGGCGTGCCGTCGAGCTTGAGCATCGCGCGGTCGAGCCCCAGCTGGTCGGTCGCGTCGTGGCCGAGGAGGACGGGGGCGATCTTCGCCTTCACGTTGGCGACGGCCTTGAGCGTGCCCTTGCCGCCGTAGCGCTGCTTGTCCCCGTCGCGGAGCTCGATCGCCTCGTGCTCGCCGGTCGAGGCGCCCGAGGGCACGGCGGCGCGGCCGAGGTGGCCGGAGGCGAGGAGGACGTCCACCTCGACAGTGGGATTGCCGCGGGAGTCGATGATCTCGCGAGCGGTGAGGGCGGTGATGGTGGTGTTCATCAGGAGAGGGAGGGCAGGACCGTCAATCCACCGGACCGGTTCCGTCGACGCAACGGTCCGCTGCGTGTCAGGTGTGCGGGGGCCGGGCGAGGCCGACCTTGTAGAGGAGGCGCTGGAGGGCGTTCGGCGGACGCGGGCGGAAGTCCTCGGGCAGCTGGTCGACGTGCCCGTGCCGGATGGCGGCGCCGATGGGCGTGCCGCCGTTGTAGTTGCGGATGAGCAGCGTCGTGCGGTTGAGGAACTCGCGCGGGATCTGGTTCAGGTGCCCCTCGACGGCGGCGGCGTGGAGCGGCGTGTCGCCGAAGTCGTTCCGCGCCAGGAGGAGGTCGATGGAGAAGGCCGCCGGCGGGATCTGGTGGAGGTGTCCGGCCTCCGCGGCGGCGTGGATCACGGTGTACCCGGACTTGCTGGCGGCGAGGAGGGTGTCGTGGGTGAAGGCGGCGGCCGGCACCTGGTCGAGGTGGCCGGCGATGGCGGCGGCGTGCAGGACCGTGTCGTGGCTCGCGGTGCGCGAGAGCAGGAGCTCCGTCGTGAGGAACTCGGACGGCACCTGCGGCAGGTGGCCGTTCAGGGCCGCGACGTGCAGGACGGTCTCGCCGCTGATGTTCTGCTGCAGGAGCGTGTCGCGGGTGAGGAACGACGGCGGGAAGGAGGCGAGCGTCCCTTGCTCCGCCGCCTCGTGCAGCAGCGTGTTGCCGTGGTCGGTCTTGAGCAGGACGGTCTCGAGGTTGAGGAAGCCCGGCGGGAGCTGGTCGAGGATGCCCGCGCCGGCCGCGAGGTGCAGCGGGGTGAAGCCGCTGTTCGAGCGGGCGAGCAGCAGGTCGCGGGTGAGCAGGTCCGGCGGCAGCTGGTTGAGCCGGCCGCTGCGCGCGGCGAGGTGCACGGGCGTGTAGCCGGCGTCGTTCCTCAGGCCGAGCGTGCCCGCGTCGAGGAGGGCCTGCGGCACCTGGTCGAGGTGCCCGTACTTCGCCGCGAGGTGGAGCGGCGTGTTGCCCGACGCATTGCGGACGATCAGCGCCTCCCGTCCCAGCTCCTCCGCCCGCACGAGCGTCAACGTCCCCTCGCGGGCGGCGGTGAAGAGGTCGGTTGCGGCCATGGATTTGCTTTAGGAGCGAACCACGCGCGGCGGACCGCGCAAACCAATTCCCCCGCGCGCGCGCACGCTTTCGGTTTGCCATGCCCCCGGCGCCGAACAAGTTTGCCGCGCGATGAGTTCCGACGCGCCTGCGCCTGCTCCCGAACCCGCGAAGCTCGGTTCCGTGCTCGTGGTGGACGACGAGAAGCCGCTCACGATGCTGTATGCGGAGGCCCTGTCGCCGATGTTCGACGTGGACACCGCCACCTCGGCCCGCGAGGCCGGCTACCTGCTGCACAAGAAGGCCTACAAGGTGCTCGTCTGCGACCACCTGATGCCCGGCGGCAACGGGCTGAGCTTCCTCGTCCACGTGCGCGAGGAGTTCCCGAACACGCAGCGCATCCTCGTGACCGGGTACATGAAGCCCGAGATGCTGCTCCGCAGCGTGAACGAGGCGGCGCTCTACCGCTACCTGCTGAAGCCCGTGTCGCTGCCCGAGCTCGTGAAGACCGTGCAGGAGGCCGCCAAGCTGCACGACCAGTCGATCTCGATCGTCTGAGCGGCGCGGACCGCCCGGAGGCTCCGGGCGGGCGCGTCAGTCGTACCGGCGGCGCAGGTTGCTGGGGAGCAGCCCGAGCTCCTCGCGGTACTTGGCGACCGTGCGGCGGGCGATGGCGAGGCCCTTGCCGGCGAGCAGGCCGACGATCTCCTGGTCGCTCAGCGGCGAGCCCGGGTCCTCGCCGGCGACGATGTCGGCGATCATCTCCTTCACGCTCGTGTTCGCGACCGCGACGCCCGCCTGCGACTCGTAGCCGGAGGTGAAGAAGAACTTCATCTCGAAGACGCCGTGCGGGGTCTTCATGTACTTGTTGGCCACCGCGCGGCTGACGGTCGTCTCGTGCACGCCGATGATCTCCGCGATCTGGGCCATCGTGAGCGGCTTCAGCTTCGAGACGCCCTCCGCGAAGAATTCCGCCTGGTGGCGCAGGATCTCGCGCGTGATGCGCTCGATGGTGCGCTGCCGCTGCTCGATGGCGTTGATGATGAACTTGCCCGAGCGCAGCCGTTCGCGGAGGTAGTCGCGCTCCTGCCGGTTGAGGGTGCCCTTCGCGATCATCTCCTTGTACGTGTTCGAGAGCCGGAGGCGCGGGATGTAGTCCTGGTTGAGCGTGATCTTCCACTCGTCGCCGTCGCGCTCGACCGTGACGTCGGGCACGACGACGCGGTTGGAGTCGTCCGCGAAGCGCCGGCCCGGCGCCGGGTCGAGCGTGCCGATCTCCTCGATCGCCTCCTGCACGACCTCGGGCGCGAGGCCGGTGCGCCGGGCGAGGTCCGGGATGCGGCGCCGGACCAGGAGGTCGAAGTGGTCGCGGACGAGGCGGGCGGCGACCGACTTCTCGCGGCCCTTGGCCGCGAGCTGGAGGAGCAGCGTGTCGGCCAGGTCCGCGGCGCCGATGCCGGGCGGGTCGAAGGAGCGCAGCTGCTGCGCGGCGGTCTGCACCGTCTCGAGCGGCAGGCCGGCGAGCAGCGCGACGTCGGGCAGCGAGCTCGTGAGGAAGCCGCGGTCGTCGAGGCTGCCGACGAGGTAGCGCAGCGCCGTGCGCACCTCGGGGGACGCGTCGCTCAGCTCCGCCTGCTGCATCAGGTGCTCGGAGAGCGAGGTCTCGGTGGTGAGCGAGTCGAGGAAATGCTGCCGGCGCTCGTCCTCCTCGGGCGACGTCGCGCGCACGCCGCCGGTGTCGCTCAGGTGGTCGCGCCAGTCGTCGTTCAGCTTGCCGAGGATCTCGAGGTCCTTGTCCTTGCCGAAGTCCATCGCGTCGCGCTCGCCGCCGTCCCGCGAGGCGTCGGCCGAGTCGTCGCCCGACGCCGTCCGGCGGTCGAGGCTCACGCCCTCCATCGGCAGCTCCTCGAGCGTGGGGTTGGCCTGCAGCTCCTCCTGGATGGCGGCGCGGAGGTCGAGGGCCGCGACCTGCAGGATCTTCAGCGACTGCCGCATCTGCGGCGCCAGCACGAGCTGCTGCGTCTGCCGCTGCTGGAAATTCTGGCTGAAACCCGGTCCGCTCATGTGCCGCGAGCCCGACGCCCGTCAGGTCGGGTGGGGCAGGGGTGGGTTGGACAGCTGGGGTGCGCGGTCGGTGGCGGCGGGGGAGTAGAGTTCGCGGAGGTAGACGCCGAGCTTCTCGTTCGTGGGCCCGTACCGGTCGGAGTAGAGGTAGAGCTCGAGGTCGGTCATCATCTCCGCGGCGGACTGGTAGCGCTCGGACCGGTCGCGCGCCAGGGCGCGGCGGAGGATCTTCTCCAGCCCCGAGTCGATGTCCGGGCGGAGGGCCGCGAACGAGGGGAGGGGCATCTGCAGGATGTTGCGGCGCGACTCGAGCCGGTTCGGGCTGCGGAAGACGTTCCGGCCGAGGAGCAGCTCGGAGAGGACGACGCCGAGCGAGAAGAGGTCGGAGCGTCCGTCCGTCACCCCGTAGCTGGCTCCCTCGGGCGAGAGGTACTCGTCCTTGCCCGGGATCACCTGACCCTCCTCGTTGTACATGAGGTTGAGGGCCTTCGCTATGCCGAAGTCCGTCAACTTCACGTCGCCCTCGTGCGCGATCATCACGTTCTTGGGGTTGACGTCGCGGTGCACGATGCCGAGCAGGCGCCCCTCGGTGTCGCGCTTGGCGTGCGCGTAGGCGAGGCCGCGGCAGACGCGCGAGACGATGAAGGCCGCGAGGTC
>CAYWTK010000175.1:0-4931 GCA_964460895.1 uncultured Opitutaceae bacterium
AGGACGAAGGACGAACATCGCTCACCCCTCACCCCTCACCCCTCACCCCTCACCCATCACCCCTCACCCCTCACCCCTCACGCCTACTCACTACCCGCTACCCGCTACTCACTACTCCCACCCCCCATGCCCTCCCCCGCCCCGCCCCTGCTCGACCACGTGCTGACGATGCTCGAGGACGTGCCCGTCGGCCTGCTGCTGCTCGACGCCGCCTGCCAGCCGCTCTGGTTCAACGAGGAGGCCGCGCGCGCCTGCGCGGTCTGGAACCACGGCGAGCGCCACGCGGCGGCCCTCCGCGCGCGCAACGCCTTCCGGGTCCCGCCGGTCCTCGCCGAGGCCTGCGCCGCGCTCCGCGGCGACCCCACCGCGGAACCGGTCAAGGTCGTCTCGGACAACGCCCGCGGGCTCCACGCCCGCATCAAGCTCCAGGCCGCGCGCGGCTCGGAGGCGGGCCACGCGTTCCACATCCAGCTCGACTACCGCCGGCCCCGCGGCGACCGCCACCGGCCGCTCTCGCCCGGCGCCGTCGCCCTCCTCGCCCGCCTCTCGGAGCGCGAGCGCGAGGTCGCGATGCGCGTGCGCGAGGGCCTCCGCACCGCCGAGATCGCCGCCGAGCTCCGCCGCAGCCCCCTCACGATCAAGACCCAGCTGGCCGCCATCTTCGCCAAGCTCGGCGTGCGCGGCCGCACCCGCGTGGCCGCCCTCCTCAACCGCTGAGCGGCGGCGTGACAAGCCCCCGCGATTCTGCCTTCATCCGCCGCATGTCCACCGCCGCGACTCCGCCGCCCCCCGCGCCGTCGCCGAACCCCTCCGCCGAACCCAACCCGAAGCCGGCCCCGGGCTTCCCCGCCTTCCGGCGCTGGCTGCGGCTGGAGTTCATCCGCGAACTCAAGCTCTCCGCCCTCTTCCTCGCCGGAGCGCTCGCCGTGGTCTTCGCGGTCGACGCCCTCTGGGCCGGCTTCGAGGCGCGGTGGTACAGCCTCAACCGCCAGCTCACCTACGCGGCCCTCGAGCAGCACCCGACGGCCCTCCTCGGCCAGATCGGCCGGCGCCTCGGCCAGTCCGAGTACGGCTGGGGCGTCCTCTCCTGGACCGAGCCCTTCAACGTCACCGCCTCGCGCGAACGCCTGCGCGCCGAATTCCCGGAGTTCGCCGGCCTCGGGCCCGACGGCAACCCGCGGCTCGTGCGCGGCTCCGCGCGCCGGCGCGTCGACCCCACCACCGCCGCGGCGCGGGCCGACGCCTACGTCGCCCGCCTGCGCCACCTCGAGGCGCGGCGCTTCTCCCATCTCTACCGGCCCGAGACGCCCTTCGACGTGCCCACCGCCACCGAGCGGCTGGCGCGCATCGTGACGAAGGTGCTCGGCCTCCCCGACGCCCTCCTCCACCTGCTGCGCACGCTGGTCGGCGAGGGCTTCGGCAGCATCCTCCTCGCCTGCGGCTCGCTCGGCATCGCGGGCGCCGCGCTCTGGAGTTCCAAGCGCCCCGCCCGCGCCGCCTTCAAGGTGCTCACCTGGCCCTTCCTCGCCGCCGCGCTCGGCTGGATCAGCATCGTGCTCCTGTCGCTCGGCGCTGCGTTCTTCGGCGCCCTGACGCCCAACACGTCGGCCCTCGCCCTGGTCGCCGGAGCCCCCTTGCTCTACCTCGCCGCCCGCTCGCCCCTCCGCCTCCTCGAGGAGCTCGCCCTCCGCCCCAAGCCGTGGGACGGCATCGACCGGCGCAGCCGTCCCTGGGACGGCGTCGAGCGCCGCCGCCGCCCGGCGCCCCCGCCGCCGCCGCCCAGCGGCACCGTGCCGCCCGTCGGCGGCGCCTGAGGCCGCGGAGCGGATTCGTCCTTTCGGCGTAGCGGTTCGCGGTGGCGCGGGCGGCCCTTTCGGGTACACGTCCGGCCAACCGAACCCCCGTCATGGCCGAGACCACGACCGCCCACCCCGAAACCCCGACCCAGGACGGCAGCGACCCGCGCTGCATCCCGCACAAGCTGACCCGGCCGCTGCCGGTCGGCGACGAGTGCCTCTACCCCAACTACTCCGCCGAGGAGCAGGACGTCTGGCGCACGATGTACGCGCGGATGGAGACCCTGCTGCCGTCGAGCGCCGCGGAGGAATACATCACCGGCCTCCGCACCCTCGACCTCGAGCGCGACCGCATCCCCGCCCTCGCCGACGTGTCGCGCAAGCTCGAGCGCGCCACCGGCTGGCGCATCGCCCGCACGCCGGGCCTGCTCGACGCCCACGACTTCTTCACCCACCTCGCGAACCGGGTCTTCCCCTCGACCGACTACATCCGCGCCCGCAGCGAGCTCGACTACACGCCGGCGCCGGACTGCTTCCACGACATCTTCGGCCACACGCCGATGATCGTGCACCCGCGCTTCGCCGACTTCTACCAGAAGATCGGGCAGGCGGCGCTGGCCTGCAAGGACCCCGCGACGGAGGAGGGCCTCACCCGCATCTACTGGTTCACCGTCGAGTTCGGCCTCATCCGCAACCCCGGCGGACTGCGCATCTACGGCAACGGCATCATCTCCTCGTATGGCGAGACCCGCCACTGCCTGACCGACAAGACCACGAAGATCCCCTACACGCCGGAGCGGCTCGCCGCCCAGCCGTACGACATCTGGCACTTCCAGGACCCGCTCTTCGTCATCGACTCCTTCGACCAGCTCGAGACCGAGTTCGTGCGCTGGTCCCGCGAGCGCGGCCTGCTCTGACGCCGCCGCCCGCGGCCCGGATGTGGCGGAAGGCGTGAGCCTTTCGCCTGTCGCCCAGCCGCCCCCGTTCGCCATGGTGGGAAATCCGTGGCTGCCGGCGCCCCGCCGGGCCCGGCTCAGGGCCGTCGCGTCTGGTTGCCCTCGCGCGCCGCCTCGATCCGGTCCTCGAACTCGCGCGCCGCCCAGTACTCGGACGCCGTCTTCGGCCGGTCCGCGTACGGCTCGTAGCGCGGCCGCTCCTCCCGCGCGGACCGCTCCGGCGGCGCGGCGCAGCCGGCGAGGCCGAGGACGACGAGAAACACGACGCAGGTGGGACGGCCCATCGCCGACGAGTCTGTCCGGACGGCCGCCGGCCGCAAACGCGAAGCGGCCCGGGACTTGACCGCGCTCAAGGCGCCGACCGCGCCGCCATGGCACGCTGGCGCCATGCCCTCCGCCACCTCGACCTTCCGCGCCGTCGTGCTGCCGCGCGAGCACGGCAGCTGGGCGCTCGCGCTCGAACCCGTCGCGCTCGGCCTCCTCGTCGCGCCCTCCGCCCCGGGCTTCGCCCTCGCCGTGGCGGCCGCGGCCGGGTTCCTCGCGCGCCGGCCGCTCAAGGTGTCGTGGACCGAGGCCGCGCTCGGTCCGCGGCGGGCCGACGCCGCCTGCTGGTTCATGGTGCTCGCCGGCGTCGCCGGGCTGGCCCTGTTCGCCGCCGGCACGCGCGGACTCGACCTCGACCTCGGCCCGGGCGGCTGGGTCCCGCTCTGGCCGCTGCTGCTCGCCGCGCCCTGCGGGGCGATCTTCCTGTGGTTCGACCTGCGGCAGGAGATGCGCGAGGCCGAGGCCGAGCTCGCCGGCAGCGCGGCCTTCGCCTGCGTGCCCGCGGCGTTCGCGACCCTGGCCGGCTGGTCCGCCGGCCCCGCGCTCGCCCTCGCCGGACTCATGCTCGCCCGGAGCCTGCCGACCGTGCTCGTCGTCCGCGCCTACCTGCGCCTCCAGAAGCGCCAGCCCGCCGCCGTCGGCTCCGCCCTCGCCGCCGCGGCCGCCGCGGCCGGCCTCGCCGGCGGTCTCGCGCACGCCGGCCTCGCTCCCGCCCTCGCCCCGGCGCCCTTCCTCGTGCTGCTCGCCCGCGCCGGCGTGCTGCTCGCGCCGTTCCGCCCCGCCTGGCCGGCGCGCCGCGTCGGGATGGTCGAGGCCGCGCTCGGCGCGGCCACGCTCGGCGCGCTGGCCGCGGCTTATGGGCTGGGGGAGCGATTCTCATGACGCCCGGGGCTTGACGCCCATCAAGGCCCCCCGACCCCGCCTGCGCTACCGTCCCGCCACCAGACAGCCACTCCGCCCCTCTTCCCGCCATGAAGCATCCCCGACTCACCGTCCTCGCGACCACGGCCCTCGCCGTCGCCGCCGCCCTCGCCACCGCGAACCTCGTCCGGGCCGCCGAGGGCCCGACCGACGCCAAGGGCCCCGTCCTCCTGCCCGCCGAGGTCCAGGCCCTGCCCATCGAGCAGGCCATCCTCACCGCCCCGCCGCACGTCCCGCCCGCCCTCAAGCGCCGCCACGCCGCCCGCGTGGTCGTCAACCTCGAAGTCCGCGAGGTCAACCTGCGCATCGCCGACGGCGCCGAGTACACGTTCTGGACCTACGGCGGCACCGTGCCGGGCTCGTTCATCCGCGTGCGCGCCGGCGACGTCGTCGAGTTCCACCTCAACAACCACCCGTCCTCGAAGCTCCCGCACAACATCGACCTCCACGCCGTCACCGGTCCCGGCGGCGGCGCGGCCTCGACGTTCACCGCGCCGGGCCACAGCTCGCGCTTCACCTTCCGCGCCCTCAACCCCGGCCTCTACGTCTACCACTGCGCGACCGCCCCCGTCCCGATGCACATCGGCAACGGCATGTACGGCCTCATCCTCGTCGAGCCTCCCGAGGGCCTGCCGCCGGTGGACAAGGAATACTACGTGATGCAGGGAGACTTCTACACCAGCGGCCGCTTCGGCGAGCCGGGACTGCAGACGTTCGACATGGCCAAGTCGATCGACGAGCACCCGACCTACGTGCTGTTCAACGGCGCCGTCGGCTCCCTCGTCGGCGACAGGGCCCTCACCGCCGCGGTCGGCGAGACCGTCCGCCTCTACTTCGGCGTCGGAGGCCCCAACCTCACGTCCTCCTTCCACGTCATCGGCGAGATCTTCGACAAGGTCTACTACGAGGGCGGCCTGAAGTGGCAGGACCACGT
>CAYWTK010000176.1:0-4920 GCA_964460895.1 uncultured Opitutaceae bacterium
GTCTCGTAGGCGCGCTCGATGGCGTTCTTCACGCCGAGGCAGAAGCCGAAGTGGCTCGGGATGACGTAGCGCACCGCGCCGAAGTCGAGCTCGGCCGGCTCCGAGGCCGTGCGCTCGTTCGTCCGGGCTAGGGCCTTGATGGCCTCGCAGAGCCGGCTCTGGTAGAGCGCGCGGGCGTGCTCGTCCTGCGCGTAGATGGCGCGGTTGCGGTCCTTCTCGACCCGGAAGCGGTAGATGTAGTCGCTCTCGCCGAGGTGCAGGTAGGGGATCGAGATCAGGTGCGGCCCGATCGCGGCGAGCGCGGCGCGCAGCGCGGGGTCGAGCCGGTCGCGCTCCGCCTCCAGCGCGTCGAGCGTGCGGAAGGCGATCCCGGCGGGCGGCGGACCGTCCGGCACCTGCGTGAACCGCACGGCCCACCGGCCGCCGCCGTCGCCGTCCGCGGCGTAGTGCTCCGCCGGCGGCGTGTGCGCGGGGAAGGCCGCGGCGAGGCGCGCGTCGGCGTCGGGCCCCTCGAAGGGCGCCTCGTGGCGGTCGCCGACCGTCCGCACCGCGAGCTGGTTGTCGGGGTGGAAGGCGAGGATCAGCGGGACGGGCGGGACGGCGGTCGGCACGCCCGTAGGGGAAGCCCAAGGCGGGCGCGGGTCAACCACCGGTCCGGGCGCGCAGCGCCCGCTTGCGTCGACCCGGGCTCCGCGCGAGGGTGGGGGACCATGGACCTGCAGGAACTCCGCCGCCACTACGCGGCGCGCTCGCTCGACCGCGACGACCTCGACCCGGATCCGTTCGCCCAGTTCGACCGCTGGATGCGCGAGGCGATCGACGCCCAGCTGCTCGAGCCCAACGCGATGTCGCTCGCGACCGCCGACGCCGCGGGCCGCCCGGGCCTGCGCACGGTGCTGCTCAAGGGCTTCGACCGCCGCGGCCTCGTCTTCTACACGAACTACGAGAGCGCCAAGGCGCGGGACCTCGCGGCCAACGACCGCGTCGCGCTCCTCTTCCCCTGGCTCGCCCTCGAGCGGCAGGTCGTCGTCACCGGCCGCGCGGCCCGCATCCCCGCGACCGAATCGCTCAAGTACTTCCTCTCGCGCCCGCGCGACAGCCAGATCGGCGCCTGGGCCTCGCGGCAGAGCGAGGTCATCACGACGCGTTCGCTCCTCGAGCAGAAGTTCGCCGAGATGAAGGCGAAGTTCGCCGCCGGCGAGATTCCCCTGCCGACCAACTGGGGCGGCTACCGGGTGACCCCGGAGTCGTTCGAGTTCTGGCAGGGCCGCCCGGGCCGGCTGCACGACCGGTTCCACTACCGTCTCGAACCGGACGGGACGTGGCGCATCGAGCGGCTGATGCCCTGATTCTTCGGCGCGCTCGGCGCGCGAGGCCGCGTGCCTCGACAGGGCGTTGGAGCCGGGACGCCCTCGTCCCGGTGTCGGCATGACGCGGCGAGGGCGCCGCATCCCCACGTCAAACCGCTGGAGCCGGGGCGCGCCCGCCCCGGTCGGGCTATGCATGGCGCGGCGGGGGTACTGAGGTGGCTGGGGCCCCGCATCCCCACGGGAAGCCGGTGGAGCCGGGGCACCCCCGTCCCGGTCGGGGAACTCACTTCACCGTGGGGGCGTGACGCGGCGAGGGCGCCGCATCCCCACGGGGTGGGCGTGGTGGATGGGGCGCGTCGTGCAGCCGCGCCCTCGGCGGTCAAGGAATTGGCCGGGCCGTGGCTCGCCGCCGCCAGAGGGCGCCGGCGAGGCCGGCGAGGCCGAACGCGAGGGCGTAGGTCGAGGGCTCGGGGATGGCGGAGGGATTCTTCTCGATGGTGCTGACGTTGAAGTTGATCTCGTCGGCCGGCAGGTTGCCGTCGAAATAGAGGCGCAGGACCTTGGTCGGGAACGACGCGGGATTGAGCGCGTTCGGGATCGCGACGCTGGAGAAGGCCGCCTGCGTATTGTCGCGCAGGGTGAAGTTGTGCGACACCACCGCGTTGCCGTTGAGCGAGGGGCCGGCGAGTAGGCCGGGGCCGGTGCTGAAGACGATGGAGTCGCTGCCCCCGTTGTTGTTGTTCACCGTGAAGCCGTTGTTGGTGTTGTTGCTCAACGGCGTGGAGACGCTCCAGGTCAGCAGGCCGCTGCCGGTCGTGATCCGGATCTCGCTCAGCGTGCTCTTGTAGATCGCCATGGCGCCCATGTTGTTGAAGAGGGCGACGGCGGGATCGAAGGTGAAGTCGGCCTCGTAGGCGTTTCCGACCTGGACGGTCGAGCCGAGTTCGGAGCCGACCGAGGTGACGGTGCCGCTGAAGCGGAACGTGGTCGTCTGGGCGAAGGCGGAGGCGGCGAGCAGCACGAGGCCGGTCAGGAGGCGCGGGAGCATGCCCGGAGTCTATCGGCCCCGGGCAGGACGGACCATACGCAGCCCTGCGTAGGCGTGACGGCTGCGGCGGGGAAACCGAGTCGCGCGGACGACGGCGTCGCTCCGCGGCTAGACGGGGAAGGCGAGGGCGTGCAGTCCGGCGCCGAGCATGAAGACGGCGACGAAGGCCGCGTTGACCGCCTTCGGGACCGTCGGCCAGAAGAGCGGCTGCAGCACGGCGCGGAGCACCCAGAGCCCGGCGAGGCCGGCCTGCAGGAGGCGGCCGAGCGGCGAGGCCGTGAGCTCCGTCGCGTTCAGCACCTGCACCGCCGCCAGCAGGAGCAGGAAGGCGGCGAGCATGACGTTCATCGCCTGCACGATGCCCCGATTCGCGGCGTGGAGCTTCGCCAGCTCCTCCTTCCAGCGGAAGATCCGCCAGAAACCGAGGTGTAACAGGGCGACCGACGCGTTGAAGCCGGCCGCCGCGTAGACCCAGGTCGGGGAATCCATCGGCTCAGGCGCCGAGCACGGCGGCCAGCTTGGCCGGCTCCTTGCCGCCGCCCATCGCGAAGTCGGGCTTGCCGCCGCCCTTGCCGCCGAGCTGGGCGGAGAGGGCGGAGACGATCTTGCCGGCCTGGTGGCCGGCCTGAATCGCGGCGGGCGAGCAGAAGGCGACGACGCTGGCCTTGTCGCCGAAGTCGGCGCCGAGCGTGACCACGCCCTCGCCGAGCTTGTTGAGCACCTGGCCGCCGAGGGCGCGCAGGGCCTCCGGGGAATCGGCGGGGACGACGGCGGAGACGAACTTCAGGCCGTCCTTCAGGACCGCGCGGGCCGCGAGCTCCTCGGCCAGCCCGGCGGAGGCCTTGGCCTCGAAGGCCTTGAGCTTCTGCTCCAGCTCCTTCTGGCGGACGAGCACGGCCTCGAGCTTCTGCGCCACGTCCTGCACGCCGGCGTTGAGGCGGGCGTTGACCGTGGCCAGCGCGGCGTCGCGCTGCGCGATGAAGTCGAGCGCGGCCTGCCCGGCCACGGCCTCGATGCGGCGCGTGCCGGCGGCGATCGCCATCTCGGCGACGATCTTGATGCAGCCGATCTCGCCGGTGGTCGCGACGTGCGTGCCGCCGCAGAGCTCCTTGGAGTAGCCGCCGATGTCGACGAGGCGCACGCGCTTGCCGTACTTGTCGCCGAAGAAGGCGAGGACGTCGTCCGGCTTGCGGTCGTAGTCGATCTCGTAGCTCTCGACCTTCGCGTTATCGATCACCTTCTGGTTGATGAGCTGCTCGCACTCCTTGATCTGCGCGGCGGTCAGCGCCTCGAAATGGGTGAAGTCGAAGCGGAGGCGGTCCGGCGTCTTGTGCGTGCCGAACTGCCGCACGTGCGTGCCGAGCATCTTGCGCAGGGCCCAGTGGACGAGGTGCGCCGCGCTGTGGTGGCGGGAGATGGCGCGGCGGCGCTCGTAGTCCACATGCAGGGTGGCGGCGGCGCCGACGGCCGGGAGCGTCGAGCCGGGCGCCAGCTTGTGCAGGTGGCGGCCGCTCTTGTCCTTGACGCAGTCCACCACGTCGAGCTTCCGGCCGTCGACGAGCACGTGGCCGGAGTCGCCCACCTGGCCGCCCATCTCGCCGTAGAACGGCGTGGTGTCGAAGACGAGGAAGGCGTCCTTCTCCGTCTTCACGACGTCCGTGACGTGCCCGTGGAAGGTGGTCGTCGGCGTGATGCCGTAGCCCTCGAACCGCGTGGCCGCGACGGCCGCCGCGCCCTCGGTCGCGCCGAGGATGACCTCCGTCTTGCGCGCCGCGCGGGCGCGCTCGCGCTGCTTCTCCATCTCGGCCTCGAAGCCGGCGACGTCGACCGTCAGCCCGCGCTCGGCAGCGAGAAGCTGGGTCATGTCGAGGGGGAAGCCGTAGGTGTCGGAGAGTTCGAAGGCAATGCGGCCCGGAACAGTTGCCCGCATGCCGAGGCTTGTGAGAGTGGCATCGGTAATCGCTGCGAACTTCAGCGTCATCGCATCCGCAGGGGGATGACTCATGTCGATGACCACCGGCCGGTTCACACCCTTGGGCGATACGAAGGTCAGTCGGAGACGTTTGTTCACTCCCTGGTCCATCGCCTGTCGGGCGAGCTCTTGCGTCATCTCCTCGCCGAAAACCTCCAGCCCCCGGTCCAGCGTCCTCCCGAACGCCTCCTCCTCCGACCGGATGGCCCGCTCGGTCATGACGCGCTGGGTCTTGAGCTCGGGGAACACGGCGCCGAGCGACTCGACGACGGGGGCGACGAGCTGCTCGAAGAAGCCGGTCTTGAGGCCGAGGTTCTTGCGGCCGTACAGGATGCCGCGGCGGAGGATGCGGCGGATGACGTAATTGCGGCCGTCGTTGCCGGGGAGGATGCCGTCGGCGATCGCGCAGGAGACGCAGCGCGCGTGGTCGGCGAGGACGCGGAAGGCGACGTCCACCTGCTCCTGCTCGGAGAGCCCGCTGCGCGCCGTGGGGACGGTGCCGGTGTAGCGCTTGCCCGAGAGGGCGGCGACGCGGTCGAAGGTCGGGCGGAAGACGTCGGCGTTGTAGTTCGACGGCTCGGCGGTGAAGT
>CAYWTK010000177.1:0-4777 GCA_964460895.1 uncultured Opitutaceae bacterium
CGGCCACGTCGAGCGTGGCGACGCCGGGCGCGGTGAGCTCGACGTGCGGCGAGACGGCGAGGGCCGCGGCGAGCTGGGCCGCGCGCGCCTCGGCCTCGGCGTCCGGCCGGGCCGTGCGGATGAGCAGCCCGGGACAGCGGGCGAGGGCCTGCGGGGCGCCCAGGCCCGGCTCGACCCCGGCGGCGCGGGCCGCGGCGTTGGCCGCGATCACCGCGGAGCGCCGCGTCGCGTCGCTGAAGAGCGCGGCCGGACGGACGCGGGCCGGCTCCTCCAGACCGGGGAGCTCGGCCTGGGCCGACGGCAGGCGCAGCACGGCCTGCAGCGGGAAGTCCGCCACGAGCACGACGAGGTTCATGGCGTCAGCCCGCGGCGGCGAGGGTGCGGCGGAGACGCTGCAGGCCGGGGGCGAGGCCGGCGAGGAGCGCGGGGCGCTCGACCTCGAGGTCGGCCAGCGTCCCGGGCCGGTCGAGGACGAGGCGCAGCTGCGCGCTCGGCACGACGGCGGCCGGCGTGGCCGCGACGAGGACGAGTCCGGCGGGCTCGACCGCGCGCTGGAGGCGGTACCAGGCGGTGGACGGGACGCGGCGGAGGTCGCGCGGCGCGGCGTGGCGCAGGTCGAGGAGGACGAGCCCGAAGTTGGCGTCGCGCCCGAGCAGGTCCGCGGCCGCCAGCGCCTCCGCCACGGAGCGCCCGCGCACCCAGACGAGGGGGGCGAGCAGGTCGGCGGGGAAGGAGGCGGCGTCGAACGCGTCGTCCGCGTCGACCAGCGCCGCGCGGACGCGGGCGGCGCGGGCGGCGGCGAGGAGCGCGTGCCAGAGCAGGGAGACGCCGCAGCTCGGGGCCGCGGCGACGACCTCGGTGACGGCGCCGCCGGGGAGGCCGCCGGCGACCGCGTCGAGGGCCGGGAGCCCCGTCGCGAGCGCGCGCGGCGGCGGGCGCTCCGCCGTCGGGAAACGGGCGGCGAGCTGCCGGCGCAGGAGGGCGAGCGGTTCGGGGGCGGACATCGTGCGGGGCGGGGCCGGGGCGACCGGCGCGCCGCGGCTCAGGACGGCTGGCGGCGGAGGAGGCCGACCATGACGCCCTGGATGACGAGCTCGTCGGCGGGCAGGAGGTCGGGGTAGCGCGGGTTCTCGGCGCGGAGGAAGGGGCGGCCGCGCTGGACGAGGTAGCGCTTGAGGGTGGATTCGCCGTCGATGAGGGCGGCGACGATGTCGCGCGGGCGCGGCTCGCGCCGGACGAGGAAGACGAGGTCGCCGTCGAGGATGCCGGCGCCCGTCATCGAGTCGCCGCGCACGCGGAGCGCGAAGGGCCGGCTGGTCGCGCGCAGGCCGAGGGCGGCGGCGTCCACGGCGAGGTGGGCGTCGGGCTCCTGTTCGGCCGCGA
Organism: uncultured Opitutaceae bacterium; assembly: GCA_964460895.1. Lineage (GTDB taxonomy): Bacteria > Verrucomicrobiota > Verrucomicrobiia > Opitutales > Opitutaceae > Didemnitutus. Next base: position 1,384 of record CAYWTK010000177.1, read on the forward strand.
CGGGCGAGCCGGCGGGGATGGTGCCGTAGAGGGGCACGTCGAGCAGCGGGCCGCGCCGGCCGGCGGCGGCGACGAAGGCGCGGGCCTTGCCGGCGACGCGCCGGAGCGCGCCCTTGGCCTCGAGGGCCCGGAGGTGGCGGGTGGCGGCGAAGGGGCTGGCGAAGCCGAAGTGCGCGCCGATCTCGCGCAGGCTGGGGTAGTGGCCGTGCTGGCGCTGGTGGGCGTGGACGAAGTCGAGCACGGCCTGCTGCCGGGCGGTGAGGAGCGGGCGTTCTTCCATAGTGTCCAAGTGAACACTACCGGAGTCCGGAGGCAAGGGCCCGGTCCGTAAAAGTGCGGAGGTCCGGCCGGCGGCAGGGTGGGTCCGCTCCTGTCCGGGGGCGCCGTCGCCGGCGCCCCGTCCCCGTGTCACAAGCCCGGACTTGCCAGCGGTGGGTCCGGCGCGTTGCCTGCCGGGGCACCTTGGTCCTCCGCCTTCCACGCCCCGCGTTGGCCATCGGACTCGCCGTCGCCCTGGGCGCGCCGGTGGGACCGGGGCTGCGCGCCCAGGAGGGCGTGCCGGCGCCGGCGGCGGGCGAGGAGCCGGCGGGCGACCCGACGCAGTTCCCGCCCTGGTTCCGCGAGCTCATCGACCTGGTCGTGCGCAGCGCCGGCGAGGCCCGCACCCGGGCGGAGGCGAAGCTGGCGGAGGCGCGGGCCGCGGGCGACCGGGCGACCCAGGCGTGGGCCCTGCTGATGATCGGGACCGCGCAGCGGCGCCTGAACGACTATCCCGCCGCCAACGCGTCGTCGCGCGAGGCGCTGGCGCTGGCGGAGCAGATGGGCGACGACCTCCTGCGCTTCAACGCCCACTACATCCACGGCCGCAACCGCTACGCGGCGGGGGACCTGTCCGGGGCCCTCGACCACTACCTGCGCAGCCTGGCCTACGCGGACGCGCGCGGGTCGGGCCGGGCCCGGCTGGCGGCGCTCGGGGCGGTCGCGGTCACGCACCGGCGCCTGGGCGACCTGCCCCGGGCGCGGGCCGCGCACGAGGAGGCGATCGCGCTCGCGGAGGAGCGGGGCGACGCCCGGGCGGCCGCGATGTACGCGGGCAACCTCGCCAGCCTGCTGCGGGAGGTGGGCGACTTCGCAGGCGCGCGCCGGAACTACGAGCGCGAGCTCGAGTTCGCCCTGCGGTCGGGGCGGCAGCTGGACATCGACAGCGTGCGGGAGTCGCTCGCCATGCTCGACTTCGCCGAGGGCCGGCCCGAGTCCGCGCTCGCCGTCCTGGAGGAGATGCTTCCGCGCCGGCGCAAGCTGCGCGGCAAGGTCCGGCTCACGGGCACGCTGCTGAACCTCGCGGAGGTGCAGCGGCACCTCGGCCGGCTGGACGAGGCCCGCGCCCTCGTCGACGAGGCCCGCGGCCACGCGCGCGGGATCGAGTCGCCCCGGCTGCGCGCCAGCGTGGAGGCGGAGGACGCCGCCCTGCACGAGGCGCGGGGGGACTTCGCGGCGGCCCTCGCCGCCGCGCGCCGCGAGTTCGCGCTGCGCGAGGCGATGACGGGGGAGGCGGCCCGGCGGCGCGCCGAGGAGCTGCAGGCCCAGTACGACGTCGCGCGCAAGGAGCAGGAGCTCGAGCGCCTGACGCGCGTGAACGAGGCGCAGGCGGCGGAGAACCGGGTCGCGGTCGCGGAGCTGCGCGCGCGCGAGGCGGAGGTGCGGGCGCGGAACGCGGACCTCGCGGCGGCGCGGGCCGAGCTGGAGCGCGCGCGCGCGGCCCGGCTGGCGGTCGGGGCCGGCTCCGGCGCGCTGCTGCTGGTGCTGGCGGTGCTCGCGTTCCACCTGCGCTCGCGCCTGCGCGCGGAGCGGCGGATCCATGCCGAGACCGAGGCCGCCCGGCGGGCGGCGGAGGAGGCGGACCGCCTCAAGACGCGCTTCCTCGGCATCGCCTCGCACGACATCCGCTCGCCGCTCGGGAGCATCGCGATGCTGGCGGACCAGCTGCGCGGCGGGCAGGGGAGCGCCGAGGAGGGGCTGGAGCACGCCGCGCTCATCGCGGTGGAGGCGCGGCGCGTGATGCAGCTCGTCGAGGACTTCCTCGTGCTGGCCTCGCTGGAGGCCGGGCGCTTCGAGCTCCGGCGCGCCCCGGTGCACGCGGGGGAGCTGCTCACCGCGGCCGCCGGCACGCTGCGCGCGATGGCGGAGGCGCGGCGCCAGCGGATCGTCGTCACGGTGGACGACGCCGGCGGACCGGTCGTCGAGCTCGACGCCGACCGCGTGCACCAGGTGCTGACCAACCTCCTGAGCAACGCGCTCAAGTACGGACCGGCCGGCGGCACGGTGGAGGCGTCGGTCCGCGCGGCGGGCGCGGGCGTGGTCTTCGCCGTGAAGGACCAGGGGCCCGGGCTCGCGCCGGCCGAGGTGGCCCAGCTCTTCCAGCCGTACCGGCGCCTCGGGGTGTCGCCGGGGAACGGCACGAGTTCCCACGGGCTCGGCCTGTCGATCGCCCAGGAGATCGTGCAGCGGCACGGCGGACGCATCCGCGTGGAGTCGGTCCCGGGCGCCGGGGCGACCTTCCTCGTCGAGCTGCCGTCCCGGCCCGCCGCGGCCTGAACCGCGGGGCCGCGGCTACCGCTTCCGCCCGTTGGGCGGCACGATGTTGAGGTAGGTCTTGGCCAGCATCTGCGACTCGTAGAACTCGACGAGGCGCACGCCTTCGCGGGGCTTGATGAGGTCCTTCTTGGTCGCGTGGTCGACCTGCTGCTTCACCCGGCGGCAGAGCTCCTCCCACTGGTACTGCACGCCCTCGATGACGTCGGCCACGCGGGAGCCGGCGAGGGCCTCCTCGATGTAGTAGCCGTTGGGCTCGTCGTCCTCGAGGAACACGTGCACCTCGTTGACGCGGCCGAAGAGGTTGTGGAGGTCGCCCATGATGTCCTGGTAGGCGCCGGTGAGGTAGATGCCGAGGTAGTACGACTGCCCGTGCTTGAGCGGGTGGAGCTGGAGGTAGTCCTTCTGGTCCTGCAGGTCGATGAAGCTGCCGATCTTGCCGTCGGAGTCGCAGGTGATGTCGACGAGGATGGCGTTGACGGTGGGCTTCTCCCGCAGGCGGTGGAGCGGGGTGACGGGGAAGAGCTGCTTGAGCGCCCAGGAGTCGAGGAGGGACTGGAAGACGGAGAAGTTGCAGACGTACTGGTCGGCGAGGAGCTTGGAAAGGTCGTGCAGCTCCTCGGGCTGGTAGCCGGAGGTGTTGCCCTCCTTGTCGATCTGCTCGCAGATCTGCCAGAAGATCTGCTCGGCGGCGGCGCGGTTCTCGAGGTCGAGGTAGCCGAGGTTGAAGAGGGAGAAGGCCTCCTCCTTCTTCTGCAGCGCGTCGTGGTAGCGCTCGAGGCGGCCGAGCTTGGCCTTGTTC
>CAYWTK010000178.1:0-4744 GCA_964460895.1 uncultured Opitutaceae bacterium
CGCTGGGCGGCCTCCTCCTCGAGGAGCTTGAGGAAGCGCTTGGTGATGACCTTGCCGATCTTCTCGAGCAGGGCCTTGTCCTGCATCGTCTCGCGCGAGATGTTCAGCGGGAGGTCCTCGCTGTCGATCACGCCCTTGAGGAAGCGGAGCCACTCGGGCAGCAGGTCCTTGGGGCGGGCGTCGATCAGCACCTTGCGGCAGTGGAGGGCGACGGCCGGCTCGAGGCGGGCGAAGCCGAAGCGCTCGGTGTTCTCCTGCGGCACGAAGACGAGGGCGTTGATCGCCAGCGGGGCGTCGGCCGAGAAGTGCAGGCGGTAGCGCGGCGCGTCCGTGGCGTGGGCCTGGAACTTGTAGAACTCGGCGTACTCCTCCTCCTTGACCTCGGCCTTGTTGCGCAGCCAGAGGGCCTGGACGGTGGTGAGCTTCTCGCCGTTGAGCGTGATGGGGAAGCCGACGAAGGCGCTGTAGCGCGTGAGGATCTCCTTCAGGCGCCAGTCCGAGGCGAACTCGGCGCAGTCGTCCTTGAGCTCCACCACGACCTTGGCGCCGCGGCGCTGGCCCTCGGAGGGCTCGACCTCGTAGCTGCCGCCGCCGTCGCTGCTCCAGACGTGGCCGGGCTCGTCCGGGCGCCACGAGTGGGTGTAGACCTTGACCGACTTCGCGACCATGAACGCGCTGTAGAAGCCCACGCCGAACTGGCCGATGAGATTGCTGTTCTTCGTCCCCGCCTGGCCCAGGGCCTGGAGGAAGGCCTTGGAGCCGGAGTGGGCGATGGTGCCGAGATTCTTGACCAGCTCGTCGCGGGTCATGCCGACGCCGTAGTCCTGGATCGTGACCGTCTTCGCCTGGTCGTCGGTCGTGATGACGATCTCGAGCGGCAGGTGGTCGTCGTGGACGTTCTTCTCGGTCAGCTGGAGGTGGCGCAGCTTCTCGAGGGCGTCGGACGCGTTGGAGACCAGCTCGCGGACGAAGATCTCCTTCTCCGTGTAGAGGGAGTGGATGACGATATCGAGCAGCTGCTTGATCTCGGCTTGGAACTCGAATTTCTGCGGGGCCTGGGTCATGGGCGGGAGGGGACGAGGAAGGATGGACCCGCCAGTGTAGCGGGCCGGGGAAAAAATCAAGCGGCGGGACCGTTCAGCCGTCGGCCCGGCGGGCGAGGCCGCCGACGGTGACCGTGTTGAGCCTCAGCCGGCCTCGGTCGTCGACGTCCCAGAGCACCTCGAACGGCTCCGTGCGCCAGGTGAAGTCGCGCTTGTGGTTGTCCCACGCCGCGTAGGCCGCCTCGCCGCGGGCGCGGACCTGGGGCCAGCCGGGGACGCGTTCCACCTCGCGGACCTTGGCGAAGAAGCCGGAGAGTCGGCCGGTGGTCTTCGCGACGTGGAGCTGGACCTCGCCGGGCGCCTCCTCGCGGGCCCGGTCGAACAGCGCCGCCTCCGCGTCGGCCGCCCGCAGGAACGGGAGGCCGAGGAGGAGCGCCAGCAGGACCGTCCACGCGTGCGGCATGGCGGCAGGGTGGGGGAGCCCGGTGCGGGGCGCAAGGCCCGGCCGGCGCTCAGCGCTCGTCGGTCTGGTCGCGGTGGACCGGCTCGATGTGGCCGAGCTCGTGGTCCGGGCGCGACCCGAAGAGCACGCGCCAGACGCAATAGACGAAGAGGACCGTCACGAAGCCGACGGACAGCACGAGATTGATCCAGCCTCCGGTGGTCATGATTTACCCTCCTGCTTGCGGGCGGCGTCCCAGCGTTTGCCGGCCAGGTTGATCATCAGGCAGACGAAGATGATGGTGATGACGATGAAGCCGAACGCGATCCGCGCGGAGTCGCTGGGGTTGGGCCCGATGAGGTCGGTGATGTAGCTGGTCGGCTTGAACTGCGGGTCGGCGAAGCTGAAGTTCCAGCCGAAGACGTTCGCGAGGATGAACATCACGAAGATGCCGAGCAGGAACGCCGGGGTGACGTACTTCATGATCGGCTTGTAGAACGACGGGATGCGCATCTCGGCGCCCTCGTGGGCCTCCTTGAAGCCCTCGTCGATGCCGATCACCCAGGAGAAGACGATGATGAGCGCGGCGCCGCCGATGAAGATGCAGACGGTGCCGATCCAGAAATCGATCGTGTCGAGGACCTTCAGGTCCTTCGAGAACCACCAGACGAGCGCGGTGCCGATCGCCGTGATGAGGCCGAGGATGAGCATCGCCGGCTTGCGGCCGAGGCCGAGGCCCTCCTCGAAGAAGGCGATGCCCGGCTGGAGCATCGACAGCGAGCTCGTGATGGCCGCGAGGAAGAGCAGGAGGAAGAAGATGGTGGCGAAGAAGGCGCCCGCCGGCATCTGGGAGAAGACGTAGGGCAGGACGTTGAAGCCGAGGGCGAAGGTGCCCTGGCCGGCGATGCCCGCGACGCCGAGGAAGACGAAAGCGGCCGGCACCGTGATGAGGCCGCCGAGGCCGACCTCGCAGAATTCGTTGGCCGAGGCGGCGGTGAGGCCGCTGAGCACGACGTCGTCCTTCTTCCGCAGGTAGCTGGCGTAGGTGATGATGGCGCCGAAGCCGACGGAGAGGGAGAAGAAGATCTGCCCCGCCGCGGCGAGCCAGAGCTGCGGGTTCTTCAGGCCCGCGGCGACGTCCTTCGGGTTCCAGAGGTAGCCGAGGCCGTTGATCACGTTCTGGTCGGGCTTGGCCGGGTCGGGCGTGCCGAGGGTCAGCACGCGGCCGAGAATGACGAGGGCGATGACGATGAGGATCGGCATGCCCCACTTGCAGACGAACTCCACGCCCTTGGTGATGCCGCGGTAGATGAAGTAGAAGTTGAAGATGTAGACGGCGATGACGAACAGGCCGACGTCGTGCAGGCCGAAGTGGATCGAGGCCCCGTCCTGTCCCGCGCCGGTGAACTGGGTGAAGAACTTCCCGTAGTCCATCCCCGGCTGGCTGAGGCCGCCGGTCGCGGCGTTGAGCGCGTAGCCCAGGCACCAGGCCTCGATGTACACGTAGTACATGTAGACCATCACCGGCACGATGAAGCCGAAGATGCCGAGGTATTTCCCGATCGGGTGCCGGACGATGGAGTAGAAGATGCCGGGCGAGGAGTGGAAGCCGGCCTGTCCGCCCTTGCGGCCCATCGTCCACTCGGCCCACCCGATGGGGATGCCGAGGAGGAGGAGCGAGACGAAGTACGCGATCATGAACGCGCCGCCGCCGTACTGGGCGGCGAGGCCGGGGAAGCGCAGGAAGTTGCCCAGGCCCACGGCGCTGCCCGCCACCGCCAGGATCACGCCCAAGCGCGAACTCCAGGCCTCTTTCATCGGGGTATCAGCCATAAGTGGGCGCGATGAAACCGGGCGCGCGGGCGGCGGCAAACCCCAAGTTCGCCCCCGGCCGCGTTTCGCCTTGGCCCGGGCCCGCGCCGGGCGTTTCCTCGGGTCCGCGTGACGCTCCTCGACCGCTACCTGCTGCGCGAATGGCTGAAGATCCTCGGCCTGATCCTCTGCGCCACGCTGGGCCTGCTGGTGATGCAGGCGCTCTACGACAACTTCCGCGACCTGATCGAGGTCGGCGCCGGCGCGGGCGAGATGCTGGCCTACTACGCGGTGCTCATGCCGAGCTACCTCTCGGTCGTGCTGCCGCTCTCGCTCCTGCTCTCGCTCCTCTTCGTGCTCGGGAAGCTGCACCGGAACAACGAGATCACGGCCATCCGCGCCGCGGGGCTCAACATCTTCGCCACCACCCGCTCCCTCTGGCTCGCCGGCGTCGTGTGCTGCGGGCTCTCGCTCCTCCTCAACGCCCGCGTCGTGCCGTGGTCGGTCGAGACCGCCCGGCACCTGCTCGAGCGCTTCGAGTTCCGCGCCGAGGAGCGCCGCGGCGCCACCGGCTCGCTCGGGCTGGTGGCGAGCGTGGCCTTCGACAACCAGCGCGCCGGCCGCATGTGGTACATCAACCGCTACAGCCGCTTCGCCGACAAGGCCTACGGCGTGACCGTCTCCGAGCTCGACCGCGAGCGCCGCGAGCGCACGCGCCTGATGGCGCGCGAGGCGACCTTCGACCCGGAGCGCCGGCAGTGGACGCTGCGCGAGGGGCGCGAGATGTGGTTCGACCCCGAGCGGGGCGAGCTGATGCGCTCGGTCACCTTCGCGGAGAAGACCTTCCCGCACCTCAACGAGGACCCGCGGCTCATGCTCCTGATCGACCGCAAGCCGGCCGACCTGTCGTTCTTCGAGCTGCGGCGCATCGTCGATTACTTCTCGGTCGAGGACAACCCGAAGGTCACGCGCTACGCGGTGCGCTACTACGGCCTGCTCGCGGACACGCTCGGCCCGCTCATCATCCTCGCCATCGCCATCCCGTTCGCCGTCTCCGGCGTGCGCGTGAACCCCGCCGTGGGCGTCTCCAAGTCCATCGGCCTCTTCTTCGTGTACTACCTCCTCGCCTCCGTCTCGACCCTCCTCGGCGGCAAGGGCTTCCTCGACCCGCTCTGGGCCGCCCTCCTGCCGAACCTCGCGATGGTCGGCCTCGCGGCGTGGTTCTTCGGACGGATGCGCTGAGACCATTTACGGCTCGGAATGGGACCGTGGTGGGTTGCAGGGCCGCACCTCGATCCCCCCGCTAGGGACTTGCTCACGCTACGCCTCGGCACGTGGACCCAACGCGTTATCGGGCATCTGCCGCGCCCGACCGTCCTCTTGGCCACGGATTTGTCGGATGGAGACGGATGGAATCCGTCCGATCCGGAAAAATCCGTCCGATCCG
>CAYWTK010000179.1:0-4732 GCA_964460895.1 uncultured Opitutaceae bacterium
GCTCCTCGGGCCGCAGCCAGCCGTCCCACCCGCGGTCGCCGTAGCCCCGCGAGACGGGCAGGCGCCCGTCGTGGCCGAAGCGCCGCGGGAACCGGCCCGTCACGGTCCACGCGACGTGCCCCGCGCGGTCCGCCACGACCAGGTTCTGGTTGGGCATGCCGGCGCGCTGGCCGAGCGCGACCGCCTCGCGGGCGCTCCCGGCCCGCTCGAAGTCGAGCAGCGCGAGGTCCTGCGCGGCCGCGTGGTGCGCGTTCCACGCGTGGGCCAGATACCGGCCGTCGCCCTGCGGGGCGATCAGCGGACCCCACTCGGTCCAGCGCACCGCGTGACGGACGGGCTCCGCGCCCTTCACCGCGATGAGCTCCTCCCGCTCCTCGAGGTCCTTCCAGCCCGCCGCCGTGCGGTACTGGAGGTCGGCGTAGGTCTCGACCAGCACGGCGTCGACCGTGTCGGCGTACGAGTTGGTGAAGCCCCACGCCACCGCTCCGTTGCTGCCCACGACCATCAGCGGCGCGCCGGGGAGGGTGGCGCCGACGACCCGGCGCTCGACGCCCGCCTCGTCGCGCCAGCGGAACTCGGCGCGGTACCAGGTGTTCGGCACGTTGAGCCCGAGGTGCATGTCGTTGGCCAGGATGGCCGCGCCCGAGGCGCTGCGCGCGCCCGCCACCGCGAAGCTGTTGCTGCCCGGCGACGGCTCGCGGTCCGGCGGCTCGACCGCCGCCGCGGCCGGCTCGGGCGCCTTGAGGCGGAAGGGCGGCAGCTCCGGCACGGGGAACGTGGACCCGTCGAGCGCCGCGTCGCCGGGCGAACCCCGCGGCGCGAAGAACTCCACCCCCGCGGCCCCGTGCGCCGCCCGGAGCGCGGCGAGCGACTGCTCGTAGTGCGCCGTGCTGTCCTGCAGCTCGAACCACATGGCGTAGGCGCAGAGGATCGAGTCCTCCGGACGCCAGGGCACGGGCGCGGTGCGGAGGACGAGGTACTCCCACGGGCGCGTGCGCAGCGCCGCGAGGCCGGCGTTGACGCCCGCGACGTAGGCGTCGAGCAGCGCCCGATGCTCCGCCGGGAGCGCGGCGACGACCGCCGCCGCCGTGCGGCGGAAGCCGTGCGTGCGCGCCTGCTTGTCCACCTCGACCGCGTCGGGCCCGAACAGCTCCGCCAACTCGCCCGCAGCGCGGCGCCGCAGCAGGTCCATCTGGAAGAACCGCTCCTGCGCGTGGAGGAATCCGGTCGCCCGCGCCACGTCGGCCCGCGTCGCCGCCGCGATCCGCGGCACGCCGAGGGCGTCGCGCTCCACGCGCACCGGCGCGGAGAGCCCCGGCAGGGCCGCGGCGCCGTCGAGGCGCGCGAGGCTGCCGCGCAGCAGGAACCAGCCGGTGCCCGCCGCGGCGAGCGCGAGAGCGGCGAGGACGCTGAGGACGGACAGGAGGAGTTGGAGGCGCTTGACGAGCGGCGACGTCATGGGCGAATCCGGGGCATCATCACGGCGCGGTCCCGCTCGGCCAGACCGAAACTGCGGCCGTCACACCGTCCGGCGCAGGTACAGGACCGTCGCCATCGCCCCGAGCAGCCAGGTGGGGAAGTTCACGATGAGCTGGTGGAAGGGCATGCGGTAGTGCTGCACCAGCCAGATCACGGCCACGTGCTTCACGGCGATCAGGATCCAGCAGACGAGGAGGAAGCGCACCAGCCGCGGGTCGCGGCGCGGGGCGGGCGGACGGATCTCCGCGACGAACGCGCCGTCGTACGGCGCGCGCGCCGGCCGGTCCGCGATCCACTGGAACAACCCCGTGAGCATCGTCCGGACGCTAGCCAGCGCCGGGGAATTGCAAACGCCGAATGGGCCGCGCTCAGCGGAGCGGACACCTCATCTGCCACTGGGTCAGCGGGGCGCGCACCAGCCCGGCCGACGCGAACACCGCCTCGAATTCCTCGGGGAACAGCGCCGACGCCCGCCATTCCCGGCCCGGGTGCCGGGCCATGAGGGCCTGCAGCAGGGTGCGCGCGTGGCCCTGACGCCGCGCCGCGGACTCGGTCAGGAGCGCGCGGACGACCAGCGTGCCCGGGTCGGGCCTCGCGACGAGCGCCCACGACGGTCCCAGCCGCCACGCCTCCGCCGGCGGGGTCGCGTGCGCGAGCGTCTCGGCGGAGACCTGCCACGGCAGGTCGGGCCAGCCGTGCGCGCCGACCGCGGCTGCCAGCGCGCGCGGGTCCTCCTCCGTCAGTCCCTCCGGCACCACCGGGCCGGCCGAGGGCCGGCCCAGCGCGCCGACGAGGCGCCGGCGGCGCCGGAAGCCCGCCGACTCGTAGAGCCGCACCGCGGACGCGTTCGATTCGATGACCTCGAGCTCCATCGCCCGCTCCCCGCGCGCCCGCGCCTCCTCCAGCAGGCGCGCGACCAGCGCGCGGCCGACGCCCTGCCCGCGGGCCTCGGGCACCACGGACATGCCGGCGAGCCGCGCCGTCCACCCGCGGCGCGCCACCAGCGCGCCGGCCACCGGGACGCCGTCGCGCACCGCCAGGCGGCTGGCCGCGAGGTCCACGCCGTCCACCCGGGCGAAGGCCGCCAGCCCCGCCGCGTCGACCCGGATGGGAACGAAGTAGCCCTCGAAGCCGCGGGTCATCACCCCGGCCGACTCCGCGAGCCCGGCCTCGAGGAACGATGGGAAGGTCAGCGCCATGCCCCAGCCAAGCGCCCCGGCGCGCCGGACTCAAGCGGTGGGCGTCGCCGCCCGCTCAACGCCGCCGCGCGCACGCGGCGTGCCGCGGGCAGGAGACGAGGTGGTCGTTGACCATCCCGACGGCCTGCATGAACGCGTAGGTGATGGTGCTGCCGACGAAGCGGAAGCCCCGGCGCCGCAGGTCGGCGCTGAGGGCGTCGGACTCGGGCGTGCGCGTCGGGATCTCCGCCGCCGCGCGCCGGCGCGGCTGGAGCGGGGCCCCGCCGACGAACCGCCAGACGTAGCGGTCGAAGGACCCGAATTCCGCCTGCACGGCGAGGAAGGCCCGGGCGTTGTCCACGGCCGACGCGATCTTCTGCCGGTGGCGGACGATGCCGGCGTCGCGCAGCAGCGCGGCGCGGCGCCGGGCGTCGAAGCGCGCGACCGCCGCCGGGTCGAAGCCGGCGAAGGTGCGGCGGTAGTTCTCCCGCTTGGCGAGGATGGTGGACCAGCTCAGCCCCGCCTGCGCGCCCTCCAGCAGGAGGAACTCGAAGAGCACGCGGTCGTCGTGCACGGGCACGCCCCACTCGGCGTCGTGGTAGGCGTGGTTGACCTCGGCGGCGGCCCAGGGACAGCGGTTCGTCATCGCACGAGCCTAACACGGCGCCCTGACGGCGTCCTGTCAGCAGCGAACCGCGCCCGCGCGCGGGAACTGCGCACTCGCCTTCGCCGGCGCCGCGTGCAGGCTGCGCAGCACCCCTATCCCCAAATGGCGCTCAAGCAATTGAACGAGGAGCAGGTGCGGACGTGGACCCGCGCCCAGAAGGACCGCTGGTGGCTCGAGAACGTCTGGCGCGGCGACATGCCGCAGCTGACCCTGCGCGCCGCGCTGACGGGCTTCCTGCTCGGCGGCGTGCTCGCCGCCTGCGCCCTCTACATCGGCGCGAAGACCGGCATCGGCATCGGCGTGGGCCTGACCTCGGTCATCCTCGCCTTCGCGATCTTCCGCCTCCTGCACGGCGCGCGGATCTGCTCCGACTTCACCATCCTCGAGAACAACTGCACGCAGTCCATCGCCACCGCCGCCGGCTACATGGTGATGCCGCTCATCTCCAGCCTCGCGGCCTACATGCTGGTGACGGGGCACGTCCCGGCCTGGTGGCAGCTCCTCGTCTGGATGGCGGTGATCGCCGTCATCGGCGTGCTGCTGGCCTTCCCGCTCAAGCGCCGCTTCATCAACGACGACCAGCTCCCGTTCCCCGAGGGCCGGGCGGCGGGCGTGGTGCTCGACGCGCTCTACACCGGGCAGGCGGCGGCCGGCATGTTCAAGGCCAAGCTGCTCGCCGTCACCGCCGTCGCCACCGGCACGTGGCAGCTCCTCGTCAGCGACGGCTGGATGCACCTGATCCAGTTCAAGCTCCTCCGCCTGCACCAATGGGCCGGGCTGAAGGAGCCCTGGTACCTCCACGAGACGATCGACTACTATTACTACACGGCGGCCGCGAAGTACGGCTACTGGATCCCCAAGATCCTCGGCACCGACATCCGCCAGCTCGGCCTGCGCGTCTCCCTCGACGCCGCCATGCTCGGCATCGGCGGCCTGATGGGCATCCGCGTGGCGACGAGCTGCCTGCTCGGCGCCGTGCTCAACTTCGTCGTCCTCGCGCCGATCATGATCCAGCGCGGCGAGATCAAGGCCTACACCAATCCCGCCGGCGTGCTGGTGAACATCTCCCGCGGCGAGATCGTCAACCAGTGGTCGCTCTGGTGGGGCGTGACGATGATGGTCGTCGGCTCGCTCGTCGGCCTCGTCGCCAAGCCCGAGATCTTCACCAGCGCCCTGAAGAACCTCCGCCGCTCGCCGGCCGGCGCGGGCGCGGCCGAGACCGACGTGCTGCGCGGCATCGAGCTGCCGCTCTGGATCTCGTGGGTCGGCGTGCCGGTCTTCAGCGTCCTCGGCGCCTGGGTCACCCACGCGTTCTTCGGCGTGCCCTGGCTGCTGTCCTTCATTTCCCTGCCGCTCATCTTCGTGCTCACCGTCATCTGCACGAACTCGATGGCCCTGACCTCGTGGA
>CAYWTK010000180.1:0-4728 GCA_964460895.1 uncultured Opitutaceae bacterium
CTTCCAAGCCATCTTCATGGCCAACGCCGGCGGCGCCTGGGACAACGCCAAGAAGGTCGTCGAGGTGGACCTCAAGATGAAGGGCACCCCGCTCCACGCCGCCTCGGTCGTGGGCGACACGGTCGGCGACCCGTTCAAGGACACGTCCTCCGTCTCGATGAACCCGGTGATCAAGTTCACCACGCTCTTCGGCCTCCTCGCCGTCGAGATCGCGGTGTCGATCTCCAGCCAGTCCACCAAGCTGGCCATCGCCGTGCCGGTGTTCCTCGTCGCGCTCTACTTCGTCTGGCGCTCGTTCTACGGCATGCGCATCCCGACCGAGAAGGCGGGCGCGCACTGAGCCGGAACGCACGGAATCCCTTCGAGGCCGCCCCGCCGGGGCGGCCTTTTTTTCGGCCGGATCCCACCGCCGTCCGCGGACGCCCGGGCCCCGCCGCCCGCCGCGGGCCTCAGCGCGGCGGGACGAAGCCTTCGGCGACGAAATGCTCGTCGTCCCCGATGAATTCCCGCGCCCGTTCGCGGTGCATCACCTCGAAGGACACGCAGTCCGTCAGGCTGAGCCTCCGTTCGCCCGCCTGCCGGCAGCGCGCCGCGCCGAGGCGGTGCAGGTCCTCGTCGACGAAGACGACCTCGCACCGGGCCAACAGCGCCCGGTGCCACGCCTCGACGGCCTCCCACCCGAGCCGCGTCTGGATGAGCGCCCACGACTCCTGCACCACGTAATCGCTCGTCAGCAGCCGCCAGCCCTCCTCCTCCGCCAGCAGGAACAGCGTCCGCGCACGGCGGTGGTAGGAATCGTCCGGATCGAGTCCGGCGTAGAATCCGGACGTGTCGACGAAGACCGTCTTCACCGCAGCGTGTCCACGTAGGCCCGGTCGTGCGGCTTCAGGGCCTTCGCGGCCTTCGCCCGGAAGCGTCCCAACGCGGACTCCAGCGGCTCCGCGCGCCCCTGCTGCAGCTGGAGGTACTGCCCCACGGCCTCGCGCACCTGCTCCGCCAAACCCTTGCCGGACCGGGCGCCCAACTCGCGCAACCGCCGGTACTGGCTCTCCTCGAGCTGGATTCGGGTCCTGATCATGACATCACTTTTTGCCATCATGATGTCATGATCAAGGGCGCGGGTCGCCGGCGAGCTTCGAGCCTCGCGAAGGGCTTCCGGCTGGGCGCCGCGAGCGGCCCGAGGTCCGCGTCCGGGCATGCGCCCGGCTCATCTCCGCGGCAGCCGCGTGTGGAACCCCATCTCCCGCGCCGGCGGCTCCGGCGGCGGGGCGAGCAGCGGCCGCAGCCGCTCCCACAGCGTCCGCAGCGCGGCGTCGTGCTCGAGGAGGGTGCGGTCGATCTCCGCCAGGCGGCGCAGCACCGCCTGATTCGCCGCCAGCGCCTCGCGCATCCGCACGAAGGCACGGACGACCAGCAGGCTCATCTTCACCGCCGGCGGGCTGTTCAGGACCGTGGCCGCCATCAGGCAGCCATGCTCGGTGAAGGCCCAGGGGAGATGCCTCCGTCCACCGTGCGTCGCCCGCGGGGACGCCACTCCGCCGGCGGGCACCGCGGAGGCCGCACTTGATATCGCAATCTGCGATGACAAGCGCTCGGCCTCCTCCCGCTTGAGCCGAAACCGGAAGTCGTCCGGAAACCGGTCGCGATTCCGCTTCACCGCCTCGTTCAGCCGAAAGGTCGGCACGCCGTACAGCCGCGCGAGGTCGGCATCGAGCACCACGCGCCGGCCGCGCACGGTGAGGATGCGGCCGGCGAGCGGGTCGGACGAAGGGGACGCGGCTGACGGGCCTCCGCTCATCTCCGCGGCAGCCGCGTGTGGAACCCCATCTCCCGCGCCGGCGGCTCCGGCGGCGGGGCGAGCAGCGGCCGCAGCCGCTCCCACAGCGTCCGCAGCGCGGCGTCGTGCTCGAGGAGGGTGCGGTCGATCTCCGCCAGGCGGCGCAGCACCGCCTGATTCGCCGCCAGCGCCTCGCGCATCCGCACGAAGGCACGGACGACCAGCAGGCTCATCTTCACCGCCGGCGGGCTGTTCAGGACCGTGGCCGCCATCAGGCAGCCATGCTCGGTGAAGGCCCAGGGGAGATGCCTCCGTCCACCGTGCGTCGCCCGCGGGGACGCCACTCCGCCGGCGGGCACCGCGGAGGCCGCACTTGATATCGCAATCTGCGATGACAAGCGCTCGGCCTCCTCCCGCTTGAGCCGAAACCGGAAGTCGTCCGGAAACCGGTCGCGATTCCGCTTCACCGCCTCGTTCAGCCGAAAGGTCGGCACGCCGTACAGCCGCGCGAGGTCGGCATCGAGCACCACGCGCCGGCCGCGCACGGTGAGGATGCGGCCGGCGAGCGGGTCGGACGAAGGGGACGCGGCTGACGGGCCTCCGCTCATCTCCGCGGCAGCCGCGTGTGGAACCCCATCTCCCGCGCCGGCGGCTCCGGCGGCGGGGCGAGCAGCGGCCGCAGCCGCTCCCACAGCGTCCGCAGCGCGGCGTCGTGATCGAGGAGGGTGCGGTCGATCTCCGCCAAGCGGCGCAGCACCGCCTGGTTCGCCGCCAGCGCCTCGCGCATTCGCACGAAGGCGCGGACGACCAGCAGGCTCATCGCCACGGCCTTCGGGCTGCGCAGGACGTTCGCGGCCATCACGGCGCCGTGCTCGGTGAAGGCCCACGGCAGGTACTTGCGGTGGCGGCCGCGACGGTCGGAGTTCGCGTCGGCCCCGGGTGCCTTGGCTTCTAAGGTCACAAGTTGTGACCTTAAAGCGTCGGCCTCCGGCTTGGTGAGCTGGAAGGCGAAGTCCGCTGGGAAGCGGGCGGCGTTCCGCTTGATGGCCGGATTGAAGGCCCGGGTGGTCACCGCATACAGCCGCGCAAGGTCGGCATCGAGCACCACGCGCCGGCCGCGCACGGTGAAAATGCGGCCGGCGAGCGGGTCGGGCGAAGTCGGGGGCATGGCGCGGGGCGGCACGCCGAGGCTGGCGCCGCGGCCACCGAGGCCAAGGCCCGCCGCCACCGGATTTCCGGCGACGATAAGTCCCCGCTCCCTTCCTGTCCTCCAGCGAAGTCCTGCCTGCGGGAGAAAAGGGAGCGGAAGGACGGAACGGGGGTCGCGCGCCCGGTCCACTCGCCGACCGTCACCGGTGCTCTCTTGTAGGGGCGTGGCTTGTCCACGCCCGCGCGGGCGGACACAAGGTCCGCCCCTACAGTGCCGATCCGGGCCATGAACGGCATTATCGGGCCTCTGCCGCGCCCGACCTTCTTCTTGGCCACGGATTTCTCGGAGGGAGACGGAGGGCATCCGTCCGATCCGGAAAGATCCGTCCTATCCGCGGGAAAAGGAAACGGCCGGTGCCGGATGAATCCGAGGAGGGCACCCAGCCGTCGCCCGAATCGCTCCAGGAGGACCCATGCGCGTCGTAATTGGTGTTACTTCCCGCCCGCGATCTCGGCCAGTTTCTCCAGCACGATGCCGCCGGTGAGCAGTTCGGGCAGCACGACGGGGTCGGCGCGCCCGGGGGCGTAGATCAGGTTGAAGGGCACGGCGGAGCGGTTCCACTTCGCCAGCTCCTGCGTGATCTGCGGGTCCTTGTTGGTCCAGTCGGCCTTGAAGAGCACGACGCCGCGCCGGCCGAACTCGGCGAGCACGGCGTCGGACTTGAAGACCGTGGCCTTGTTCGTCTGGCACGTCGCGCACCAGCGCGCGGTGAAGTCCACGTAGGCGAACTTCCCCGCCGCCTGCGCCGCGGCCACGGCCTGCGGGCTCCACTTCTCCCACACGACCGCGTAGGCCGCCGCGCCGGTCGCGCCCGGCGCCGGGGCGGCCGCGGCCTCCCGCGGCCAGCCGAGCCAGAGTCCGCCGACGAGCAGCGCGGCCGCGGCCACGCGGCCGACCGCCTGCCGGACCGGCTTGCCGTAGGTCTGCCCGAACCGCCCGTAGGCCCACGCCGCCATGGCGATGAGCACGAAGCCGAAGGTGATCAGCAGCAGCGCGTTGTCGTCGCCCGTCGTCTGCCCCGCCAGCACCCAGAGCAGCCAGCCGACGGTGGCGTAGAGCGGGAAGGCCATGAGCTGCTTGAAGGTCTCCATCCACGCGCCCGGCTTCGGCAGCAGCCGGATCGCCTGCGGGAAGGCCGAGAGCAGCAGGTAGGGGGCGGCGAGGCCGACCGCGATGGCGGTGAACACGAGGAGCGACTCGACCGCGGAGAGCGCCAGCGCGGCGCCGAGGGCGGGCGCGAGGAACGGCGCGCTGCAGGGGGTCGCGACCAGCGTCGCGAGCATGCCGGTGAAGAACGAGCCGGCGAAGCCCTCCTTCGACTGGAGGCCCGCGCCGGCGCCGGTCGCGCTCAGGCCGACCTCGAAGAGGCCGCTGAGGTTGAGCGCGAAGACGAGGAGGAAGGCCGCCATGCCGAAGACGAAGCCCGGCGACTGCAGCTGGAAGCCCCAGCCGAGCTGGGCGCCGCCCGCGCGCAGCGCGAGGAGCAGGCCGGCGAGGGCCCAGAAGGAGACGAGCACGCCGAGCGCGAAGACGAGGCCGTGCTGCACGACCTTAGCGCGGTCGCTGCCCGACTGCTGCACGAAGCCCATGATCTTGATCCCGAGCACGGGGAAGACGCAGGGCATGAGGTTGAGGACCAGCCCGCCGAGGAAGGCGAGGAACAGCGTGCCGACGAGCGAGGCCGCGCCCCCGGCCGCCGCCGCCGCGCCGCCGCCCGGGGCCGCGCCGCCCGGAGTGGCGC
>CAYWTK010000181.1:0-4551 GCA_964460895.1 uncultured Opitutaceae bacterium
TGCGCCGACAGGTTGGCCGCTCGTGGGCCGCCTGTCGGCTTCATGTCATCTACAGTTTAGGCGAAGGCCGGCCCCTTTCCCCCCGCCCGCCGGTTGCGCACGGGAACATTTCGGTCAGGTTGTCCTCCCAACCACCATGAAGCTCCTCCGCGTCCCCGCCTTCCTGCTCCTCCTCGCCGGCCTCGTCCTGCCCGCCTCCGCGGCCTACGAGGGATGGATGACCGACCTCGACGCCGGCCGCGCCCGGGCCGCCGCCGAGAACAAGCGCCTCGTCGTCGAATTCACCGGCTCCACCTGGTGCCCGCCCTGCAAGGCCCTCCACGCCGAGGTGCTGACGTCGGCGGAGTTCAAGGCGTGGGCGCAGGACAAGGTCCTCGTCATGCTCGACTTCCCGCGCGCGGGCGAGCGCACGCCGGAGAAGGTCGCGGCCAATCCCGAACTGGCGAAGCTCATGAAGCTGAAGGACGAGTTCGGCGTCAGCGGCTTCCCCACCCTGTTCGTGTTCGATCCGGCCGGGCGTCCCCTCGGCAAGCAGGTCGGCTACGGCCGGGGCCAGGGCCCCGCCGCCTACCTGAAGCAGCTCGGCGTCGACTGACGACCTGACCTTGTCGGGCGGGGTCTCCCGACCCCGCCGTCGTCCGCGCGCGATCGCAGGAGCGCATCCTGAAGCGACGTTCGCGGCGGGGGCGTGAGACTCCGCCCGACATCCGCCCGGGCCATCCGGGAGGAGGCTTTTCACGCCATTTTGTTTTTGAGGGGAGCCGGGGTCCGGGGTAGCGATGGGACCATGTTCCTCCTGGCTACGTCCGCCCTCGAGAAGGCGCAGTCGATCCCGCCCGCCACCTGGCTGAAGCTCGGCCTCGTCGTCGCCGCCATCATCGCGGTCGTCGTGGTCCTGCGGGCCGTCGCCAAGATGAACAAGATCCTCCTCGGGGTCGGTGTCTTCGTCGTGGTCTCGATCGTGTTCTTCTCCTGGGTCTACAACCGCAACGAGCCGAAGTGGATGTCGCCGGTGATCGACAAGATCGCTCCCTTCTTCCCCAGCGCCGGCTCGTACCAGGGCAAGCAGCGCGGACCCTGAGCCGGTCCTCAGGAGGAGACCATCCGTGGGCCGCCTGCGGGCGGAGCACGCAGGTTGCCTCGGTGTCCGGCGGTTCTGACGCGCCTCGCGTGAGTTGCCGGATTCCAGAGGACGCCGGTGGGGTGAGGACGAACGTCCGTCCGGCGACGCCCCGTGCTCGGAGAGCCCGGGCTACCCACGTTCGCGCTCGCCCGACCGGTAGCCGGCGACCTCCGGGCGCCGGTCGGGGTTGAAACGGATGCTCGCCCGCCGGATGCCCCGGGCGCTTTCCATGGGCCGCGCCCCCGACCCGCCTAATACCGCGTCATCCGCCGGGAATTGCCTTCGTGGACGGCGCGCGCGCCGCTAGGCTCCGCGCGCTTATGGGCAAGACGCACTCCGACATCGGACTCATCGGCCTCGCCGTGATGGGTCAGAACCTCGCGCTCAACATCGCCGACCACGGCTTCCGCATCTCGGTCTACAACCGCACCGTCGAGAAGACGGAGAAGTTCGTCGCCGAGAACCCGGGCACCCCGGGCGGCCTCGTGGCCACGAAGACGCTGCAGGAATTCGCGGCGTCGCTCGCCCGCCCCCGCAAGGCCATCATCCTCGTGCAGGCCGGCAAGGCCACCGACGCGGTGATCGACGGGCTCGTCGCGGTCTTCGAGCCCGGCGACATCATCATCGACGGCGGCAACGCGCTCTGGACCGACACCATCCGCCGCGAGAAGGCCCTCCGCGAAAAGGGCCTGCGCTTCATCGGCTCCGGCGTCTCCGGCGGCGAGGAGGGCGCGCGCTTCGGCCCGTCGCTCATGCCTGGCGGCGAGTTCGCGGCCTGGCTCGAGCTCAAGCCCATCTGGGAGGCCGTGGCCGCTAAGGTCGACGCGAAGACCGGCAAGCCCCTCCCCGGCGCGCAGCCGGGCCGGCCCGTCACCGGCGGCGTGCCCTGCACGACCTACATCGGCGAGAACGGCGCGGGCCACTACGTGAAGATGGTCCACAACGGCATCGAGTACGGCGACATGCAGATGATCTGTGAGGCCTACGCGCTGCTCTCCGGACTCCTCGGCCTCAAGCCCGCCGAGCAGGCGGAGATCTTCGCCGAGTGGAACCGCGGCATCCTCGACTCGTTCCTCATCGAGATCACGGCCGACATCCTCCGCCAGAAGGACCCGCAGACGAAGCGGAAGGCCTTCGTCGACATCGTCCTCGACACCGCGGGCCAGAAGGGCACGGGCAAGTGGACCTCGGTCAACGCCCTCGACATGGGCGTCGCCGCGCCGACCATCGCGGAGTCGGTCTTCGCGCGCTGCATCTCCGCCATCAAGGAGGAGCGCGTCGCCGCCGCGAAGATCCTCAAGGGCCCCGCGAAGAAGGCCTACCGCGGCTCCAAGAAGGCGCTCATCCAGGCCATCCACGACGCGCTCTACTGCTCGAAGATCTGCTCGTACGCGCAAGGCTTCCAGCTGATGCGCGCCGCGCAGAAGGAGTACTCGTGGAAGCTGAACTTCGGCGAGATCGCCCAGATCTGGCGGGGCGGCTGCATCATCCGCGCCGCGTTCCTGCAGAAGATCACCGAGGCCTACGCGCGCCAGCCGGACCTCGCGAACCTGCTCCTCGACCCGTACTTCAACAGGACGGTGAAGGCCGCGCAGGCGAACTGGCGCAAGGTCGTCTCGCTCGCCGCCGAGCACGGCGTGCCGGCCCCGACGTTCTCGTCGGCCCTCGCCTACTACGACAGCTACCGCTCGGCCCGCCTGCCCGCCAACCTGCTGCAGGCGCAGCGCGACTACTTCGGCGCCCACACCTACGAGCGCGTCGACGCCCCGCGCGGCAAGTTCTTCCACGTCGACTGGCCCGAGCCGACCCGGCCGCAGTTCGAGGCCTGAGCGAACGTCGCACGCCGAACGTCGAGGGGCGAAGGACGAGGGTCGTCGCCCTTTTCTCCGCAACGCGACTTGGGGGGCGAAAGCCTCACGGCTTCCGCTACCGTTGGGTAGCCGGCGACCTCCGGGCGCCGGTGCTCGGGCGTCCGCGGCCGAGCCGCGCGGGAATGCGCATTGAAGCCCCCGCGCGCGCCGTTTTCGTCCCGCCATGACCGAATCCCCCGCCCTGCTTGTCGCCGTCACCGGCGAACCCGGCGAGGGACGCACGCGGCTCCTGGCGGCACTGGCCGGAGAAGCCGAGGCGCGGGGACGCCGCGTCGTCGGCTGCGTCGCCGTCGCGGGAGAACGGCCGGACCCCCACCGCGGCGCGCGCCGCTACCGGATGCGCATCCTTGGACGGGAAGGGGACCTGCCCTGGGCCGAGCGCGACGACTCCTGCTCTCCGCCCTACCGATTCGACGAATCGACGCGTGCCCGGCTCGCGGCGTGGGCGGCGGACCTGCGCGCCGGGCCGAGGCCCGACCTGCTCGTGCTCGACGAGTTCGGCCCGGTCGAGGCCGCGGGCGGCGGCCTGATGGCGCTTTGGCCCGACCTGCGCGCGGCGCGTCCCGGGGTCGCGGTGCTGAGCGTGCGCGCCGGCAGCGTCGCGGCGATCGAGGCCCGGCTCGGCCGCGCCTTCGACCTGCGGCTGCCGGCGGCGGATCCGGATTCGGCGGCGCGGTTGCGGCAGGCGGTCGAGGACTTCGGCGAGTGGACGCGGGTGGGCCTGTGGGGCGGCGCGGCCGGGGCGATCGAGCTCTCGCTCGGCTCCGTCCTCCATGCGTTCAAGGTGCCGCTCCGCGGCGCGGGCCTGAGCAGCGCGCAGGCGGCGCTGCTGACGTTCGCGTCGGCCCGGCTCGCGCCGCCCGGCCGGGTCGCGTGGGTGGCGCTCATCGCCGCGGGCCTCAAGGCCTTCGCGCCCGGCGGCGGACGCGTCCGTCCGATGGTCGCCATCTGCGCGCAGGGCGCGCTCTTCGCGGCGGCGGTGCAGGTCCTCGGCTGGAACCTCGGCGGCGTCCTCGTCGGCGGCATCGCGATCGGCGCGTGGGCGGCGCTGCAGGGATTCCTCGTGCAGTACCTCCTGCTCGGCCAGGACCTGGTCGAGGCCTACGCGCGCGTCACGCGCTGGCTGACGGAGCAGGGGCTCGGCCCGCTTCCGTCCTTGCCGGTGCTGCTCGCCGGCTGGGCCGCGCTCCATGCGGTCCTCGCCGCGACCGCGGCGGTGACGGCGTGGCGGCTGCGCGTGCCGCCCGCCCGCGTGCGGGTGCTGCTCGATCGAAATGAGGAGGCAACGGCGCCGGCCGCTGCCGCCCCGCGGGCGTCGCTGCCGCGTCGCGTCGCGCGGGAGTTCGCGCGCTGGCACGTCTGGCTGCCGCTGGCCGCGGTGGGCGCCGTGCTGCTGGCGGCGGGGCGTCCGTGGGAGGACGTCGCCTGGCTGGTCGCGCGCTTCCTCGCCGTCGGCGCGGTGCTGTTCGCCGTCCTCTCCCTCTTCCAGCCGGCGCGCCTGGCCGCCGCCCTCCGCCGCCGCGGCTGGTGGGGTCCGGCCGCGGCGTTCGCGGCGGC
>CAYWTK010000182.1:0-4514 GCA_964460895.1 uncultured Opitutaceae bacterium
GCGGCCTCTCCTTCCTCGACCTCATCCAGGAGGGCAACATGGGCCTGATGAAGGCGGTCGAGAAGTTCGAGTACCGCCGCGGCTACAAGTTCTCCACCTACGCGACCTGGTGGATCCGCCAGGCCATCACCCGCTCCATCGCCGACCAGGCCCGCACCATCCGCATCCCGGTCCACATGATCGAGACGCTGAACAAGGTGATGCAGGTCCAGAAGCAGCTCCTGCAGGAGTTCGGCCACGAGCCGACGCCGGAGGAGGTCGCCGAGGAGATGAACCTGCCCGTCGAGCGCGTGCAGCAGATCATGAAGATGGCGCAGCAGCCCATCTCGCTGCAGTCGCCGGTGGGCGACGGCGACGACACCAGCTTCGGCGACTTCATCGAGGACAAGTCGGCGGAGAACCCGTACGACATGACCGCGTTCTCCCTCCTCCGGGAGAAGATCATGGACGTGCTCGACTCGCTCACCGAGCGCGAGCGCCGCGTGCTCACGCTGCGCTTCGGCCTCGTCGACGGCTACAGCCGCACGCTCGAGGAGGTCGGCAAGCAGTTCAAGGTCACCCGCGAGCGCATCCGCCAGATCGAGGCCAAGGCGCTCCGCAAGATGCGCCACCCGACGCGCATCCGGCAGCTGCACGGCTTCTTCGACGCCGAGCAGATCGACAACCCGCAGAACCTGCTGAAGAAGCCGCCGGCGATCCCGCCGCAGTTCATCAAGCAGGGCGGCCCCGCCGCGCCGCGCACCCTGCCGCCGCTGCCCGCGTTCCCGTCGAGCTTCCCGCCGCCGATGCCGGGCGGCCACCATCACCACCACCCGCACCGCTGAGCCGGTTTTGTCCCTTTACTCGGCCCCCCGCCGGCCTAGCCTGCCTCTGCCATGTCCTCCGCTCTCCTCGCCTTCATGGGCCTCGGGCCGACCGAGCTGATCGTCATCCTGGTGATCCTGCTCCTCCTCTTCGGCGGCTCCAAGCTGCCGTCGCTCGCGAAGGGGCTCGGCCAGTCCATCAAGGAGTTCAAGAACGCCGCGAAGGACGACCCGGCCGCCGAGAAGAAGCCCGAGGCGAAGTCCGAGACCAAGCCCGGCAACAACTGAGCCGGACCGCTCCCGGCCCCGCGGCGCGCCCCTCCCGGCGCGCCTTTTTCGCGTCCGCGCGCCGGGGACGGGCGGAGCGGCCGCCTCCCGCGCTCAGGATCCCCCGAGCGTGCCCTCGCCCTCGCGGACCCAGAGCCGGAACGCCTTCACCTGGTCGGGGCTGCCGAGGACGAGCACCTCGTCGAGCGCCTGCAGCCGCTCGTCGCCGCCCGGATTGAGGATGCGCAGGCCGCCGCGGTGGACGCCCGCGACCTGCACGCCCGCGCGCCGCGTCGGCGCGAGCTCCGCCAGCGTCCGGCCCGCGAGCGGGCTGCCGACGGGGATATCGACCTTCTCGAGCCGGACCTCGTCGAAGGTCGAGTCGGTCGCGCGGACCGACACGTGCAGCAGGAACGCCTTGCCCGCCGCCACCTGCCGCGCGTCGCCGAGCAGGAGGAGCTTGTCCCGCGGATAGAGCGCGGTCTGGGGCGAGGGATTGCCGACCACCACGCCCTGCCGCTCGATGCCGGCGACGGTGCAGCCGAAGCGCTTGCGCAGCGCGAGCTCGCCGATCGTCAGGCCCCGCACGTCGGCGAGGTCGGGCAGCACGCACTCGCCGAGCGCCAGCTCCCAGTCGCCGTGGTCCGCCAGCCAGGGCGCGGACGTGCCGGAGAGCTTGGGGTCCGCCGGCACGAGCCGGTCCTGCAGCTCCCCCTCCACCACGCTGTGCCAGTAGGTGAGCTTGTGGCGGAGGAACACGACGAGGCCCGCGCCGAGCAGGAGGACGAGGAGCGGCACCCAGCGGCCGAGGAGCGCCACCGGCGCGACGGCCGCGAGCCAGAGGAACATGAGGAGGCCGGCCACGACCTTGACCCCCGTCTCCACCATCGGCCGGAGGCGGGCGACGTTCGACTGCCCCGAGGTGCTGACCTCGGCGAGCAGCATCGCGAGGGCCGAGACGTTGCGCCAGATGGCGAAGACCGGGACGGCCACGAGCACGACCAGCGCCGTCCAGAAGAGCACCCGCGGCGCCTCGGGGAAGAGGCGCTCGCCGGGGATGAACGGCAGCAGCACCCGCAGCAGGCTCTCCGCGAAGACCAGCATGCCCGTCACCAGCAGCACCTCGACGCCGACCTGGATCACGCGCTTGCGGCTGAGCTGCCAGAGGACGTTCCGCTTCTGCCGCGCCTGCATCCGCTCCAGCCAGCCGCGGTAGTAGGCCAGCCAGTTCTCCAGCCAGCGCGGCAGCCGCGACTCGATCCGCTCGCCCAGCGGGCCGGCATGGCGGGCGAGCCAGGGCGCGGTGAAGGCCGTCACCAGCGCCACGCCCACCGCCACGCCCTGGAAGTCGGTGGTCATCACCCCCGCGAGGATGCCGAGCTGGACGATGATGAAGGAGAACTCGCCCAGGGGCGTGACCGACGCGCCGACGGTGAACGCCGTGCGCGGGGCCGCGCCCGTGACCATCAGGCCGGTGGCCACCGCGACGGTGCGGCCGACGATCGTCACCACCGACAGCAGCGCCACCAGCCACCAGAGGTGCGCCGCGGAGCGCAGGTCGATGAGCATGCCGATGGCGACGAAGAACACGGCGCTGAAGATGTCGCGCATCCCCTCGAACACCCGGTCCACCTGCGTGCGGTGCGGCGTCTCGGCCACGATGGCCCCGAGCAGGAAGGCGCCCAGCGCGAGGGAGAAGCCCGCCCGCTGCGCGAGCAGCGCGAGCAGGAACAGGAGTCCGGCCGTCACCAGGGTGAGCAGCTCCTCGTTGGCGGTGAGCGAGAGCCGCCGCAGCAGCCACGGGACGGCCAGCAGCCCCGCCACGCCCGCGAGGGTCACGAAGGCCCCGAGCAGGCCCAGGGTGTCCCCCATGCCGCCCGGCGCGCCGGTGTCGGCGACGAAGGAGTTGAGGATCGCCAGCATCACCACGGCGACGATGTCCTCCAGCACCGTGATCCCCATCGCGGTCTGGCTCGCCCGCTCGTGCGTGCCGCCCGACTCGGCCAGCACCTTGCTGATGATGGCCGACGACGAGACCATCAGCATCGCCGCGAGGAAGAGCGACTGGACCGGCGGCCAGCCGAGCGCCGTGCCCACCGCCCGGGCCACGATGTACATCACCAGCGCGCCGACCGCCGTCGCGATGAGCAGCGACGGACCGAGCCGCCGCAGCCGCCGCAGGCTCAGCTTCATCCCGATGGAGAACATCAGGAACACCAACCCGACCTGCGCCAGCGTCTCGATCCGCGCCACGCTCGCCACGAGCGAGAACGGCGGCGTGTGCGGCCCCACCAGCAGCCCGGCCGCCAGGTAGCCGACCACGGACGACAGGCCCAGCCGGTGGCACAGCCAGCCGACGAAACCGGCGACGAGCAGGACGACCGCGAGGTCCTGGATGAAGTCGATGCCTTGCATGGGGGTTGGGCGCGACGAAAACGCGCGCAAAGCCGGCGCGGGTCAAGCCCGCGCACCGCCTTTCACCCGCCCAACCTCCCGCCCCTCAAGGCTTTGGTTTTGACAATTCCGAGGGGGGGCCGCTTCCCTAGGGAAACCCCGCCACCGCCTCATGTTCCATCAACTGCTCGGGCTCTTCTCGAACGACATCGGCATCGACCTCGGCACCGCGAACACGCTCGTCTACGTGAAGGACAAGGGCATCGTGCTGCGCGAGCCGTCCGTCGTCGCGGTGCACACCGGCAGCCGCAAGGTCCTCGCGGTCGGCGACGAGGCCAAGAAGATGCTCGGCCGCACCCCGGGCAACATCACCGCCATCCGCCCGATGAAGGACGGCGTGATCGCCGACTTCGACATCACCGAGGCGATGCTGCGCTACTTCATCAAGAAGGTGCACAACAACTCGAAGGTCGTCTCGCCCCGCGTCGTCGTCGCCATCCCGAGCGGCATCACCGAGGTCGAGAAGCGCGCCGTGAAGGAGTCCGCCACCCACGCCGGCGCCCGCGAGGTCATCACCATCCTCGAGCCCATGGCCGCCGCCCTCGGCGTCGGGCTGCCCGTGGACGAGCCGGCCGCGAACATGATCGTGGACATCGGCGGCGGCACCACCGAGATCGCCATCATCTCGCTCTCGGGCATCGTGTTCTCCAAGTCCATCCGCGTGGCGGGCGACGAGCTCGACGCCGCCATCATCAACTACATGAAGCGGGCCTACAACCTGCTCATCGGCGAGCGCACGGCGGAGGAGATCAAGATGACCATCGGCTCCGCCTACCCGCTCGACACCGAGCTGGCGATGGAGGTCAAGGGCCGCGACTCCGTCGCCGGCCTGCCCAAGACCATCCACATCACCTCGCAGGAGATCCGCGAGGCCATCGCCGACACCATCGCCTCGATCGTCGAGGCCGTCCGCGCCGCCCTCGAGCGGTGCCCGCCCGAACTCTCCGCCGACCTCGTCGACCGCGGCTTCGTCATGGCCGGCGGCGGCTC
>CAYWTK010000183.1:0-4387 GCA_964460895.1 uncultured Opitutaceae bacterium
CTCGACCGCGTGCGCAGCGCGCTCGCGGCGCATTATCCGGACCTGCAGCGCTTCGAGATCACGGGCATGACGGTCGACCGGCAGAAGCCCGTGCAGCAGTTCCAGACGGCGGCGGGCGCGGCGGTCATGCTCGTGTCGCTCAAGGCCGCCGGCACCGGCATCACGCTGCACGCCGCGGACTACGTGTTCCTGCTCGACCCGTGGTGGAATCCGGCGGTCGAGGATCAGGCGATCGACCGCGTGCACCGCATCGGCCAGACGAACACCGTGTTCGTTTACCGCATGGTCACGGCCGGCACGATCGAGGAGCGCATCCAGGCGCTCAAGGCGGACAAGAAAGCGCTCTTCGACCAGATCGTCGGCGGCCACGCGGACGACTTCGAGTGGACGAAGCACTTCAGCTCGCTCAACAGCCTGATCCAGCTCACCGCCGTCGCCGCCGAATCGGCCGAGACCACAGGCTAGGCGAGCGTTCCCATAGCATTTCCCCCCGAAGCGCCGCGCGCGCGGCTTTTCCTTGTTCGTAACACCGGCGTCACGAAACCGTAACAATCGCCGGTTAGTTTGAACCGGCGCGGCGGCGACTCCGCGGCGCATCAACCCGCAACACTGCACCAATGTCCAAACTGACCACCAAACTCCTGGCGACGCTCGCGGCCCTCTTGGCTGCCGTCGCCGCCTGCGCGCAAGACAGCGGCCCGCTGATCGAACTCCTCGTCCGCAAGGGCATCATCAACGACCAGGAGGCCGAGGAACTCCGCGCCGAACTCACGAAGGACTTCGCGGCCAACACCGCCGCGGGCAAACTCAATCTTTCCTCGACGCTCTCCGAGCTCCGCATCGCGGGCGACCTGCGCGTCCGCTACGAGAGCCGTGGCGGCGAGCTGGCCAACGGCGACGATCAGGAGCGCGACCGTTTCCGCTACCGGGTTCGCGCCGCCCTGACCGGCAAGGTGCTTCAGAACTGGGGCTGGGGCATCCGGCTTGAGTCCGCCCTCAGCAACCGCTCCAACAACGTCACGCTCGCCGATGACGGCGGCCCCTACAACAAAACCAACGACGGCCTCTACCTCGGGCAGGTCTACGTCACGTGGGCCCCGACCCCGGAATGGAACTTCATCGCCGGGCGCATGCCCAATCCGCTCGTGACGACCTCGATGGTCTGGGACGGCGACATCAATCCGGAAGGCCTCGCCGAGCAGTTCCGCACCCGCCGCGGCAACCACGAGTTTTTCGTCACGCTCGCGCAGTTCGTCTACGGCACCTCGGGCAACCAGGATCCCTTCGCCCCGATCACGCCCGCCACCAGCGCCGGCACCGAGGATCTCTACCTCACCGCCTGGCAAGGCGGCTACAAGCGCTACCTCGGCGGGGCGGCGAACTTTTTCCAGGTCGCCCCGGTCTTCTACTATTACGCCGGCGCCGACCAGCGCACCAACGTGGCGGCCTTCAACGGCGCGATGAGCGCCGGCAACGCCGCGCCGGTGAACAACCTCGCGGTGCTCGAGATCCCGCTCGAATACAACTGGACCGCCCCCCACGGCGTGCCCCTGCGTGCCTTCGCCGACTTCGCCCTCAACCTCGACGCCGGCGCTCGCGCCACCAAGTTCGGCCGGGCCGACCTCGACGGCGAGGACAAGGCCTTCCACGTCGGCCTCCAATACGGCAAGGCCGCGCAGCCCGGCGACTGGGACGCCCGCATCCTCTACCAGTCCGTCGGCGCGTTCGCCCTCGACGCCAACCTGGTCGACTCCGACCTGTTCGACAGCCGCACCAACCTGCGCGGCTTCGTCGTCGGCGGCAACTACGCCCTCGGCGCCGCCACCCAGCTCAGCCTCACCTACGCCAAGGCCCAACGGAAAAACCGGAGCGTGATCGCCTCCGGCACCGGCGACATCGGCAGCAACAACGCCCTCGACCGCTACTGGCTCCTGCAGGCCGACCTGAACATCAAATTCTAACGTCCACCCTTCCCCGCACCCACCCATGAAGAAACTCCTCTGCCTCTCCCTCGCCGCCGCGCTCGCGACGGTCGCCGCCGCCGCCGACAAGCTCGTCATCAAGGGCTCCGACACCCTCGGCGCCAAGATGGTGCCGCAGGTCGCCGAGGCCTTCCGCGCAAAAAATCCCGGCGTCGTCTTCGAGATCGCCGCCGAAGGCTCCACCACCGGCATCGCCGCCATCACCGACGGCACCGCGCACATCGGCATGTCCTCGCGCCGCGCCCGCCCCACCGAGATGTCCGCCGCGCTCACCAAGGGCGTCACGATGAAGCCCGTGATCGTGTCGTGGGACGCGATGGCCGTCATCGTCAACCAAGGCAACCCGGTCGAGAAGCTCACGCTCCGCCAGGTGGAGCAGATCTTCACCGGCGACGTGAAGGACTGGGGCGCGGTCGGCGGCAACGCCGGCGCGATCTCGATCTACACGCGCAACACTTCCTCCGGCACCTACCAGGACTGGAAGGACCTCGCCATGAAGAAGCGCGACTACGCCTCCTCCTCGCAAAAAATGGCGGGCAACGAACAGATCGCCGCCGAGGTGGGGAAGAACCCGAACGGCATCGGCTACGTCGGCATCGCCTACATCCACGCCCCGGGCGTGAAGGTCGTCGGCATTGTCGGCAAGGACGGGCAGGTGGCCCTGCCGACCACCGAGGCGGTGCACAACAAGACGTATCCCTACGCGCGCCCGAATTTCTTCTACACGAACGGCGAACCCAGCGGCCTCGCCGCCGAGTTCATCGCCTTCCTGTTGAGCGAGGAAGGCCAGGCCCTCGTCGCGAAGTCCGGCTTCGTGCCGATGAAGGCAGCCCACTGACGCTACGCCGTGACGTGCCAACCCACCCCGGCGCTGCGCGCCACCCCTCTCAAGAGGGGATCACCTGCGGCGTGGATTTAGCCCGGATTCCGCGATTGGTGTCCGCTCGCAAGAACTGTAGGAGGGGCTTTACGCCCCGATTGCCTTGCGCATTGCATGTCACCCGGCCGGACGGATCGCGGCGTAAAGCCGCTCCTACAGCTCCGGCGATCGCGGAATCCGGGTTGAAATCCCCTCTCAAGAGGGGATCACTCGCGGCGTGGATTTAGCCCGGATTCCGCGATTGGTGTCCGCTCGCAAGAACTGTAGGAGGGGCTTTACGCCCCGATTGCCTTGCGCATTGCATGTCACCCGGCCGGACGGATCGCGGCGTAAAGCCGCTCCTACAGCTCCGGCGATCGCGGAATCCGGGTTGAAATCCCCTCTGGAGAGGGGTGCCCGCAGGGCGGGGCGTGTTGCGCGCGAAAAGAGAATCACGGCGGAGCGGTGTTGCACCGGACCGCGCGAGAGACTTTGCAGTTCTTCCGCCCGCCGCCTTCGCAAGCGTCGGGCTTTTCGTTCCCCCCGAAAACGGTTGAGCGAGCGCTGCCTCGTCGCCGCGTCGCCCGTGTGGCGCCTTTGTCACAGAACTGTAACCCAGGCCGGTTGACCGAGCCGGGCGCGCCCCGCGAATTTGGCGGCGCAATTTCGTGAATCCCGCCGCTCCCACCGCCGCCGTCACCCCTTCGCCGCGTCTGCCGACGCGCGAGGCCCTGCTGCGCCGGCGCCGGAGCTGGTTTTTTGGGATTTCGGGCGACAAGGTCGCGAAGCTTTTCTTCCAGAGCAACGCCGCCATCTCGGTCGTCGTGCTGGCGCTGATCACGTTCACGATCTTTCGCGACGCGGTCGGCTTCATTCCGCAAAACCGCGAAAACCTCGCGGTCTATCGCCTGGCCGGCCTCGAGTTCGTCGATTTGCTGCGCGCGCAGGTGAAGGATTTTTCGGCGATGAGCCGTTTCCTGAGCGAGCTGCGCTTGCGCGAGTTCGAGCGCCTCACGAAGCGCGCGGGCCTCGCGCCGGCGGCGGCCAACGGGCAGCTCGCGCCGCTCGACGCGTATGCGGACCAGTTCGCCAACGCGATTGCCGACCACGAGACCATCCTCGGCCACATGACCGACCTCGTCTCCTCGTTGAAAGAGCGCCACAAGGTCGCGGCGGACCTCCGCGAGGCGAAGCAGAATCTCATCGCGGGCCTGCGGGACGCGACGCCCGAGCGCGCGGCCCTTCTGAAGCGCGAAGCCGACGCGCTGGAGATCGAGGTCATCGACTTCAAGGCCGAGGTGCAGCCGCTCCTCGCGATGCTGCCCGAGGTGACCGCCGCCAACGCCGCGCTCGCGGCGACGCTTAAGGAACTTTCGGCTGCGTTGCCCAAGCTCGCCGATCCGGCGGCCCAGCGGCAGCTCGAGAAGTTCCCCGGTTTCATCGGCCGCTACCTGGAGCAAACCGTCGCGACCGCGCAGAAAATGCAGGCGTGGACGCCCGACCGGCCGGTCACGTGGCTCGAGTCGTTCAACGCCTTCGCCTTTGG
>CAYWTK010000184.1:0-4214 GCA_964460895.1 uncultured Opitutaceae bacterium
GGGCGCGACGACGTGAAGCGCCTGCTGATGGAGCCGATCGCCTACGCCAACGGGTCCACCATGGACGACCCGGCCATCACGTTCGGCATCGTGTTCTCCAACTTCATGAGCAAGGGCGTCTACACCTTCCAGGGCGGGACCGACGTGCTCATCAAGCGCATGGCCGCCGAGCTGAAGGCCAACGGGGTCGAGCTCCGCAAGCACGTGCTGGTCGAGCGCATCCTGACGGAGGAGACCCCCGCCGGCCGGCGCGTGACGGGCGTCGTGGCCAACGGCCGCACCATCCGCTGCCACGCGGTGCTCTCCAACTCGAACGTGAAGAACACGGTCCTGCGCCTCGCCGGCGAGGAGAACTTCCGGCCCGAGTTCGTCGCCGCCACCAAGGCCGTCCGCGTCAACAGCAGCTCCTGCCAGGTCTACCTCGGCATCCGCAAGGGCGAGACCCTGCCGCACATCGGCGACCTCGTCTTCACTTCCGACGAGCCGAAGTTCTCCAGCGAGGCGCTGGTCGACCTGCACACGACCAGCCGCACGTTCTCGATGTACTACCCGGACACGCGCCCGGGCGCCGACCGCTACACCGTCGTAGTCTCGATCAACTCGCGCTACCAGGACTGGGCGGCGATGGACGACGCCACCTACGCGGCGCACAAGGAGCGGCTGATCGAGGAGTCCATCACCTGCCTCGAGCGCTTCATCCCCGACGTGCGCGGCAAGATCGAGTGGAAGGAGGCCGCCACGCCGCGCACGGTCGAGTACTACACGAAGCACTGGGCCGGCACGTCGTTCGGCACGAAGTTCGAGGGGCTCAAGGTCTCGATGGACCTCCCCAAGGAGCTGCCCGGCCTCTACCACGCGGGCTCGGTCGGCATCATCATGTCCGGCTGGCTCGGCACCATCAACTACGGCGTCATCGTGGCCAACCAGATCGACAAGGCCCTCGCCGCCGTGAAGCGCACCGCCGCCTGACCCCGATGAACGAAGTCGAGAGGCTCATCCCGCACCGGCCGCCGTTCCTCTTCGTGGACGCGGTCGTCGCCCGCACCGACACGACGCTGACCGCCACCCGCACCTGGCGCGCCGACGAGGACTTCTACCGCGGCCACTACCCGGGCGCGCCGATCACGCCGGGCGTGCTCCTCTGCGAGGCGGTCTTCCAGACCGGCGCGCTGCTGCTCGCGGGCAAGTTCGCCGCCGCCGACGGCCGCCCCGCGGGCGTGCCGCTGCTGGCCAAGGTCGAGAACGTCCGCTTCCGCACGCCGGTCTACCCGGGCGACACCGTCACCATCGAGGTGCGGATCAACGAGGTGGCGGGCGGCTTCTACCTGATGTCCGGCGCGATGAAGTCGGGCGACAAGCGCGTGCTCAACGTGGACTTCTCCGTCGCCTGGAAGACGCCCGAGGGCCAGCCCGCCGGCGCATGAGCGACTTCCTCCAACTCGCGGGCCGCACCTTCCTCGTCCAGGGCGTCGCCAACAAGAAGAGCGTCGCCTGGGCGGTGGCGAAGTCGCTGGAGGAGCAGGGCGCGCGCGTCGTCTACGCGGTCCGCTCCGAGGCCCGCCGGCAGTCGCTCGCCTCGCTGCTCGCGGACCGCCCGGTGTTCGTCTGCGACGCCGAGCAGGAGGGCGCCTGCGACCGGCTCGCCGCCGCGGTCGCGGCCGCCGGCCTCGGGCCGATCCACGGGCTGGTGCACTCCATCGCGTTCGCGAACTACCGCGAGGGCTTCAAGCCGTTCGCCGAGACGAAGCGCGCCGACTTCCTCCAGGCGACCGCCATCTCGGCGTTCTCGCTCGTCGAGCTGACGCGGGCCTTCCGCCCGCACCTCGCGCCCGACGCGTCGGTCGTGACCCTCGGCATCTCGTCGCTCCTCGTCACGCCCGACAACTACGGCTACATGGGCCCGATCAAGGCCGCGCTCGAGTCCTGCGCCCGCTTCCTCGCCAAGTCCCTCAGCGCCGACTCCGCCGTCCGCGTCAACGTGGTCGGCAGCGGTCCCCTCAAGACCAGCGCCTCCGCCGGCATCCCCGGCTACCTCGAGAGCTACCTCTACGCCGAGAAGCTCACGTTCCGGAAGCGCGCGCTCGCGACGCAGGAGGTGGCCAACGTCGTGCTCTTCCTCCTCAGCCCCCGCAGCAGCGGCGTCAACGCCGCCACCCTCGTGGTCGACGCCGGCCTCGGGTCGAACTACTTCGACCAGGAGGTCATCCGCCTCGCCATGCGCCCGGAGCGGCCGGCGCCGGGCCCATGAAGTTCGCCCACGCCTGCCTCGAGTCGATCGCCGCGGTCGAGCCCGACGAGGTCTGGACCTCCGCCGCCCTCGAGGCGCGCCTGCGCCCGCTCTACGAGCGCCTCCGCCTGCCGGAGGGCCGCCTGGAGCTGATGTCGGGCATCCGCGAGCGCCGCATGTGGCCGCCGGGCACGCGCCCGTCCGACGCCAGCGCCGCGGCGGGACGCAAGGTCCTCGGCCGCTCGCGCCTCCCGGCCGACCGGCTGCAGGTGCTGCTGCACAGCGCGGTCTGCCGCGACATGCTCGAGCCCGCGACCGCGACCTTCGTCCACCACAAGATGGCGCTCGGCGGCGCCATGCAGGTGCTCGACGTCTCGAACGCCTGCCTCGGCTTCCTCAACGGCCTCGTGCTCCTCGGGGCGATGATCGACGCCGGCCAGGTGCGCGCGGGCATCGTCGTGTCCGGCGAGAACGGCCGCCCCCTCGTCGAGCGGACGCTCGCGCACCTGCTCGCGGCCGACCTCGACCGCCAGGCGATCAAGCCCTTCTTCGCCAACCTCACCATCGGCTCCGCGGCGGTCGCGGCCGTCGTCTGCCACGAGGACGAGCTGCCGACCGACGCCCCGCGCCACCGGCTCCTCGGGGGCGCCGCGCTCGCCGACACGCGGCACAGCGACCTTTGCCAGGGCGACAGCGCGGGCGACGGGCTGGCGATGGAGACGGACTCCGAGCAGCTCCTCGTCGCCGGCGTGGACGTGGCCCGGCGCACCTGGGACGCGTTCCGCGCGGAGACCGGGTGGGACGCCGCCACGCCCGACCGCATCATCTGCCACCAGGTCGGCTCGGCCCACCGCCGCAAGCTCTACGAGACCCTCGGCCTCGACCTCGCGAAGGACTTCTCCTCCTTCGAGACCCTCGGCAACACCGGCTCGGCCGCGCTGCCGGCCACGCTCGTGCGCGCCGTCGAGTCCGGCGCGGTCAAGGAGGGCGACAAGGTCGCGCTGCTCGGCATCGGCAGCGGCATCAACAGCCTGATGCTCGCCGTCTCCTGGTGATGAGCGCCGCGCCGACGCCCCGGCCGGACTGGCTCCGCCGGCTCTACCCGTTCACCCCGCAGCGCTTCGCGACGGCGGCGGGGGAATTCTCGTACCTCGACGAGGGGCCGCGCTCCGACGAGGCCGTCGTGATGGTCCACGGCAACCCGACCTGGTCGTTCTTCTACCGCGACCTCGTCCTCGCCCTGCGCGACCGCGTGCGCTGCGTCGTGCCGGACCACCTCGGCTGCGGGCTCTCGGACAAGCCGCAGGACTGGGACTACACGCTGCCCAACCACGTCGCCAACCTCCGGGCGCTCCTCGCGTCCCTCGGCCTGCGCCGCGTGCACCTCGTCGTCCACGACTGGGGCGGTCCCATCGGCCTCGGCGCCGTGCTGCCCGAGCCGGACCGGCTCGGACGCGTCGCGATCCTCAACACCGCGGCCTTCGCCGACACCGTCGTGCCCTGGCGCATCCGCCTCTGTCGCGCGCCGCTGGTCGGCGAGCTGATCGTCCGCGGCGGCAACGGCTTCGCCTGGCCGGCGACGTGGATGGCGGTGTCGCGGCCGCTGCCGGACGACGTGAAGCGCGGCTTCCTCTTCCCCTACGATTCCTGGGCCAGCCGGATCGCCACGCACCGCTTCGTCGTGGACATCCCCTCGGGCCGCGGCACGGCGTCCGACCGCGCGCTGGCGGAGATCGAGTCCCGCCTGCCCGCGCTGCGCGCGAAGGAGACGGCGATCTTCTGGGGCGGCGACGACTTCTGCTTCAACGACCACTACCTCGCGCGCTGGCGCGCCGTGCTCCCCGACGCTCCCGTGGAGCGCCTGGACGGGGTGGGGCACTACCTCCTCGAGGACGGCGGCCCCGCGCTGGTCGCACGCATCGCCGCGCACGTGGGCGGGGCGCATCCGTTGTAGGGCGGGGTCTCCCGACCCCGCCGCGAACGCGGC
>CAYWTK010000185.1:0-4164 GCA_964460895.1 uncultured Opitutaceae bacterium
CTCGACTGCCCGCGTGCTGACCCTGCCGAACCTGCTCACGATCTCGCGCGTGCCGCTGATGTTCGCGGTCGTGGGGCTGATGTACGCGGACTTCACCCTCAGCGCGACGGTGGCGTTCTGGCTCTACATCGCGGCGGCGCTGACGGACTGGTTCGACGGCATGCTGGCCCGCCGGGCGAACCAGGTGTCGTCGTTCGGCCGCTTCATGGACGCGGTGATCGACAAGGTGCTCGTCCTCGGGCTGATGGTCGCGCTGATCAACGGCGGCTACTTCGTCTTCCTCGGCCGCGACTACGCGCTCGTCGCGATGATCCTCTGGATGTGCATCCTCTGCCGCGAATTCGCGGTCTCGGGCATGCGCATGGCGGCGGCGATGCGGCAGGTGGCGATCGAGGCCGACCAGGGGGGCAAGGTGAAGACCTTCGTCCAGCTCAACGCCATCGGCTGGATCCTCGGCGCGCGGATGCTGCAGCAGGACTGGGGCTCGGTCTTCCCGCCGGACGAGCGGTTCATCATCACGGCCGTGCACGCCATCGGCCTCGCGCTGTTCGTGGCGTCCGCCGTGCTCACGATCACCTCGGGCTGGTCGTATTTCCGTCGCCACGGGCACGTGGTGATGGACTGAGCGGCGGCCATGCGCGTGGAGCTGCCGGAGCCGCGCTGGGCGGCGAAGCTGCCCGCCGCCCTCGTCGTCGGCGCGGCGACCCTCGGTCCGCTCGGCCGGCGGCTGCCGGCGCCCGGCACGTGGGGCTCGGCCGCGGGCCTGCTCTACGCGCTGGTCTTCTTCCGCGCCGTGCCCTGGCCCGCGACGCTGGTCGCCACGACCGCGCTCGCGTGGGTCGCGGTGGCGCTCTGCGGCGAGGCCGAGCGCCGGCTGGGGAAGCGGGATCCCGGCTGCATCGTGCTCGACGAGTTCATCGTCCTGCCGCTCGTCTTCCTCGGCGCGCCGTGGGCTTGGGCGGGGCTCGCCCCCGCCTGGGTGATGCCGCTGGCCGGCTTCGGGCTGTTCCGGCTCTTCGACATCCTCAAGCCCTTCGGCATCGCCCGCCTGCAGCGCTGGCCCGGCGGGTGGGGCGTGGTGGCCGACGACTTCGCCGCCGCGCTCGCGGCCTGCGCCGCGCTGCACGCGCTCGCGGTGCTCTGGCGGGTGATCACCTGAGCGACGTGGCCCAGTCCCTGCGCACCGGCGCCCGGGACGGAGCTTCGTCCGTCTTCGACCGGCGCCCGGAGGTCGCCGGCTACCCACGAATCGGTGCTCGGCCGCCGGCCGGCCCCGGTCAACGGGAGAGCGGATTGGTCCGACCGATGGAGCCGGGGCGCCCCCGCCCCGGTTCGGGAACGCGACGCGCCGAGGGCGGCGCATCCCCAGGGGCCGTCTGAGGTTGCCCCAAAGCTCTCCGAGCACGGGTCGCGCGCGGCGCGGGGCACGCGTTTCTCGATCCGTGAATCTCCGGCGCCCGGAGTTCGCCGGCTCCCTCCGCGCGACCGGCGGGCGTCAGCGCGGAGCGGTGCCGCGGCGCCAGGTGTCGCGCATGCGCTGCACGGCCTGGCCGAAGGTCAGTTCCGCGCGCACGCGGGAGCCGGTCGAGAATTCGCGGCCGTCGGGACCCCACGCCGCGCGCAGGCCGATGCCGACGATCCACTGGGTGTCCGAATTCAGCGTGTACCGCCGGGGCACCCACCAGAGCACGCTGGGGCGCACGGTGAGGAAATGCTCGTCGATCCCGGCGATGGCGGTGGTCGCGTACGTCGTCTGCAGGGTCCACTTCACCTGCCCGAGGTCGTAGGTCGCGCCGGCGTTGAGGGCGATGGAATCGTCCTTCGTGGCGTTGCGGCCGAGGTTGAGGGGCACGGACGAGGCGGAGACGAGGTCGGCGCTGACGCCGCCGAACACGGTCCACTTCGGGTGCCGGGCGAGGCGGTGCTCCGTCACGAGGTAGGGGCCGATGTGGTTGCGGCCGTCGGTCAGGTCGCGCGGCGGATCGCCGACGGGGAGCTCCACGTTGACGCCGACGCTGGACGCGAAGTCGGGCCGGGGCCAGTGCTCGATCAGCCGCCGGGCGCCGAAGCGCAGCTCGCCGATGCCGTAGCCCGCGCTGGTGTCGTCGTCGAGGCCGTGGGTCGCGAAGGCCTCGGCCTCGGCGTGGAGCTCGACGCGGTCGTTGACGGTCCAGCGGACTCCGGTCGGCACGCGCAGGTAGGAGCGGCGGACGAGGTCGCTCACGCGCGGGTTGAACTGGAGGCGGAACGTGCCGGGCGGGTCGAACCGCGGCAGGTCGACGTCGAAGAGCCCGCCGACGCGCCAGCCGAAGAGCCGGGTCGGCTCCGGCGGCGGAGCCTCGGCCGCGGTCGGCTGCGCGCGGGCGGGCAGCGCGGCCGCGAGCGCGGCGGCGAGCGCGAGCGCGCGGAGCGTCGGGAGGTTCACGGGAGGGGTTGGAGGCATTCGAGCGGCAGGCGGACCAGCAGGCCCTGCTGCAGCACATCCACCGACACCACGATTCCCTTGGGGTTCACCGGATCGTCCACGAAGCCCTCGAGCCCGTGCAGCGGGCCGCCGGAGACGCGGACGCGGGTGCCGCGGCGGATGAGCGGGTGGAGGGCGGCCTCGAGGCCCGACGCGCAGATGGCGCGGACGTCCTCCAGTTGCCGGAGGAAGACCGCCTCGTTCTCGACCGGCAGCGCGCGGACGAGCAGGTCCTGCTGGTACACCCGCGTCTTCTTCTCCGGCACGATCCGGGCGAAGACGTAGCCGGCGAAGAGCGGCTTGGTGAAGACCTTCCGCTGGGTCCCGTAGCGCCGCACGCTCTCGATGAGCGCGAGGTAGTGGTCGAACCGCTCGCGCGCGAGGAGGTCGGCGAACTTCTTCTCGCAGCGCGGCTTCGTGTGGCAGACGAACCAGCGCGGCTCGCGGAAATCGGGCAGGTGCTGGCCCATGGGGGCGGGGCGTCAGCGGGCGGCCGGCGCGGTCCGCGCCGCCAGCAGGCCGAGCGCCTCGACGTAGCCGTCGAAGCCCTTGCCGCAGATCTGCGCGATGCAGGCGGCCTGGACGAAGGAATGGTGGCGGAAGGGCTCGCGCTTGCGCAGGTCGGACAGGTGGACCTCGACCGCGGGCAGGGGCGCGACGCTCTTCAGGGCGTCGAGGAGCGCGATGCTGGTGTGCGTGTAGGCGCCGAAGTTGACGATGAAGCCCGCGACGCCGCGGTCGGCCTCGGCGTGGATGCGGTCGATCAGGGCGCCCTCGTGGTTCGACTGGAAGAACCGCAGCCGCACGCCGAGGCGCCGGGCCTCGGCGCGGAGCCGCTTCTCGAGGTCGGCCAGCGTCGCGGTGCCGTAGACCTCGGGTTCGCGGCGGCCGAGGCGGTTGAGGTTGGGGCCGGAGAGGACGGCGAAGGTGCGCATGGGTCGGGTCAGAGGGGATTCTCGGTGTCGATGAACTCCCACGGCAGCCGGAAGCGCCGCGCCAGCTCGGCCGCGAGCGCCTTCACGCCGAGCGTCTCGGTCGCGTAATGGCCGCAGAGGAAGACGTTGAGCCGGTGCTCCTGGGCGAAATTGAACCACTCCTCGCGCAGCTCGCCGGTGACGAGCGTGTCCACGCCCGTCGCCGGCAGCGCCGCGATGGCGCTGTTGCCCGAGCCGCTGCAGAACGCGACCGAGCGGGGCGCGGCCGCGCCGAACTCGAGCGCGACGACCCGCGGGTAGAGCTCCTCGAGCCGCGCGCGGAGCTGGGCGCGCTTGAGGCGGTTGGCCGCGGTCCAGCCGATGGGCTCGCCCTCGTGGACGAGGAAGCGGCCGCGCGGACGCAGGCCGAGCTGGCGGGCGAGGAGCGCGTTGTTGCCGACCTCGGGGTGGGCGTCGAGGGGGAGGTGGGAGGAATAGACCGCGCAGTTGCCGCGCAGGAGCGTCGCGTAGCGCTCGTACACCGGACCGGTCAGCGGCTGCGCGCCGCCCCAGAAGAGCCCGTGGTGGACGACGAGGAAATCCACGCCGCACTCGACCGCCTGCTCGAACGGCACGCGGCCGGCGTCGACCGCGGCGCCGATCTTCGTCACGCGCCCGTCGTTGGCCACCTGCAGCCCGTTGAGCGCGCCCGGGTAGTCGCGGAAAGCCGCGCGGCGGGTGCGTCGGTCGCAGTAGTCCACGAGCTGGGCGAGGGAGGCCATGAAG
>CAYWTK010000186.1:0-4095 GCA_964460895.1 uncultured Opitutaceae bacterium
CGTGTAGGGCGAGCGGGCGGGATTGCGGCCGAGGCTGCCCGACCCTCCCTGCGCATAGTAGTCGGTGCCGTTCGAGTACTGGGCGAAGGCGATGCCGGGCCAGGAACCATAGGCCCAATGTCCGGCGGCCTGCGTCGGGGGCGTGTATTTCACGGTGACGTTGGTGGTGCCGCCGCCGGTCCGCGGCACGGCCATCGTGCCCACGTACTTCGTGATGCCGCCGGCCGACTCGCTGCCGGTCCAGTTCACCCAGTTGGTCCGCGGAGTGGGCGGGGTGACGGTGAGGACCGCGTCGTCCACGTAGGCGAGCGGATTGCCGTAGAGGGAGCTGTTGGAACTCTGGGCCAGGATGATTTCCGCGGCGATGTAGTTCGTGTCGGCGGCGAGGGTGGTCGTCGCGGTCACCGTCTGCCAGGTGGTCCGATCCGAATCCAGCGGCGTCGCGGGAGAGGAGAACCGGGGCCCGTTGAGCGCCAAGCCGGCATTGGGCATGATATCCAGCCTCGCGTTCTGCCCGCTCAGCCAGGTGTTGAACTTGGCCGTGAACGTGACCACGGAGCCGGCTGGGAAGGGACCTTGGACGATTTGGGCGGTCTGGGCCGAGCCGCCGCCACCGGCGTGGTTCAGCTGCAGCATCTGGCTGCCGAACGGCGTGATGCCGTTGCCCGCGCCGCTGAGGGCCGAGCTTTCGGCACCCCACACGCCGGGCGTCGCCGGCCAGTAGGAGGTGATGGAGGTGATGCCTTCGAAATCACCGGCGACCAGCCGATTGGCCTGCGCGTTTGCCCCGGCGGCCAGCAGGGAGCTGGCGACCAGTGCGGAAATGGATCGGAATAGCGTCTTCATGAAGGTGTGTCTCGTTCTTGGGTGGCGGGAAGCGCGGTGGATCAATCGTTCGCGAACGGGGTCGCGGCCGTGCCCGCGGGCGACGCGGGGCGGAAGAGCGTCCGGACGGCGACGAGGCACGATCCGACGCGACTGGTGGGTGGGTGTGGGTTCATGGCAAAGCAGCGGCGTCGGTCCGGCGAAGCGGGAGTCCTGGTGGGGCGACGGAAGAGTGACTGGAGAGCTCGCGGGCGACGGGGTCGTGTCGGCAGGGGAACGCGAGTCGAGGCCGGCTGGGATAGCGGCGGATCGTGTGAAAACGATGCTAATGCTGCCTATAAGCTGCGATGGGCCGAAATTTCCCACACTCGGCTCCATGAAATAGGCCCGTTCGTATCTGATTATTCATCAAAATCCTCCGCTTGTTCGGCGGATTCGTCCTGAGGCGATGAAGAGCCGAAGGTGGTTCTCCCGGCACGCAACGAAGACGGGCTGGCCGGCCTCCCGCACCACCGGGAATCGGCCGTGGCGCTCGGCGCCAACGCTCCGGATGACGGGATTTCGGAGCGCCGCGGGGGCGCACGTCGACCGGGGTGGCCCGATGTCGGACCAGCACCGACAAGCCGCGGGCCGGTCCGTGTCGGACTAAGCCCGGCCTGGCGATCGACACGGAGGACGCGCGCGGCGCGGCCGCGCCGTCCGACCGTCCGCGGGGAGGAGGCCCCTCAGCCCGCGTGCGCGGCGTCGGCGACCGCGTCGTCCATCTCCTCGTTGGAGAACACGGCCTGCACGTCGTCGTTCTCCTCCAGCGCCTCCTGCAGCCGCACGAGGCTGCGGGCCACCTCGGGGTTGGCGACGGGCACGGACGCGGTGGGGATGTAGGCGATCTCGGCGGAGTCGGGCTTGATGCCGGCGTGCTCGAGGGCGTGGGCGACCTTGTCGAAGGCGTGGACGTCGCAGCGGACCTCGAAGCCCTGCTCGGTGGCGATGACGTCGTCGGCCCCGGCCTCGAGCGCGACCTCCATCAGGCGGTCCTCGGTGGTGCGCCCCGCGGCGACGAGGAACTGGCCGGCGTGGAGGAACTGGAAGGCGACCGCGCCGCTCTGCGCGAGGTTGCCGCCCCAGCGGGCGAAGATGGAGCGCACGTCCTGCGCGGCGCGGGTCTTGTTGTCGGTCGTGACCTTGACGACGAAGGCCACGCCGCCCGGGCCGTAGCCCTCGTAGGTGATCTCCTCGAACACGACGCCGGGCAGCTCGCCCGTGCCCTTCTTGATCGCGCGCTCGACGTTGTCGGCCGGCATGTTCGCCTCGCGGGCCTTGAGCAGGAGCGTGCGCAGCCGGGCGTTGGCGTCGGGCGAGCCGCCGCCAGCCTTGGCCGCGAGCGTGATGTCGCGCGCCAATCGCGAGAAGACCTTGCCCTTGCGCGCGTCGGTGACCGCCTTGAGGCGCTTCACCTTGGACCATTTGTTGTGGCCGGCCATGCGGCAAGTAGCGGCTAGCGAGTAGCGGGTAGTGAGTAGCGGCGGAGGGGGCGCGTCGGCGATGCTCGCTACCCGCTACCCGCTACTCGCTCCCGTTATTTCTTCTTCTTCGGCGTCACGTTCTTCATGCCGCCGGCGGGCTTGGCCGGGCGCTTCTCCAGCTCGGGCTCGGGCATGCGGTTGATGACGAGCTGCTGGCCGATGGTGAAGAGGCCGTTCACGGTCGAGTAGAGCGCGAGGGCGCAGGAGAAGTTGTAGCAGAAGAGGGTGAAGATCCAGGGCATGATCTTGAACATCGTCTGCTGGATCGGGTCCGTCGTCGGCGTCGGCGTGATGCGCATCTGCACGATCATCGTGGCGCCCATCAGCAGCGGCATGATGTTCAGGGGGATGCCCCAGATCCGCGCGATCGTGTCGGGCGCGCTCAGGTCGGGCGCCCAGAGGAAGGCGGCGAACCGCAGCTCCGAGGCGCTCTGCAGCATCGAGAAGAAGCCGATGAAGAACGGGATGGTGATGAGGATGGGGATGCAGCCGCCCAGGGGGTTCACCTTGTACTCCTGGTAGAGCTTCATCATCGCCTCCTGCGCCTTCCGCGGGTCGTCCTTATGCTTCTCGCGGAGCTCGGTCATCATCGGCGCGAGCTTGGCCATGCGCTTCGAGGTCTTCGACGCCGCCAGCGTGAAGGGCACGAAGACGATCTTGAGGAAGAGGGTGGTGATGACGATCGACCAGCCCCAGCCCCAGGCGAGGCGCTCGCCGCCCATCGCCTCGTGCACCCAGGTCATGATGGTGATGAGCAGCTTGGCGAACCAGCCGAAGAACCCGAACTGCATCGCGAGGTCCTCGTCGTGCTTGAAGATGTCGGTGTCCGAGAGCCGCGTGTACTCCTTCGGACCGGCGTACCAGGTCGCGGCCCAGGTCGCGCTGGCCCCGGCGGCGAGCGGCTTCCAGTCGAAATAGGCCGTGCCGGTCACGCCGTAGGCCCGGCGGTCCTCGACGGGGGCCATGGGGTAGACCTTGACGCGCTCCGTGCGGATGCCGGTGCCGGGCTCGTCGGGGGTGAGGATGGCGGTGAAGAACTGGTTCTTCACCGAGGCCCAGCGGACGAGCCCGGGGGCGTCGATGAACGGCAGGTCCACCTTGGAGCCGATGCCGAAGCCGCTGAGGAAGCCGCCGCCCTCGAGTTCGCTCCGCTCGAAATGCTCGAAGTCCTCGCCGTTGTAGAAGCCGACGTTGAGGTAGAGGCCGTAGTCCTCCGGCCCGATGGGCGCGGCGGTGCCGAGGTTGACCGCGCCGCGCGGGAGCGGGAGCGGCTCGTCGCCGAGGTTGCGGAAGGTCGTCTCGTGCCGGACCTGGTACGGGTCGCCCGCCGTGCCCTCGCCCAGCAGCGTGTAGCGGCGCGTGACCTCGAGCCGTTCGCCGGCGCGGGTGCGGAAGGTGACCGAGCGCGCGTCCTGTTCGACGACCTCGTAGCGGGCGTCGCGGTCCGCTCCGGGGAAGTCGGTGAACGACAGCGCGGGCGCGGCGTGGAGGGCGTTGAGGATGTAGTTCTCGGGCTTGCCGAGCACGGCCTTGTGGCGCTTGAGCTCGACGGAATCGACGGCGCCGCCGGCGGTGGTGAAGCGGACGGCGACGTGGCTGTTCTCCAGCGTGACGAAGGCGACCGGCGCCGTCGGGCGGGCCGGGGCGCGGAGCTCGGCGTCGGCCGGCGACTGGGCCGGTCCCGGCGCCGGGGCCTGGTTGCCGGCGACCGGATTGGTCACCGGCGGGGTCGTGACGACGGGGCGCG
>CAYWTK010000187.1:0-4094 GCA_964460895.1 uncultured Opitutaceae bacterium
GCTCGACGCCGCGGCGGCGCGCCACTGTCCGCCCGACCGCCGGCGCTACCACGCGGCGCTCTACGACGCCCTCGCCGCCGCCCTCGTCCTGCGCGCCCTGCTCGCCGTCCCGGAGGCGTCCGGGGCGACGATTCCCTGGCTCCTGCAGCAGAGCACCCTCGACCCCGCGCGCCGCGACGCCCTGCGCCAGGGCGAGCTCTTCTGAGCCGGGGCCGTTCCTCCCCACCGTGTTCCGACCCCACGGAGGTTGGTCCGTCCCACTCCCGCCCGGCCGTCTCCGGTAGTAACGCATTGTGTTACTACGGGCTGGGGGGGGCGGGTGGTGGGGAGGGGAGAAGGGCGGGGGGGGGCGGGGAATGACCGACTGTCACCCCTGTCTCCGAACGCCGGCACGCATGCCTGCGTTTCGTCCGGGGAAGGTCGGGCCGCGACGGAGCGAGGTGGGAGGAATCGACGGGGGAGCGGGCCGCGGTCGGGCCGTTCGCCGCCGGGAGGACCGCCGGTGCGGTGGGGCCGGCGGGGATCAGTCCCGCGGGTACCGCCGCAGGCCGGTGAGCTGCGCGAGGACGCGGACGACGAAGAGCGGGTTGAGCACGAGGTAGCGGCGCCAGAGCCGGCGCGGCTCGGTCGCGAGGCGGTGCAGCCACTCGAGTCCGGTGCGGCGCATCCAGGCCGGGGCCTGCGGCACGCGGCCCGAGAGGAAGTCGAAGGCGGCGCCGACGGTCACGAGCGCGGCGGCCTCGAGCCGGGGCGCGGCGGCGTCGGCGAACTTCTCCTGCTTCGGGGAGCCGATGCCCACCCACACGAGGTCGGGCCGCTTCGCGGCGACGTCGGCCGCGAGCGCGGTGAACTCGTCGGCGGTCAGCTCGCGGTACGGGGGCGTGAACGTGCCGACCACCTCCAGGCCGGGGAAGCGCGCCGTCAGCCGGTCGCGCAGGCGCTCCGCCACGCCCGGCGCGCCGCCGTAGAAGTAGTGGCGCAGGCCGACGGCGCGCCCGGCGTCGCAGGTCGCGAGCAGGAGGTCGGGGCCGTAGACGCGGGTGACGCCGCG
This sequence comes from uncultured Opitutaceae bacterium, assembly GCA_964460895.1. GTDB lineage: Bacteria > Verrucomicrobiota > Verrucomicrobiia > Opitutales > Opitutaceae > Didemnitutus. The sequence goes on from CAYWTK010000187.1 coordinate 1,052, forward strand.
GTGGCCGCGCAGCCGGCCGAGCCAGACGAGCGGCATGCCGTCGGGCGTGACCAGCAGCGCGCGCCGGTGGGCGGCGCGCAGCGCGGGGTCGTCGAGCGCCTCGCTCACGCCGTGGACGGTCGTCGGGTAGACGCCGCCGCAGCCGCGGCGGCCGCGGAGCCCGACGAGCAGGTCGCGGGCCTGCGCGAGCGAGAGCGCGTGCACGCCGGTGCCGAGGACGTCGTAGCGCGGGAACGGGGCCACGGCGTCAGGCTGGATTCCCGCGGCGCTGGGCGCAAACCGCAACCGGGCGCGGACGCTCCGCGTCAGAGGCCGTGCCGGTCCACGAGGTAGACGAGCGACGCCATCGCCGCCGCGCCGAGCTCGAACTCGCGGCGGTTGACCTTGGACAGGTCGTCGATGCGCGTGTGGTGGTAGTCGAAGTAGCGCTGCGAGTCGGGGATCAGCCCGGCCACGGTGTAGCCGTAGCGCAGGAGCGGGCCGACGTCCGCGCCGCCGCGGCCGGCCTGGAAGACGTGGACGCCGTAGGGCTCGAGCAGCGGCCGCCAGCGCGCGGCCCGGAGGTGCGCGTCGCCCGCGGGGTTGCCGAGGTTGAAGCCGCGGGGCGCGAAGCCGCCGCTGTCGGTCTCGAGGGCGAGCAGGTGCTCCTCCTTCCGCTCGCCGACCACGCGCGCGTACTCGAGCGCGCCGCGGAGGCCGTTCTCCTCGTTGGTGAAGAGCACGCAGCGGATGGTGTGGCGCGGGCGGTAGCCGACGACCCGCAGCAGGCGGAGGACCTCGACGGACTGGATGCAGCCGGTGGCGTCGTCGTGCGCGCCGGGCGTGATGTCCCACGCGTCGAGGTGTCCGCCGACGAGGATGACCTTCTCCGGGAACTCGCTGCCGCGGATCTCGCCGATGACGTTGACGGAGGGCCGGTCCTCGTGCCAGCGGGCGTGGAGGGCGAGCCGCAGGCGGGCGTCGGGGTCGGCCTTGAGGGCCGCGCTCAGGCGCTCGGCCGCGAGGGTGCTGAGGGCGGCGGCCGGGATGCGCGGGACGTCGGGCGCGTACGTCATCGCGCCGGTGTGCGGGTGGTCGTCGAGCGCGTGCGTCATGGAGCGGACGACGACCGCGACCGCGCCGCGGCGGGCGGCTTCGAGCGCGCCGCGGGTGCGCTGGCCGACGGCGCCGGCGTAGGCCCGGCCCGGATCGATCTCGGTCGGGTCCATGGGGCCGTTGAAGAAGACGATGCGTCCCGCCACGTCGGCCGTGCGCACGGACTCGAGGGAGGGGAGCTCGACGACGCCGGCGGTGAGCCCCTCGGGAGGCGTCGCCACCGAGCCGCCGAGCGCGAGGACCGCGAGCGGGGTGCGCGCGCCGCCGGCGAGGAGCTCGGCGGATTCGGGCGCGCCCCGCTCCCAGTAGGGCACGGTCACGGGCTGGAGCTCGGTGCGGTCGCAGCCGGTGGCCTGCAGGAGGGCGTGGGCCCACTGGGCCGCGCCGTCGTAGGCCGGCGTGCCGGCGAGGCGGCCGGGGAAGCGCTCGACCAGCGTGCGCAGCTGCTCCCAGGCGGGGCTGTCCGCGAGGGCGGCGCGGTGCAGCGCGCGCAGCATCGCGGCGTCGGCCTCGGCCGGCGCGGGGGCGGCGCCGGGGCCGGGTTCCGCGGCGGAGAGGACGAGGGCCGCGCCGGCGGCGGCGAGCAGGGCGGGGAGTCGCATCGCGCGACTCTTGCCGTCGCGGTCCGGCCGGCAAGCGGGGACTTCGGCCCGCGGGGCGCGGTCAGAACCAGCGCTTCCGCTTGAGGTAGACGTAGGTCACCGTGGTGAAGAAGAGCACCACGCCCGTCGCGATGAAGTAGCTGTGCCGCCCGCGCAGCTCGGGCATGGCCTCGAAGTTCATGCCGTACCACGTGCCCACGACCATCACGGGGATGGTGATGGCGGTGAGGGCGGTGAGGAACTTGATGCCCTCGTTGGCCTCGAAGGCCGCCTTGTTGAGGTAGATGTCGAAGGCCATGAGCAGGCGCTCGTGGTAGCTCGCCGCCGTGTCCTCGAAGCGCCCGAGGTGGTCGCGCAGGTCGCGGTAGTAGGGCAGGAGGGTGTGCCGGATCATCTTCGTGTCGCCGCGGGCCAGCCGCTCGATCACGTCGCGCTGCGGGCGGACAATCTGCCGGAGCTTCGAGAAGTCGGACCGCGCGTGCAGCATCTCCTGCATGAACGCCTCGGTGGAGGACTTCCGCAGCACGAGCTCCTCGATCTCCTCGAGCTCGGCCCGGAGCTCGTCGAGCACCGGCATGAAGTGGTCCACCATCAGGTCGAGCAGCGTGTGCGCGATGCGGTCGGGTCCGCGGGGCGCGAGGGTGGTGTTCTTCGCCGCCCGGTCCATCAGCGCCGCGACCGAGCGGAGCGGCTGGCGGTGGTAGGTGACGATGAAGTCCTTGCCGAGGAACATGTCCAACTCGGTCGTGGCGAACTTGTCCTTGCGCGTGAAGTCCACCGCGTGCGTGACCATGAAGAGGTAGTCCTCGTAGTCCTCGATCTTCGGCAGGTCGCTCGGCGCGACGCAGTCCTCGATGGCGAGCGGGTGGAACTGGAAGACGCCCTCGAGGATGGCCTTGGTCTCCTCCTCGGTCGGGTTGTCGAGGTCGACCCAGAGGATCAGGCCCTTGTCGGCCCGCACCAGCCGCAGCGCCTCGACCTCGAGGTCGCGGCCGACCAGCCTGCCGTCGCTGAAGATGAACGAGTGGATCATGGGCCCGGCGCGATGCTGCGCCCCGGGCCCCGGGGGAGGCAAGCCCCGGCTCGCCGCGCGGGCCGCGCTTCGGGGTTGAAACCGCCGCGCCGCGGCGCGTGACTCCCGCGCCATGACCGCGTCCCGCCTGCTCCCCTTCGTCCTGCCGCTCCTCGCCCTGTCCGCCGCCGCCGACGACGGCATGTGGCTCCTCAACCAGCCGCCGCGCGCGCAGCTGAAGGAGCGCTACGGCTTCGAGCCGACGCCGGCCTGGCTCGAGCACGTGCAGAAGGCCTCGGTGCGCTTCAACAACGGCGGCTCCGGCTCCTTCGCC
>CAYWTK010000188.1:0-4052 GCA_964460895.1 uncultured Opitutaceae bacterium
CTCGCGCGGCTTGGCGTCGCCCTCGACGTTGTTCATCAGGCCCTGGCCGGCGCGGCGCAGCTCCCAGACGCGGTTGACGTCGGGGCCCCAGACCACGGGGAAGGCGTAGCCCAGCCCGGCGGCGCGGCACTCGGCCTCGATGGCGGCGGTGGTGCGCTCGACGACGGCGCGGTCGGCGTGGCGGACCTCGACGACGAGGACGGCGCCCGGGTCGCCCTGGACGAAGAAGCGGTTCCGCGCCTGCTCGAGGTTGGCCTTGGTGCACTCGAGGATGTGGCGGTCGATCAGCTCGCAGCCGAACGGCCGGTGGCGCATCGCGATGAGCGTGGCCTTGAGCGAGTCCTGGATGGTGGCGAAGTGCGCGCAGAGCAGGGCGCCCGGGGGCGGCAGCGGCTCGACGTTGAGCTCGAACTCGGTGGCGAGGAAGAGCGTGCCCTCGGAGCCGGCGAGCAGGCGGCAGAGGTTGAACGGCTGGTCCGACGCCGGGTCGAAGACCGCGCACTCCATCAGCCGGTCGAGCGCGTAGCCCGTGTTGCGGCGGGTGACGGAGGGCTTCGGGTAGTTCTCCCGGATGAGCCGGCGGTTCTCCTCGCTGCCGAGCAGGTCGCGGACCGTGCGGTAAAGGTGGGTCTCGAGCGTGTCGGGCCCGGCGCACTTCGCGGCGAACTCCGCCGGCGTCAGCGGCCCGAAGGTCGCGAGCGAGCCGTCGCTGAGGAAGCCGCGGGCGGAGACCACGTGCTCGCGGGTGGTGCCGTAGACGATGGAGTTGGCGCCGCAGGAGTTGTTGCCGACCATGCCGCCGATCATGGCGCGGTTGGCGGTCGAGGTCTCGGGGGCGAAGAACAGGCCGTGCGGGGCGAGGGCGACGTTGAGGTTGTTGCGGACCACGCCGGGCTGGACGCGCACGCGGCGCGCGACGGGATCGACCGCGAGGATGGCGTCGAGGTGCCGGCCCACGTCCACCACGATGCCGTGGCCGACCACCTGGCCGGCGAGGGAGGTGCCGGCGGCGCGGGGGATGACGCCGACGCGGTGGCGGCGGGCGAAGAGGAGGATCTCGCGCAGGTCGGCCTCGCTCCGCGGGAAGGCGACGGCGAGGGGCGTCTCCTGGTACTCCGACGCGTCGGTCGCGTAGAGCGTGCGCATGAGGTGGTCCGCGTGCAGTTCGCCCTGGAGCCGGGCGGCGAGCTGGTCGAGGGGGAGGGCGGGGGCGGCGGGAGCGGCGACCTTCATGGGAGCGCGCGATTCATGGGCGGCGGACCGGCTTTGGCGAGCCTGCGGGCGGGTCCGGGGCGGGGGTTAACGCGTCTTAAGTCGGCCGCACGCGGCGTAATGGCGCGCCGGGTCCGCGTGGAAACGGCTTGGATATGACAATGCGGCCCGATTGACTCCGCCCCCTCCCATTCCCCGCATGAAGATCGGAATCGTCGGTGCCGGCAAAGTCGGCGCCACCATCGCCACCCTCCTCGAGTCCTGCCGGTTCTGCACCGGCGTCGTCCTCGCCGACACCCGGTCGAACATCGACCTCACCGGCCTGCGCAAGTCCAAGTTCAAGCGCGTGGACGTCAACGCCGCGGCCGAGCTCGCCGGCTTCCTCAAGGGCGTGGACGCCGTCGTCAGCGCCGCGCCCTACTTCCTCAACAAGGCCATCGCCTCCGCCTGCGCCCGCGCGGGCGTGAGCTACTTCGACCTGACGGAGGACGTCGAGACGACGAACTTCATCCGCGACCTCGCGGCGAAGTCGAAGGCCACCTTCATGCCCCAGTGCGGCCTCGCCCCGGGCGCGATCAACATCGTCGGCGGCTCGCTCGCGTCCTCCCTCGACCAGGTCCGCCTCTGCGAGATGCGCGTCGGCGCCCTCCCGGGCGACGCCAGCAACCAGATGAAGTACTACCTCAGCTGGAGCACGGCCGGCCTGATCAACGAGTACTGCCAGGTCGGCGAGGCCCTCTTCGGCGGCAAGCGCGTGGCGACCATGCCGCTCGACGGGATGGAGCGCATCACGATCGACGGCGTCGAGTACGAGGCCTTCAACACCTCCGGCGGCGTCGCCACGATGTGCGAGACCTTCGCCGGCCGGGTGCAGGAGCTGAACTACAAGACGATGCGCTACCCGGGTCACCGCGACCTGATGAAGTTCCTCCTCCACGACCTCAACCTCGCCCCGCGGCAGGAGCTCGTGACCCAGATCTTCGACCAGGAGGTGCCGCTGACCGAGAACGACGTGGTCATCTTCTACGTCAACGTCATCGGCCGCGACGCCCACGGCGGCCTGAAGCAGCGCAGCTTCATCAAGAAGATGCACGGCGCCGTCATCGGCGGCCGCAAGCTCAACGCCATCCAGCTCACCACCGCCGCCGGCGTCGTCGGCGTGCTCGAGCTCTTCGCCAAGAAGCGCCTCGGCCCCGGCTTCGTCCGCCAGGAATCGGTCTCCCTCAAGGATTTCCTCGGCACCCAGTGGGGCGGCCGCGTCTACGGCAAGTGACCGGTCCCCTGTAGGGCGGGGTCTCCCGACCCCGCCGCGGCCGTCCCGTCAGGTACTCGCTCCTTTCGCATCATCCGAATCACGCCGGGGTCGTCCGATTCCGCCGTCGCGTCCTTCATCACTCATCGCACCACGGCGGGGTCAGGAGACCCCGCCCTACAATTCCCCTCCCATGGCCACCACTCCCTCCGTCTCCGCCACCGTCAAGGCCATCTTCCCGAAGCTCGGCCTCACCGCCAAGGGCGTCAACCCCGGCGCCTTCTGGGGCGAGTGGGGCGGCTCCGGCCCCGTGCTCGAGAAGCGCTCGCCGATCGACGGCTCCGTCCTCGGCCGCGTCCGCCAGGCCTCGCCCGCCGACTACGAGCGCACGGTCGCCGCGGCCCAGCGGGCCTTCGAGGCCTGGCGCGACCTGCCGGCGCCGAAGCGCGGCGAGGTGGTGCGGCGCTACGGCGACGCCCTGCGCGGCTTGAAGTCCGAGCTCGGCCGCCTCGTCTCCCTCGAGGCGGGCAAGATCCTCGCCGAGGGCGAGGGCGAGGTGCAGGAGATGATCGACATCTGCGACTACGCGGTCGGCCTCTCCCGTCAGCTCTACGGCCTGACAATCGCCTCCGAGCGCCCCGGCCACCACATGCGCGAGACCTGGCACCCGCTCGGCGTCGTCGGCATCATCTCCGCCTTCAACTTCCCCGTCGCCGTCTGGGCCTGGAACAGCGCGCTCGCCGCGGCCTGCGGCGACACGACGGTCTGGAAGCCGTCCGAGAAGACCCCGCTCACCGCCATCGCCTGCATCCGCCTCGCGGAGAAGGTCTGCCGCGCCTGCGGCGTCGACCCGGCGGTCTTCTCCCTCGTGGTCGGCGACGGCCCGGCCATCGGCGAGCTCATGACCAACGACCGGCGCGTGCCGCTCGTCTCCGCCACCGGCTCGACCCGCATGGGCCGCCGCGTCGGCGAGGTCGTGGCCAAGCGCTTCGGCCGCTCCATCCTCGAGCTGGGCGGCAACAACGCGATCATCGTCGCGCCCTCCGCCGACCTCAAGCTGGCCAAGCGCGCCATCCTCTTCGGCGCCGTCGGCACCGCCGGCCAGCGCTGCACCACGACGCGGCGCATCATCGTCCACGAGTCCGTCCGGGACGAGCTCGTCGCCTCCCTCGTCGCCGCCTACGCCTCGCTGCCCATCGGCAGCCCGCTCAAGCCCGGCACGCTGGTCGGCCCGCTCATCGACGCGATGGCGCTGCAGGCGATGCAGACCGCGGTGGCCGAGGCCCGCAAGGCCGGCGGCCGCGTGCTCGCCGGCGGCGAGCGCGTCGCGGTCAAGGGCTGCGCCGGCGGCTACTACGTCGCGCCCTGCATCATCGAGGCCCGCAACGACTGGGCCGTCGTGCAGCACGAGACCTTCGCCCCCATCCTCTACGTGATGACCTACCGGGACCTGCCCGAGGCCATCGCGCTGCAGAACGCCGTCCCGCAGGGCCTGAGCTCGGCGATCTTCACGACGGACCTCCGCGAGGCGGAGCTCTTCCTCTCGGCGCGCGGCAGCGACTGCGGCATCGCCAACGTCAACATCGGC
>CAYWTK010000189.1:0-4045 GCA_964460895.1 uncultured Opitutaceae bacterium
AGCCCGGCCCGCGCGCGCGCGGTCTCGGCCTCGGCCAGCGCGGCCGCGACCTCGGCGGCGACCTCCGCCGCGGCCATCGCCACCTCGGCCTGCGCCGTGGCGGCCGCGGCCTCGGCCAAGCCGCGGCGGGCGGCGCGTTCCCCGCGGCGGGGCAGCGGCTGGCGCAGGGTGAGTTCGCCCATCCTCGTACGCTCGCCCATCGGGCCGTTCATCCGCGACAGCATCGCCTCGGCCTCCGGATCGGGCAGCAGGCCGGCCGCGTCCACGCGGGCGGCGACCGCCTCGGCCCGGCGTGCGGCGGCGACGACCATCGGCGCGCCGGCGACGGCGCGCAGGAGGTCGTCGGCCCCGGCCGCCTCGGCCGCGAGGCCGAGGAGGAGGGCGGCGAGCAGGGCGGCGCGCGGACGCACGGGTCAGGGCTCCCGGGACTTCCGCTTCGCCTCGCCGCGGGCGGCGTCCACCTTGGCGAGGGCCTTGTCCGGCGCGGCGAGGAAATCCTCGATGCAGCCGTCGCAGCAGAACTTCACCAGCCGGTCCGGCCGGCCCTCGACGCGCCACACGTGCTCGGTGGCGTCGCCCATGCTGCCGAGCTTCTCGTCGGCGACGACGCAGGTGCCGAGCGGGTAGTCGCGACGGGCCTCGGCGAGCCAGGCGGCGTCGGCCTGCTTGGCCGGCACGAGGCGGCCGGCGGGCGCGGCGGGCGGGTTCGCCGGGGCGGCGGTCAGGGTGGCGGAGACGAACAGGCAGGCGAGGATTGCGGAGGGCGTGTGGAGTTTCATGGTGGGAGTGGACTGGCATTAACCGCCGGAAACCGGAATCCCCCGCATTATTTTCCGGGGGATTGCGGCCCCCGGCGGTTACTAGCCGTCATACCGCCATGCCTCCGACGCCCACGCCCGACCCCCTCGCGCCCTTCCTCGCCTCCTGGCGCGTGGACCCGCCCGCCGACCCCGGATTCCGCGCCGCCGTCTGGCGGCGCCTCGGCCCGGCCGGTCCGGCCACGTGGGGCGCCTACCTCCGGCAGCACGCCGTCGCGTGGTCGGTGGCCGGCGCGCTCGCCGTCGTGGCGGCGGGCTGGACCGGGCACCGCACGGCGCAGGCTCGGCTCGCCGCGGAGCGCGAGCGCATGGTCGCGTCGTACCTCGGCAATCTCGACCCGCGGGTGATCGTCGCCTCGACGGCCCCGCACGTGCACCGGTGAAGCACCTCGTCGCCACGCTCGCCCTCCTCGCGGCGCTCGCCGGCGCCGCGGGACTCGCCGCGTTCCGCGCCGGGGACGACCCGGCGGTGCGCCGGGCTCTGGAGCGCCAGGACGCGCTCGCGTGGCTGCGGGCGGACTTCCGGCTGACGGACGAGCAGTTCGCCGCCATCAAGCGCCTGCACGACTCCTACGCCTCCGTCTGCGACGAGCACTGCCGGCAGATCCGCGAGGCGATGGACGCGCGCGCGGAGCTCAAGCGCTCGGGCCGCGCCTCGACCGCGGAGCTGGCCGCCGCGGACCGCCGCGTCGAGGAGCTCGTCCGGATCTGCGAATCCGCCATCGCGACCCACGTGCGCGCCTGCGCCGCCCACATGGCGCCCGAGGCGGCGGAGCGCTACCTCGCGCTCGTGCTCCCGAAGATCAAGGACTTCGACCACCTCGGGGCGCCCGACGTGCGCCTGGAACGCCGCGCGCCCTGACCGCCGATGGCGCCCGAGCCGACGCCCCCGTGCGACGACGCCGCGGAGGACCGCGCGCTCATGCGGCGCGTGCAGGCCGGCGACGAGGCCGCGTTCGGCATGCTGATGCGCCGCTGGGAGCGGCCGGTGAAGGCCCTCGTCGGCCGCATCGTGCTCAACGCGCGCGACGCCGACGAGCTCGCGCAGGACGCATTCGTGCGGCTCTGGCAGCACCGCGACCGCTGGCGACCCGACTCGGCCTTCCGGCCGTGGCTGCTCGCCATCGCCGTCAACCTCGCCCGCAACCGCCTGCGCTGGTGGCGCAGCCGGCCCGAGGTCGCGCTCGAGGCCTGGACCGACGTCGGGGCGGCGGAGGGCGCGGACGCCGCCGCCGAGCGCGCCGAGCGGGCGCGCGAGGTGCAGGCGGCGGTGGCGGCGCTGCCCGTCGACCAGCGGACCGTGCTCGTCCTCGCCGAGTACGAGCGGCTGTCCCACGCGGAGATCGCCGCCCTCGCCGGCGGCACGCCCAAGGCCGTCGAACGCCGGCTCGCGCGCGCCCGCGAGGCCCTGCGCGCGCGTCTGGTCCGCGCCCGCTGAGCGCGTCGTCGGGATCCCGCGGTCGCGCGTGAACGCGGCGAGGGCGCCGCATCCCCATGCCCATGCCCGGTCGACGCGCGGATCCGGGTCAGGGACTGACGCGGACCCGCAGCGGCTCGGCGGTCCGACCCTGGTCGTCGCGGGCGGTCACGGTGAACTCGTAGTTCCGTCCGCGCGGCAGCGTCACCTCGATGTCCCACTGCTGCTCGCTCGTGCGCCGCGTGGTGGCCGCGACCTCCTGCACGGGACGGTCGGCCGCGGCGTAGCGGCACACGGCCTCGACCGACTCGATCACGCGGTCGCCGATCACGGCGACCTCGACGACCAGCCGGTACCGCCACTGTCCGTAGGGCTCGGCCCGGCTGGCGAGGAACCGCACCTGCGGTCCGGTCGGCGCCTCGGGCGCCGGGGCGGGCGCGCGCACCTCGTTGGTCGTGAGTCCGGCCTGGCGCGGGCGGCGGAGCGGCGCGGGCACGTGCACGCCCTCGACGACCGCGGCCGTGGCGTTGAAGAGGAGGTTGTAGCCGGTCGCGAAGGCCGGCGTGTAGCCGAGCAGGTCCGTCGCGCCGTCGCCGTCGAAGTCCCCCGCCAGGAACGCGCGCTGCTCCGGGAAGTCCCCGCCGCCGGCCAGGCGCGGGTACACGGGATTGCGGCTGAGGCGGCGGTAGTCGGCGCCGAGATGGACGCGCAGCCCGTTGCGGCCGGCGACGCCGACGTCGAGCCGGCCGTCGCGGTTGAAGTCCGCGATCGTGACCGACGCCGTCCCGAGCCCGACCCCGTACTCCTTGGCGAAGAGGTCCCACGGATCCTCCCACCCCGCGCGCCCGGCCGCGCCGAACACGACGCGCACGCGCTCGCCGCGGTCCACGTCGCTGTCGGTCAGCACGAGGTCGTCGCGCCCGTCGCGGTCGAGGTCCGCCACCGCGAGGTCGCGCGCGAAGTCGTCGCGTCCGCCCACCGGCCAGGGGAAGGGCCGCTGGCTGCCGCGCTGGTTGAAGTACATCCACGCGCCCGTGCTCCGTCCGTGGCTCTCGGTCGCGAGCGCGAGGTCGGAGAACCCGTCGCCGTCGAAGTCGCCCGCGACCAGCCGCGCGATGCGGTCGAACCGGACCTCGGTCGGCTCCCCCACCGCCGTCACGCCCGCCCGCGCCGCGCGCAGGAGCGCGAACCGGTTCAGCCCCTCGACGATCGCGAGCCCGTGGCCCAGCGGACCGGCGAAGAACCGGCCCGCGGCCACGGCCCGCACCGGCTCGGTCGCGCGGTAGGCCTGGACCGAAGGCTGGAAGCGGCCGCCGCCGGACCCGAAGAACACCTGCACGACCGGCCCGCCCGCGACGACGAGGTCGGCCTCGCCGTCCTGGTCGAGGTCCTGGGCGGCGAGCTGGTCCGGCGGGAATCCCTCGAGCGACACGAGGTCGAGCTCGCCCGCGCGCACGAAGCCGCGCGCCTCGTCGCGCGCGTAGAGGGCGACCCCGTCCGCCTCGATCGCCGCGAAGGCCCGCACGCCGTCGCGTCCGGCCAGCGGCGCCACGCGCAGGGGGGGCCGGCGCGTGACGATACCCGCGGACGCGCCGAAGCGGAACTGCGGCACGGCCAGCGCGCCGCGGTTGAACCGCGGGGGGTCGGTGGGGGACTGGCGCGGCAGCTGGCCCAGCCAGATCTCGGCGACGGCCGCGCCCTTGGCGGCGCGCGGCAGCTCCAGCTCGTGCGGCAGCGGCTCGGGCTCGGCCGGGGCCGGCTCGGCCTCCGTCGCCGGCGCGGCCGGCGCGGCCGGCGCGGGCGCGACGGG
>CAYWTK010000190.1:0-4027 GCA_964460895.1 uncultured Opitutaceae bacterium
TTCGCCCGCGCGCGGCGTGAGGCTCTATGCGGCGGAAACCTACAGGAGGCCGCGGAGAGCGCGGAGAACCGGACCCCGACCTCTGCGTCCCTCTGCGGCCTCCTGTTCCCCCGTCGCGTAGCGGAACCCGTGAGGGTTTAGTCCGCGCGCGGCGCAAGTCGCGCGAGCCGAGAGAACGAGAAAGAGAACGGGGAACGTGAACGATTGGGCTGCTTCCGCGCGCGGCGCGGCGGATGGAGAGAGAAAGAGAAAGATAAAGAGAAAGAGGAAAGATTGGGGCCCTCGGCCCTCGACTCTCGGCCTTCGACCGGCCCTTGGGGCCTTCCGCCCGACGCCCGACGCCCTCCGCCTTCCGCCCTCCGTCCTCCGCCCACCGGCACTTCCCCCTTTTCCTTGGCACGCGTTCTGCCACAACGGCGGGGTTTTCGTTGGGATTTCCACGCTACTCACCCCATGGACGACCTCGATCTCGGTTCCACCGTTAAGGGCTTCATTGCCGGCCAGAAGGTCTTCGGGCGCTACACCCTGACGCGACTCCTCGGCCGTGGCGGGATGGGTGTGGTGTGGTTGGCGCACGACGACAAGTTGGAGCGCGACGTCGCGGTGAAGTTCCTTCCGGAGGTGATGATGGGCGACAAGCTCGCGCTCGCCGACCTCAAGCGGGAGACGAAGCGCAGCCTCGAGCTCACGCACCCGCACATCGTGCGCATCTACGACTTCGTGGACGACGCCCGCACGGCGGGCATCGCGATGGAGTACATCGCCGGCGAGACCCTCGGGAATGCCCGCGTGGACAAGCCCGGGCGCTGCTTCGAGGTGGCGGAGCTCGCCGCGTGGGTCGCGCAGCTTTGTTCCGCCCTCGATTACGCCCACGGCGTCGCGCAGGTCGTGCACCGCGACCTCAAGCCGGCGAACCTGATGGTGGACGCCCGCGGTCACCTCAAGGTGACCGATTTCGGCATCGCCTCGAGCATCTCGGACTCCGTCTCCCGTGTCTCGAAGCAGGCGGGCACCTCCGGCACGCCGATGTACATGTCGCCGCAGCAGATGATGGGCGAGAAGCCGGCCGCGTCGGACGACATCTACGCCCTCGGGGCCACGCTCTTCGACCTCCTGACCGGCAAGCCGCCCTTCCACACCGGCAACATCCTGATGCAGGTGCAGACGAAGGTGCCCCCGACCATAGCCGCCCGCCGGGCCGAATTGGGTCACGCCGGTGCCCCGATTCCGGCCGAGTGGGAAGCGACCATCGCCGCGTGCCTGGCCAAGGACCCGGCCGAGCGCCCGCAATCGGCGGGCGAGGTGGCGGAGCGGCTGGGGCTGGCACCCGGCGGAGCGCGGAAGGCGGAGAGCGGAGGGCGCCAAGCCGAGAAGCAGCCGGCCGAGAAGCCGGCGGCGCGCGTGGACGCGAAAGCGCGGGCCTCGGCGTCGGAAAGCGTCGTGGATTCCAGCCGCTCCACCACGAAGGCTCCGCTCTTCGCGGGCATCGCGGCCGCGGTCCTCGCGGTGGCGGGGCTGGGCTGGTATTTCGGCATCCACCAGCCGGAGCAGCGCCGGCTGGCGGAGAATGCGCGCCTGGAGGCCGCAGAGCGGGAGGCCGAGGCGCTCAAGCTGAAGAACGAGCAGGAGAAGGCAGCCGCCGAGGCGCAGCGCTTGGCGAATGCCCGCGGTGGCATTGTCGTCCGCACGCACCCGGCGGGCGCCGAGGTGCGGGTCGGGGCGATCGCCTTGGAGAAGTCTCCGCTGACCCTCAAGGACCAAAAGCTCGGCAAGTACCCCGTGCGGATTCGGCTCGACGGGTACGATGACTGGTCCGGTGAAGTGGAGGTGAAGGAGAACGAGTTTGCCGACCTTGCGGTCGCGCTCGTGCGGAGCACCGGCACGCTCAGCGTCGCCTCCGAGCCCGCGGGCATGGAGGTCGAGATCCGCGGCTCGGGCACCGGGGCGCCGCCGCAACGGGTGCGGACACCGGGCCAACTGAAGCTGCCGACCGGCACCTACACGGCGACCTTCCGCCGCCCGGGCTGGCCCGACCAGACGCGCACCGTCGAAATCGGCCGGAACGCGGCGGTCGAGACCGGGGCGGACTTCGTGCCGGGCAGCCTGCGGGTGGACAGCACACCGTCCGGGGCCGAGGTTTGGCTCGGCGAGCGTCGCCTCGGGACCACACCGGTGCGGTTGGACGAGGTCCAGCCGGGGGCGGCGGCGTTGACCGTCAGATTGGCGGGCTTCCGAGAGGCCGCGGTCAACGGCACCGTCGAGCCGCGGCAGGAACTGCGCCTCGGAGCCTTGCTCGAGAAGCAGCTGTATCCCCAGCCGGGCCAGCCATGGGAGAACACCCTCGGCCAGAAATTCGTACCGGTGCCGGGCACCGGGGTGCTGTTCGGCGTGTGGGAAACGCGGGTGCAGGACTTCGAGGCCTTCGTACAGGATACGCAGTATGACGCGACGGCCGGAGCCTACACCCTCAACGCCGCGGGCCGGTGGGGGCAGTACGGCGGGTCATGGCGCAGCCCGGGCTACGCGCAGACCGGTCTGCATCCGGTGAGTTGCATCAGCCAGGCCGATGCCGAGGCCTTCTGCCGCTGGTTGACCGAGAAGGAGCGCCGCGAGGGGCGGCTTGGTCCCAATCAGGAATACCGACTGCCGACCGACGCCGAGTGGGATGCCGCGGTGGGTCGGCATGAGTTCCCGTGGGGCAGTGGATGGCCGCCGCCTCGCGGCGCAGGAAACTACGCCGACGCAGCCGCGAAGCGGCTGTGGTCGAATTGGGGCGTTATCGATGGCTACGATGACGGCTATGCCGGCACGGCTCCGGTCGGCTCCTTCACCGCCAACCGGTACGGCATCTTTGACCTCGGGGGCAATCTGTGGGAGCGCGTCAGCGATCGCGTACATGGGCTGCAGGGGGCGTCGTTCTACAACTACGTTCGCGACCACCTCGCGTCCTCCGATCGCCACACCAACGTCGATCGCACCGACCTCATCGGTTTTCGGCTGGTGTGCGTGGTTGGGTCGGTGCCGGCATCCAGCTCAACAAGCGTGGTCCCTAAGTCCGGCGAATCGTTCCGGATTCCCGAACTCGCCCTCGAGATGATGCCGATCGCCGCCGGCCGCTTCGCGATGGGTAGCTCAAGTGGGGGTGACAACGACGAGCGTCCGGTCACGCAGGTGACGCTCAGTCGTCCGTTCTGGCTGGGGAAGACGGAGGTGACGCAGGCGCAGTGGGAGGCGCTGACGGGGAGCAATCCCTCGCACTTCAAGGGGGCGAGCCTGCCGGTGGAAAAGGTGAGCTGGGATGACGCGATGGCCTTCTGCCGGAAGTTGACGGAGCGGGAACGCGCCGCGGGCCGCCTGCCCGAGGGCTACGAATACACCCTGCCGACCGAGGCCCAGTGGGAGTACGCCTGCCGCGCAGGGACGACGGGCGACTACGCGGGCAATTTGGACGCGATGGGCTGGTACGACCCGAACAGCGGTAGCAGCACGAAGCCCGTGAGCCAAAAGCAGGCCAACGCCTGGGGCCTGCACGACATGCACGGCAATGTGTGGGAGTGGTGCCTCGACTGGGTTGGCGCGTTGCCCGGCGGCGGCGTAAGCGACCCAACCGGGCCCGGATCAGGCTCCCTCCGCGTCTACCGCGGCGGCTGCTGGGGGAGCACCGCCGGCCTCTGCCGCTCCGCGAACCGGAGCGGGCGCACCCCGGACAACCGCTGGAACAACCTCGGCTTCCGCGTCGCCCTCAGTTCAGTCCGGTAGGGCGTGAGCTGAACCAGAGCCCGGACGGGCCCAGCCCAGGGCGAGCGGAGGCAGGCGGGGCGACGCCCCGAAAGCCCCGCCGGCCGAAGCTAGCCGCGCGCGGTCACCGCCAGGTAGCCTCTCCAAGGACGGGTGGTTGTTGGGGGAGGGGGGAACACTCATCTCCGCTCATCAGCGCTCCTCTGGACCGATCCATCCGGAATCTCTCTCTTTCTCTCGGATCCGTCCGGCGTCGACTGGCGCTCGGAGAGCGCCGGCTACCCAGGCG
>CAYWTK010000191.1:0-3989 GCA_964460895.1 uncultured Opitutaceae bacterium
ATTGCGGCGGTCTTGAAAACCGCTGAGCCGCAAGGCTCCGGGGGTTCGAATCCCTCCCCTTCCGCCATCGTTCACCGGGCGGGCTGCGGATGGCACGGCCAACGTCCGGCGTCGCGGGCGGTGTCGATCAAATCCCGCGAAGCGATGCCACGCCTTCGCTCCAGAGTTGCTGCATCCGGGCGGCCGTCTCCTTCGCCGCGGGGTCGAGGTCGGGGAGGTGGCGCAGTTCGTGCGCCGTGGTTGCGACCGCTTCCGCGACCTCGGCGATGATCGCTTTGGCGTCGGACTCCCGTAGCTGGCACCGCTGACGGGCGAATCGCACCAGGCCCCTCGCGTCCGGCCAACGTTTGGTGCCGGCCAGCGTCAGGGCGAGGCTGTCCGCGGGGAGGTAGGCGGTGGTCGTGACGATGTCGAAAGCGGGTGCCAGCGTCACCGCGCCGGTCGAGTCGTCGTAGACCACGCCGAAGTTCTTGCGGTGGGCGTCACCATTGCGCACGGCGACAGAAAGAACGAACGACCGGAAGAAGCGGGTCATCTCCGCCGCCGTGCCCTCCGGTCCGCGCAGGCTGCTGGCCAGCGTGGCGGCCAATTGCTCGTAGCTGCCCTCGTATTTTTCCCGGGACAACCGGCCGTCGAGCGCACAACCGTCCTCGAAGGCGAGGTAGGTGCCGTCGGCCTTGAGGTCGAAACGCTCCACAATCAGGAGGTGTCCGCCGGTCGCGATTTCGACGGGTGGCACCGGCAATCCCGCGCTCCTCGCTGCCTTCAGGCAGAAATACTCGTTCGCCGCCAACCCCGGATACTTCCCCGCCTCGAAGGATTTGACGATGTGGGTTGTGCCGTGAGCCGTCACCCGCTCACCCACCGGCACCGGGCTGAACGTGCGGGTGCCCAGGCTGCCGTCGTCGCGGATCAGCAGCTTGGGCTGGACACCCGCGACTCCGGAATACTGGGCGTAGCGCTGGAGCAGATGGGAAAACAGCCCATCGGTCCCACGGCTCGCGAGGAGTTCGCGCAGATTCTGCGCCGGCACCTGGTCGAGGTCTTCGGGCGACGGCCCAAAGCGCAACCGCCCGATCAGGGAGCGGCCGACAACTTCCAGCAGGGCGAGGTCATCGAAAACCGGCAGCGCCTTCGCGAACAGGTTGTTGAGCGCTTCCCGGAGGGCTCCTTCCGGCAGGCTCATGTCGAACACCGGATGCAGCACGGAGGCGCGCTCGGCGTGATACGGCACGCGGTTGACCGGCATCAGCAACGACACCGCCAATCCCTCCGGCACCCCGTCGTCGTAGACGAAGCGGTTCGCCGGGTCCTCGCGGGTGAGGGCGCCCACGGCGCGTCGGTTGACGAAGACGTTAGCCACCGAGTTTGCCCGGGTTCAGGTTGGCGAGAATGGCGTCGGTCTCCCGGAAGGCCGCCTGCCGCTCTGCGCGATTGCGGGCGTAGGCCTCGTGCAGCGTCAGCGGTCGACGCGGCCGAATCGCGATTTCCAAGCCCAGTCGATCCCCGATCTGAGCCAATTTTCGGATGCCGAGATCCCCGATGACTCCGTTCTCCAGCTGCGAGATGGTAGCGCGGCTCATCCCCAAACGCTTGGCCAACTCGGCCTGAGTCAGGCCTGCTTGCTTGCGTGCGTCTCGAATCATTAACCCTGCGTGCGCGAAGTCCATGTATCGTATGCGATGCATTTTCATACGGTCGGCAATCGCTTCAAGAAAAATGTATCGCATATAATACAAGAACTAGCGAACGACTTGCCACTCTGACCCAAGCCCGGGGGCCGGCCCGCGCAGAAAGATCGGCCCGGCGTCAGGCGCGTCGACCGACACACGGTTCGGCAAGTCAGTAGACGAAACGCACGGCTGGAGCGCACCGCCGAAGACCGACTCGTCCACCGGCGCCACGGGCGGCGCTTCACCTTCCCCCGGCGGCAAACAGTTGGGCGGCACCCCGGGCCGCGGCGTGGATTCGCGCACGGACTCGTGCCACGAATCCTCATCGTCACGACGTCGCCCGTCTCCTGGCTCATCGATCGGGGAACCTCGATCGCCTGCGGCGGCGACCGCAGGGAGTCCTCCTTCGGGACGCAGGGAGGCGTCTGGGACGGCCACCAGGACACCGCGCTCATCAGAGGCCGGGGGGTGGACGGGCCGGGCGCCTGCGGGATGGACGCGGGACCTGGAACGGCTAGCCTCGGGGCGTGGAACGCGCGCCGGCATCGCCCCGGTTCGTGGCGGGACTCGGAGTGGTCCTGGCGGGATTCGCCGTCCTGTCGGCGATCGGGTGCCGCTACCCGCAAGACTTCTGGCTCGAGAACGTCCTCGTGTTCGTCGCCATCGCCTATCTGGCGCTGACCTACGCCCGGGCGCCGCTCTCGCGGACGAGCTACGTCCTGATCCTCGCCTTCCTCGGCCTGCACGAGGTCGGCGCGCACACGACGTTCGCGGAGGTGCCGTACGACGCGTGGACGCGAGCGCTGTTCGGCACGTCGCTCAACGAGGCGCTCGGCTGGGAGCGCAACCACTACGACCGGTTCGTCCACCTGAGCTACGGACTGCTCCTCACCCTGCCGTTCCAGGAGACGATCGAACGGCGGCTCGGCCCGCTGCGGGGCTTCGCGCGCGCCTTCGTGCCGTGGATCTTCGTCCTCGCCACGTCGTCCGCCTACGAACTCATCGAGTGGGCGGCCGCGCTCGTCTTCGGCGGCGACCTGGGGCAGGCCTACCTCGGCACGCAGGGCGACGTCTGGGACAGCCACAAGGACACCGCGCTCGCCGTGCTCGGCGCGACCGTCGTGCTCGGCCTGCAGGCCCTGCGCCGCCCGCCGCGCGATTGACCGCCCCGGCGGCGACCGTAGCCTGACCTCACCCCATGAAGACCCCGCTTCGCCTGCTCGCCGTCGCCTTGTGCCTGTTCACCGGATCCGCCTGGGCCGCCTCGGTCACGGCGCTCGTCGGCGGGCGGCTGGTGGACGGCTGGGGCGGCGCGCCGGTCAACGGCGCGGTCATCCTCATCGAGGGCGAGCGCATCCAGGCCGTGGGCACGACCGAGACCCTCCCCGTCCCCGCGGGCGCGACGGTCGTGGACTGCCGGGGCATGACGATCCTGCCCGGCCTGTGGGACATGCACGTGCACACGATGCTGCTCGGGCACTCCGACTACGCGCATTGGGACAAGACCTACCCCGCGCGCTTCGAGACGGACATCATGCCCGCCGCCGCGCGGCAGCTGCTGCACGCCGGCGTCACCAGCGCGCGCGACCTCGGCGCGCCGCTCGAGGCGAGCATCCGGGTCCGCGAGCGCATCCGGAAGGGCGAGATCCCCGGCCCGACGCTCTACGTCTCCGGTCCGTTCCTCCAGCACGAGCCCTACCCCGGCACGGAGGATTTCCGCTGGGGCGTGAAGGGACCCGACGACGCGCGCGCCAAGGTCCGCCGGCTGGCGGAGGCGGGCGTGGACGTCATCAAGCTCATCGACCAGGACCAGATGACGTTCGAGGAGGTGCAGGCCGTCGTCGACGAGGCGCACCGGCACCAGCTGCCCGTCGTGGCCCATTCGCACCGGCCCGACGAGATCCGGATCGGGCTGAAGGCCGGCGTGGACTGCTTCGAGCACACCGGCCTCGCCATGGCGCCGGATTATCCGGAGGACATCCTCGAGCTGCTCCAGGAGCGCACGGCGAAGATGTCGCTCGGTCCGCTCTTCTGGTGTCCGACGATCGAGGGCTTCTTCAACTACGAGCACAGCGTGCGCAACCCGCTCCACCTCGAGGACCCGGGCTGGCAGGAGGGCGTGCCGGCGGACATCGTCGCCGACATCAAGCGCTCGGTGCGTCACCCCGGCTGGCTCGCCTATTACCAGATCACCCCGCTGCGCGCGAAGACCTCGGCCCGGAAGTTCCAGCAGCTGCGCACCTCCGGCGCCGTGCTCCTCATCGGCACCGACAGCGGCATCCCGATGAAATTCCACAACCAGTCCACCTGGCGCGA
>CAYWTK010000192.1:0-3980 GCA_964460895.1 uncultured Opitutaceae bacterium
GGCCGGCGGCGGCGAGGCGCAGCGCGGCGTCGCGCGCCCGCGCGCGCAGCTCGGCGGCGGGGACGACCTCGTCCACCAGCCCGGCGGCCCGCGCCTCGGCGGCGGGCAGGAGCTGGGCCTTGAGGATGTGCTCGACCGCGCCGGCGGCGCCGACGAGGCGCGGCAGGCGGGCGCAGCCGCCCCAGCCGGGGATGAGCCCGATGCCCACCTCGGGCAGGCCGACGACGGTCTCCTTGGCGTCGCTCGCCACCCGCCAGTCGCAGGCCAGCGCGAGCTCGTAGCCGCCGCCGGCGCAGGCGCCGTGGATGGCGCAGACGACCGGGACCCGGAAGCCCGCGAGCAGGCCGAAGAGGCCCTGCCCGTCGCGCGACGCCTGCGCGCCCTCCGCGGGCGTGGACAGGCGGCCGAGCCACTTGAGGTCGGCGCCGGCGATGAAGATCCGCTCCTTGCCGCTGAGCACGACGACCGCGCGCACGGGCTGCGCGGCGAGCGCCTCGACCGCGGCGCGCAGGGCCGCCTGCGTGCCCGGGTTGAAGACGTTGGCCCGGCCCGCCGGATCGTCGAAGGTGATCCAGCCGAGGCCGTCGGCGTCCACGGAATGCGTCACCGGCGCGAGGTTGCTCATGGGAGGAGGTCGGTGGAGAGAACCTTCCCGCCGGGCGCGTGACAACGTCAAGCCCCGCGGCGAGGCGAGTTATTACCGTCCCTTTCGGGGTCCGGCGAAACGCCGCAGGTACTTCAGCGCGACCTCGAGGTCGTGGGGCAGGGGGGCGGCGAGGGTGATCGGCTGGCGGGTGGTCGGATGGACCACGGTGAGTCCGGCGGCGTGGAGCGCGAGGCGGCCGACGAGGGGCCGCTCCTCGTCGCGGCCCTTGTAGCCGCGCTTGAGGTCCGAGAGCAGCAGGCGGGTGTCGTTCCCGTAGAACGGGTCGTTGAGGATGGGCCAGCCGCTGGCGGCGAGGTGGACGCGGATCTGGTGGGTGCGTCCGGTCTGCGGCCGGCACTCCAGCCAGGTGAAGGCGCCGAAGCGCTCGAGGACCGTGAAGTCGGTGACCGCGGCCTTGCCGTGGCGCTTGACCACGCACATCCGCCCCGGCGCGGCGTCGTCCTCCTTGAGCACGAGGTCCACGGTGAACGCGTCCTGCGGCGGCGCGCCCACGACGAGGGCGAGGTAGGTCTTCGCCACGGTCTTGGACTGGAACTGCCCGCTGAGGAAATCGAGCGCCGGCTTGGTCTTGGCGCAGAGCAGCAGCCCGCTCGTGTCGGCGTCGAGCCGGTGCACGTTGGCCACGCCGGGCCCGAGCCGCTCGTGCACGAGGCCCATCAGGTTGACCCGCGACTTGTCCCAGCGGTCCGGCGCCACGAGCAGCCCGCTGGGCTTGTCGAAGGCGATCATCGCCTCGTCCTCGTGGACGACGGGGGGCAGGGACGGCATGGGGCGGTTGAACGCGAAGGGTCCCCGGCCGGCAACCCCGAAGCCGGGGGCGGCGGCCCGGCCCCTGCGGACTCGCGTCCGCGCCCGGACACGCTTGCATGGCCGCGACCATGACGCTCGCGCCGCCCCCGCTGGTCCGGTTCGTCGCCCGTCGCCGGCAGCGGCGGCTCGAGGCGCGGCTGCGGGCGGTCGGCGACGGCCGCGCCGCGCAGCGGGCCGCGTACCGCTTCCTGCTCGGACGCCTGGCGGCCACGGAGATCGGCCGGCTGCACCAGCTCGCGCCGACGCTGGGCTACGACGACTTCCGCGTCCGCGTGCCGCTGCGCGCGAGCGCGGACTTCCACGCGTTCGCGGCGCGGATGGCGGGCGGGGTGGAGGGCGTGCTCTGGCCGGGCGCCTGCGGTCACTTCGTCTACACCGCGGGCACCGTGGACGGCCGGCCGCGCATGCTGCCCGCGACTCCCGACCTGCAGGCGCACCTGCGCGCCGCCGTGTCGGCGGCGTGGCTGCTGCTCGCGGCCCGCGGCGCGGGGGCGGGCATCTTCAACGGTCGCCACGTCCAGCTCGGCGCGAGCGCGGCGCTGACCGCCGCCGGCGGCGTGCGCGCGGGATTCGTCGACGGACTCGTCCGCGCCGGCCTCTCCGACTGGAGCCGCGCGTACCTGCTCGGTCCCTCCGACGCGGTCGCCGCCCAGCCCGACGGCCCGGGCAAGACCGCGGCCGTGGCGGCGGAGATGGCGGGGGCGGACGTGCGGGTGCTCGCCGGGCCGCCCGCCGCGCTGCTCGAGGCCCTGCAGGCCGCGGCGTGGCCGGGGCTGGCGGCCTGCGTGCACACCGGCGCGCCCGCGGGGCTGCATGCCGCCGCGCTGGCCGCCGCGGCCGGTCCGGCGCTGCTGCACGAGGTCTACGGCGGCGCGGAGGGGATCTTCGCGGTGCAGGACGGCGACGCGCGGGACGGGCTGCGGCTGCTGGCGGGCGCCGGGCTCTTCCTCGAGTTCCTGCCCGTCCGCGAGCTCGGCGCGGCCCCGCTCGCGGTGCTCGGTTCGCGCTGCGTGCCGCTCGACGAGGTGCAGTCCGGCGCCGAGTACGCGCTCGTGGCGACGACCCCGGCGGGGTTGCTGCGGTGCGTCGTCGGCGACACCGTGCGCTTCCTCGGCGTCGATCCGCCGCGCCTCGTCGTCACCGGACGAACCGAGCTGCGGCTGGCCTCCTTCGGCGAGAGCGTGGGGGAGCGCGAGGCCACCGAGGTCCTCCTCGACGTCTGCGCGCGGAACAGCTGGGAGCTGGTGAACTTCCACGTCGCCCCGATCTTCTCGCGCCCGGCGCCGCGGCCGATCGGGCGGCACGAGTGGTGGGTCGAGCTGCGGCCGGGGTCGGTGCGCACGCCGACCGGCCCCGTGCTGGTCGGGGAGATCGACGCGGAACTCACCCGCCGCAACGCGAGCTACGCCAACCGGCGGGCCGCCGGCCCGCTGGAGCCGCCGGTCGGTCGGCTGGTCATGCCGGGCGTCTTCGCCGAGCACGCGCGGCTGCATCCGTTGTTCGGCGGCCCGGCGAAGGCCGCGCGCTGCCGCAACGACCGCCTCGTGGCCGACCAGCTCGCCGGCGTGGCCCGCTTCCACGCGGGCACGATTCCGCCCTTTGGCGTCCGCCCCGGTCCGGCTTCCTGAACGGATTCAGGCATCACCGGCAGCCGGCACGCCCTCGTCCCGGGGAAAAGGCGCCGAACGCGGCGGGGCGCTCGTCGCGCCCGGGCGCTCACCGGGGCGGGGGCGCCCCGGCTCCAGCGCTTCGGCGGCGCTCGATAGATGGGGATGCGGCGCCCTCGCCGCGTCGCGGGGGCGTCAGTCCGCGGCTTCGGACGAATCGCCGGCGGACTCCGCCGGCGCGTCCTCGGCCACGCCCTCGGCGGACTTGCGGCGGCCGCGGCCGCGGGTGGCCTTGGCGTCCTTGGCGTTGAGCCAGAGCTCGTCGCGGGCGTTGCGGTTGAGCCAGAATATCTCGCCGTTGCACTCGCCGAACTTGGGCTTGTCCTTCGCGTCCTCGGGGACGTTGAGGCCGGCGGCGACGAGGGCCTCGAGGATCTCGATGGCCGGGCGGCCGAGCTGGGTCGCGAGGTCGTCCACCTTGGCGGTGAAGCCGTCGCCGCGCTTCTTCGGCTGCAGCAGCAGGCGGAGCGCCTCGAGCGTGTGGGCCGGGACGCGGGCCGGGGCCGGCGCGGGCGCGGGCGCCGCTTCGGCCGCGGGGGCCGGGGCGGCCTCGCCCGCGGGTGCGGGTCCGGCGGCGGCCGGCTCGGGGGCGCCTTCGGGCGCGCCCTCGACGTCGCGGGCGCGGCGGGCGTTGATCCAGATCTCGCCGCGGGCGTTCTTGTCCATCCAGTAGAGGAAGCCGTTCTCCTCGTGGAAGACCGGCTTCTCCGCGCCCTCCTCCTTGAGCCTGAGCCCGGTCTCGGCGAGCTGCGCGAGCAGGCCCGCGTCGTCGGTCTTCAGGGCCTTGGTGAGGTAGGCGAAGCTGCCCGACCAGCCGTGGCCGCGGCGGTTGCGGC
>CAYWTK010000193.1:0-3948 GCA_964460895.1 uncultured Opitutaceae bacterium
CGCCCGCCGCGCCCCGGCCTGCGCCGCCGGCGAAGAACCGCGGCCGCGTGGACATCAAGCGCACCACGGCCGGACGCGGCGGCAAGACGGTCACGCTCGTCACGGGCTTCGTCGGCATCGGCCTGCCCGAGAAGGAGCAGCTCGCGAAGCGCATGCGCAACGCCTGCGGCTGCGGCGGCACGGTCAAGGACGGCGACATCGAGATCCAAGGCGACCAGCGCGAGAAGATCGCCGCCATCCTGACGGAGGCCGGCTTCCGGCCGGTGTTCGCCGGCGGCTAGCGCGCGGGAGCGGGGCGGCGGCGGTTGCGGAGGAACCGGAGCCGCGGTCGCCGACCCCGGAGCGTCCCTCCTGCAGACGGATGATCTCCGACCGGGCTCCACGCGCCCGGCGAACGAAGAGCGGAATCCGCCCTAGCGTTCGCGCGACTCCACCAAGCGCAGCACCGAGGCGCTTCCGGTCGGGGCGTGGCTGCCGGAAAGCCGGAGGCTGCCGCCCACGACGTGGACCGAGTCGCGGAACACCACGGTGCGGGCGAATTTCCTCGGCGCCGGCAGCGACGGGGCGGGACGCCACCGGTCGCTCCCGAAATCGAGCCGCAGCACGGAGTCGAGCAGCGTCCGCTGCGCCTGGGATTCTCCGCCGACGAGCAAAATGCCTCCCCGGTGCACGACCGCGCCGGCCGTGCCGCGCGGCTCGAGCGAGGTTCCCGCCGACCAGGTGTCCGTGGACGGATCGTAGATGTGCACGTCGCCGAAGTCGGACGGACCGCTCCGGCCGCCGATGAGGTGGAGGCGGCCGTCGACCACGACGGCCGCCGGGCTGCCCAGCGAGCGCGGCACCGGGGCGAGCTCGCGCCACGCGTCGGTCCGGGGGTCGTAGACGGAATGGTCCGCGAGGGTCGTGCGCGAGTTGCCGCCGCCGAGGACGTGGATGCGACCGGCGAGGACGACGGCCGCGTGGCCGCCGCGGGGGTGGGGCAGGGGCGCCGCCCGACTCCAGCGGAACGTGGCGAGGTCGAGGACGTGGACCGCGTCGCTGGGGAGGTTCGTCACGGTCAGGAATCCGCCGACGACGAAGAGCCGACCATCCACGATCGCGGCGGCCGGCGCGTTGAGTCCCTCGCCCGGGAGCGTGGCGACGACCCGCCACGCGGCGCCGTCGAAGGCCTCGACTTCCGCCACCGGATGCCCGCGGTCGTCGGTGCCGCCGACCGCGAGGATCGCGGATTCGTCCGCCGCGACCGCGTGCGCGGCGCGCGGACGAAGCAGGGGCGGCGCCTCGCTCCACGAGTCGGCGTGCGTCGCGGTCCCGAGCGCCAGGGCGACCAGACCTCCGACAAACCGCTGCAGTCGGCGCCGGTGCATGGGGACGTCCCGGTGGCGTCAGCGCGCCAGCGCCCGGGCCAGCGCGTGGTACGAGGCCTTCGGGGTCCGCTGGAACGTCTGGAAGTCCACGTGCACGAGTCCGAAGCGCTTCTCGTACCCCAGCGCCCACTCGTAGTTGTCGAGCAGCGACCAGTAGAAGAAACCGCGGACGTTCGCGCCGTCCGCGATGGCCCGGCGGGTGGCGTCGAGGTGGGCGAAGAGGTAGTCCGCGCGCACGCGGTCGTCCACCGCGCCGGCGACGACCGCGTCGGCGTTGGCCATGCCGTTTTCGGTGACGTAGATCGGGAGTCGCCCGACGTAGTCGCGGGCGAGGCGGGTCAGGAAGCCGTGCAGGCCGTCCGGGTAGATTTCCCAGCCCATCTGCGTCTTGGGCAGCGGACCGGGCACGTCGCGGGTCGCGGGCCACGGGGCGCCGGGGTCGGCGGCGTGGAGGTGGCGGGTGTAGTAGTTGACGCCCAGCCAATCGAGCTTCTGGCCGATGAGCGGCATGTCGTCCTGCCAGCGTTCCGGCAGGTGCGGGGCGAGGCCGGCGAGCACGTCCGCGGGGTAGGTGCCGCGGGTGATCCCCTCGATGAACCAGCGGTTGAGGATTCCGTCCTGCAGGGTCGCGGCCGTGCGGTCGGCGTCGCTGTCGGTCGCCGGCACGGCGTGGTCGAAATTGAGCACGATGCCGAGCTCCTTGCGTCCCAGCCCCCGCAGCCGCTCGACGGCTGCGCCGTGGGCGAGCAGCACGTGGTGCATGGCGCGGGCGGCGGCGCGGATGTCGCGCAGGCCGGGGGCGTGGATGCCGAGGAAGTGCGAGAGCCACGCCACGCACCACGGCTCGTTGATCGTGGCGACGGTGGCGACCCGGTCGCCGAGGCGGCGCGTGATCACCTCGGCGAAGTCGGCGAACCACAGCGCGACGTCGCGGTTGGCCCAGCCGCCGCGGTCGGCGAGGGCCGAGGGCATCTCCCAGTGGTAGAGCGTCTGGAACGGCTTCAGGCCGCGGGCGAGGATGCCGTCCACGAGCCGGTCGTAGAAGTCGAGCCCCGCGGGGTTCGGCCGTCCCCGTCCCTCGGGCAGGACGCGCGCCCAGCTGGTGGAGAACCGGTAGGCGTCGAAGTTGCCGCGTTGGAGCAGGTCGAGGTCGGCTTCCCAGCGGTGGTAGTGGTCGCAGGCGGCGGACCCGTCCTCGGCGCGCACCACGTTGCCGGGCGTGGCCGCGAAGGTGTCCCAGTGGCAGCGGCCCGCGCCGCCGAAGGCGCTGCCCTCGATCTGGTAGGCGGCCGTGGCGGCGCCGAACAGGAAGCCGGGCGGGAAGTCGGAGCGGGTCGGGGTCATGGAGGGGTGGACCGGACTTCCCGCGGCGCGGCGGCGGCCGCGTCGGCTCAGGCCGCGAGGCCTGCGGCGAGCGCCAGCGCGCTCTTCGCCCGGTTCATGATGTACAGATGATAGCCGGGCGCGCCGTTGGCAAGGAGGCCGCGGATCTGGGTGAGAGCCCAGTCGAGGCCGATGATCTCGACCACGTCGGGATTCTCCGCGGCCGCCTCGAGGCGCGTGACGAGCTTCGCCGGCAGGTGCGCGCCGCACATCTCGGTGAAGCGGCGGATCTGCTTGAGCGAGAGGACGGGCATGATGCCGGGGATGATCGGGACGTGGATGTCGCGCTCGCGGCACTGCTCGACGAACCGGTAGTAGAGCGCGTTGTCGAAGAAGAGCTGGGTGGTGATGAAGTCGGCGCCCGCGTCCACCTTGCGCTTCAGGTGGTCGAGGTCCGCCCCGGGCGTCGTGGCCTGCGGGTGCTTCTCCGGGTAGCCGGCCACGCCGAGGCAGAAGTCCGGGTGGCGCGCCTTGAGCAGCGCGACGAGCTCCGCGGCGTAGCGCAGGCCGTCCGGCGCGGGCGTGTAGGTGGCGTCGCCCTTCGGCGGGTCGCCGCGCAGCGCCATGATGTTGCGGAAGCCGGCGGCGTGGATGCGGTCGGCGATCGCGGTCAGCTCGTCGCGCGAGTGCCCGACGCAGGTCAGGTGCGGCATGACGGTGAACCCGAAGTCCTTCTTCAGCAGCTCGGCCGCGCGCGCCGTCCGCTCGCGGGTCGTGCCGCCGGCGCCGTAGGTGATGGACACGAAGTCCGGCGCGATCCGCTGCAGCGCCGCCGCCGAGGCGTGCAGCACGTCCATCTGCGCCTCGTCCTTCGGCGGGAAGAACTCCAGCGAGCGCACCGGCCGGCGGCTGGCGAAGAGGTCGGAGATCGGACGGTCGGGGGTCATCGACGCATCAATCCATCCGGATTCGAAGATATGTCGAGCCCGGAGCTTGTCACCGGCGGGCCCGTGTTGGGCGGGTGAGGAATGGGGGAGGGGGAAAGGAAACACTCATCTCCGCTCATCGGCGCTCCTCCGGACCGATCCGTCCGGATTCTCTCTCTTTCCTCTTTCTCGTTCTCTCGGTTCCGTCCGGCGTCGACCGGCGCTCGGAGAGAGCCGGCTATCCAGGCGGTCGCACCGTAGCGGAACCCGTGAGGGTTTCGCCCGCGCGCGGCGTGAGGCTCTATGCGGCGGAAACCTACAGGAGGCCGCGG
>CAYWTK010000194.1:0-3946 GCA_964460895.1 uncultured Opitutaceae bacterium
TGCCGACGGTGGCCTCGACCTTGAACTCGCGCTTCATGCGGTCGACGATGATCTCCAGGTGGAGCTCGCCCATGCCGGCGAGGATCGTCTGGCCCGTGTCCTGGTCGGTCTTGACGCGGAGCGTCGGGTCCTCGGCGATGAGGCGCTGGAGGGCGTTGCCCATCTTCTCCTGGTCGGCCTTTGAGTTGGGCTCGATCGACATCGCGATGACCGGCTCGGGGAAGGACGGCGGCTCGAGGCGGATGTCGAAGTCCTCGTCGCACAGCGTGTCGCCGGTGATGACGTCCTTGACGCCGACCAGCGCGCAGATGTCGCCCGAGTAGGCGATGTCGATCTCCTCGCGGTCCATCGCGCGCATGAGGACGAGGCGGGAGACGCGCTCGGAGCGGCGGGTGCGGGGGTTGTAGAGCGACATGCCCTTGGTGACCGTGCCGGTGTAGACGCGGTAGAACACCAGCTTGCCGACGAACGGGTCGGTCCAGAGCTTGAACGCGAGGCCCGCGAGCTTGGCCTTGTCGTCGACGGCGGCGGCGACCGGCTGGCCGCTGCTGTCCTGGCCCTTCATGGGCGGCAGGTCGATCGGGTTGGGCAGGTAGTTGACGACGCAGTCGAGCAGGCGCTGCACGCCCTTCTTCTTGAAGGCGGAGCCGGGGATCACGCCGGTGAACTTCATCGACACCGTCGCCTTGCGCACGGCGAGGATGAGCTCCTCGGTCTTGATCTCCTCGCCGCCGAGGTACTTCTCGGCGATGACGTCGTCGAAGTCGCAGACGGCCTCGATCAGCTTCTCCCGGTACTCCTTCGCCTGCGCCGCGTACTCGGCCGGGATGGGGCACGTGATCGGGTTCATCCCGAGCGGGTCCTTGGTGTCGTCGAACACGTAGGCGATGTTCTGCACCAGGTCGATCAGGCCGTTGAAGTTCTCCTCCTGGCCGATCGGGATGTAGAGCGGGTGGGCGTTGGCCTTGAGCTTGTCGCGCATCTCCTGCACCGCGCGGAAGAAGTTCGCGCCGGTGCGGTCCATCTTGTTGACGAACGCGACGCGCGGGACGCCGTACTTGTTCGCCTGGCGCCACACCGTCTCGGACTGCGGCTGCACGCCGGCGACCGCGCAGAACACCGCGACCGCGCCGTCGAGGACGCGCATCGAGCGCTCCACCTCGGCCGTGAAGTCCACGTGTCCGGGGGTGTCGATGATGTTGATGCGCTGCTTGATCCCCTTCCAGGGACCGAAGGAGGCGTTCCACGCGCACGAGATCGCGGCGGCCGTGATGGTGATGCCGCGCTCGCGCTCCTGCTCCATCCAGTCGGTGACGGTGGTGCCCTCGTGCACCTCGCCCATCTTGTGGACGGCGCCCGAGTAGAAGAGGATGCGCTCGGTGGTGGTCGTCTTGCCGGCGTCGATGTGCGCGGCGATGCCGATGTTGCGCGTCCATTCGAGCGGGAACGGACGGTCCTTGGCGTTGGCCGGGGCGACCTTGGCCTTGTCGGTGACGACGGTGAGGGCGGGAGCGGAAGCGGACATTCGGAAGGGGTCCTTACCAGCGGAGGTGGGCGAAGGCGCGGTTGGCCTGGGCCATCTTGTGGGTGTCTTCCTTCTTCTTCACCACCGAGCCCGTGTTGTTGTAGGCGTCGATGATCTCGGCCGCGAGCGCCTCGCGCATCGCGATGCCCTTGCGGGAGGTGGCCGCGTCGACGATCCAGCGGAGCGCGAGCGACTCCTGGCGCTCGAAGGAGATCTCGACGGGAACCTGGTAGGTCGCGCCGCCGACGCGGCGGCTCTTCACCTCGAGCTTCGGGCGGGCGTTTTCCATCGCGCCCATCAGCAGGTCGACCGGGTCGCCCTTCTGCAGCTTCTCGCTCACGCGCTCGAAGGCGCCGTAGACGATGCGCTCCGCGACGGTCTTCTTGCCGCTCTTCATGATCACGTTGATGAGGTGCGTGACCAGCGGGCTGTTGTAGCGCGTGTCCGGGACAGTGGGGCGGTGGGTGGCTCTGCGACGACGGGACATGACGGGAGGAAAAGAACGGGATTACTTGGCGGCCTTCGGGCGCTTGACGCCGTACTTGGAACGGGAACGACGGCGCTTCTCGACGCCGGTGGCGTCGAGCGTGCCGCGGACGATGTGGTAGCGGACGCCGGGAAGGTCCTTCACACGGCCGCCGCGCACGAGCACGATCGAGTGCTCCTGGAGGGAGTGGCCCTCGTCAGGAATGTAGGAGATCACCTCGGTGCCGTTCGTGAGCCGGACCTTGGCCACCTTGCGGATCGCGGAATTGGGCTTCTTCGGCGTGCGGGTCATGACCTGCACGCAGACGCCGCGGCGGAAGGGGTTCCCCTGGAGCGCCGGGGCCTTGGACTTCGCACGGACCTGGCGACGTCCCTTTCTCACGAGTTGGTTGATGGTGGGCATGAAGTGGAAGAGCTTTGTTGAAAGAGGAAAAGGCGCGGAAACTACCGGAGCGAAAAGCACCGGCAAGCACTTTTTCGCGATGTGCTGAAAAACACGGCGGGCGGAGTCGAAATCCCGCCCCCCGCGGGTGTCAGGTGCACCGACAGTTTTGCTGCCAGCGCTGTTGACGGACGAAAATGGACGGTGAGCGAACCATGTCGCGAGCGGTCGCATCAAGCGCTAAATGGTCGGACCTCGGAAAAGTTGTTCACCGTCGCGATCGCCGGCGTCGCGCGACCAGCCCCGGGCGAACGCACCCGCTGTGCCGCCGGCGGGATCGCACTCCGCGCGCCGGCGCGCCGAGGTTCTTGCCCCGGCGGCGTCGCCGATTCCGCCCAAAAAAACACCCGGCCGGTGAGGGCCGGGTGTAAACGCATCAGGAGCTAAGCTCTACCGATGCGTTTTTGGCGGGAGGGAACGGCAGCCTTTGAATTTCAGGAGCGAAAACAAGACCAAACATCGGCCGGCCTACGGGCGGATTTTGTAATGAAATCCACGCGACCGCTCGCGCCTGCACCCGCTCCGGCGAGGGGCGGCTCGGGCGCACCAGGCGCACGCCCGGCCGGCCGGAGGCGTGGCACCACAGGCTCTCTCCGTTTCGGAACGGACCACGGCCGCATTCTCCCGAGTGGGGCCGCCCCACCCCACCCCGACGACCCAGCGGGTCGATGCCCACGGCAGGGAAAAACCCGGCGGCTCGCGTCCGCCAGGGAGGTGGTCGGTCGCGTCCCCGCAAAGGTCGGCCTGAACGGCAGCCAACCGCTCCCCCCTGGGTGCCTCCCCATGAGTTCGCCGGCGCGACCGCGGACCGAGCGAGGCCCGCGCTCCGGAGAGACGGTGCCGAGCGGGCCCGCACGGCGGGCCATCGCCGGTCGGGCAACAGCGTGCACCGAACGAGCCTGGCGCTCCGCGCTTCCTCGGGTGGAAAGAAAAAGCCGTCCCGGTCGGCGACACGGGACGGCTTCGAGAGAGGTGGAACCGGCGCCGGTTCAGCTCGCCTCGGCGGTGGCCGCGGCGCGCGAGGGCTCGTCCATCGGGATCTCGCCGCCGAGCGGCAGCGTGACCTTGAGCTTCTTGAACGCCGGCAGGCCGGTGCCCGCCGGGATCATGTGGCCCATGATGATGTTCTCCTTGAAGCCCTTCAGGCCGTCGACCTTGCCGAGCGTCGAGGCGTCGGTGAGGACCCGCGTCGTCTCCTGGAAGGAGGCGGCGGCGAGGAAGCTCTCCGTCTCGAGCGAGGCCTTGGTGATGCCGAGCAGGATGGGCTCGGCCTCGGCCGGCTTGCCGCCGGCGGCCTCGAGGCGCTTGTTCTCCTTGAGGAAGGCGGTGCGGTCGATCTGCTCGCCCCAGAAGAAGTCGGAGTCGCCCGGGTCGGTGATGCGGACCTTGCGGAGCATCTGCCGGATGATGACCTCGATGTGCTTGTCGTTGATCGACACGCCCTGGAGACGGTAGACCTCCTGCACCTGGCCGATGAGGAACTCGTAGAGCGC
>CAYWTK010000195.1:0-3946 GCA_964460895.1 uncultured Opitutaceae bacterium
CGGGCGCGCGGGGTGTGGGCGTCCTCCTGCCGGCAGACCTGGAGGAGCTGGTGGACGATCTCGCCGGCGCTGAGGTTGCGCTTCAGGCCCTCGAGCCCGGAGGCGCAGAACTTGCAGCCCATGGCGCAGCCGACCTGGGTGGAGATGCAGATGGTCTTGCGCGAGCGGTCCACGCCGACGCCCTCCATCGGGGCGCGGATGATGACGGTCTCGATGAGCGAGCCGTCGCGCAGCTCGAGCAGGAGCTTGTCCGTCTCGTCGCCCGACTGCCGGTCGAGCACGAACGCCGTCGGCGCGAGGTCGTACTGCGCGTCGAGCCAGGCCCGCAGGTCGCGGGGGAGGTTCGTCATCTCGTCCCAGGTCGCGACGCGCTTCTTGTAGACCCAGTCCAGCACCTGCCGGGCGCGGAACGCCGGCTGCCCCGCCGCGACGAGGGCGGCGGTGAGCGAGTCGAGCGTCTCGCCGTGGAGCGCGGGCTTGGCGGGCGTGAACCTCATGGGGAAAAGGGCTTGGACACCATTGGGCGGAACGCCCACGCTGCAAGCCCGGCATGAAGCTCCTGCACCGCCACCTGTTCGCGAACGTCGCCCTGACGTGCCTCGCGTCGGTCGGCCTCTTCGCCTTCGTGCTCCTCCTCGGCAACGCCCTGCGCGACCTGCTGGGGTACGTGCTCGCGGGCCAGCTCGACCCGGTGACCTTCCTGCGCCTCCTCGCGCTGCTCGTGCCCTTCGTCGTCTCCTACGCGCTGCCGATGGGCGTGCTCACCGGCGTGCTGCTCGTGCTCGGGCGCATGTCGTCGGACCGCGAGATCACCGCCGTGCGCGCCGCGGGCGTGAGCGTCGCGGGCATGGCCGCGCCCATCTTCTTCCTCGCGCTGCTCGGCGTGGCCGCGAGCCTGGCGATCAACTTCGAGTTCATGCCGCGCGCGCGGGTCGCCTACAAGCAGGAGCTGGCGCAGGCGGTGCGGCAGAACCCCCTCAGCTTCATCGTGCCGCGGACCTTCATCCGCGACTTCCCCGGCATCGTGCTCTACGTGGGCGAGAAGCGGAACGACGAGACGCTGCGCGACTTCTGGCTGTGGGAGGTGGACGCGCAGGGGCGGGTCAAGCGCTTCGCCCGGGCCGACGTCGGCCACCTCCGCTACGACGAGGCGGCGAACAAGCTCGTCCTCACGCTGGAGCGCGCCCAGGCCGAGCAGCGCGACGCGAAGGACCCGGAAAACTTCGCCGTCGTGCGCACCGCCGCGTCGTGGGAGCGCGCGACCTTCGACCTGCCGCTCGACCGCGTGACCGGCGGGCGCACCCTCCGCACCAAGCTCAAGGAGCAGACCCTCGGCTCGCTCCTCGCCGAGTGGCGCCGCCTCGGCGCGCCGGCCCCGGACCTCGACGCGGCCGCGCGGGCCGAGCGCGAGCGGCAGCGGATGCGCGTGCAGATCACCCTGCACGAGAAGGCGGCGATGGCGTTCTCCGTCCTGTCCTTCGCCCTCCTCGCCGTGCCCCTCGGCATCAAGGTCTCGCGCAAGGAGACCTCCGCCAACCTCGGCGTCGCCCTCGGCCTGGCCATGGGCTACTATTTCGCGACGGTCGTGGCCGGGTGGTTCGACAACCGGCCGGAGTACCGGCCCGACCTCCTCATGTGGGTGCCCAACCTCGCGTTCCAGGCCCTCGGCGTCTGGCTCCTGCGCCGGGTGGACCGAGCCTGACCCGTCCGATGCGCCGCCCGCCGCCCCGCCCGGTAGCGGAAGCCGTGAGGCTTTCGCCCTCAGGCGCTTCCGCCGCCCGTCCGCTCCCGCCGCCCGCACGCCGGGACCTCCGTTCGGCCGTAACGCCCCCGGGGGCGCCGCCGTCTCCAGCGGCGTGCTCCCGCACTCCGCATGTCCGCCATGGCTGAAGCCGAGTTCGACCTCGCCGGCTGCCTCGATCGCGTCCGCCGCCGCGACCAGGCGGCCGCGCGCGCGCTCGTCGAGCACCTCTACCCGCTGGTCATCCGCATCGTCCGCTCCCACCTGCCCCGGCGCGTCGCCGAGGAGGACCTCGCGCAGGACGTCTTCCTGAAGATGTTCACCCGCCTCGACCAGTACCAGGGCGCCGTCCCCTTCACCCACTGGGTGTCGCGCATCGCCGTGACGACCTGCATCGACCAGCTCCGCGCGCAGAAGCGCCGGCCGGAGTTCCGCTGGGCCGACCTCGGCGAGCACGAGGCGGAGGCCCTCGACCACGCCCTGAGCGACGAGCGGGCCGAGGCCCCCGGCGACGCCCTCGCGTCCCGGGAGCTCGTCTGGCGCCTGCTCGACCAGCTCGGCCCCGCCGACCGCACCGTCCTGCAGCTGCTCGACCTCGAGCGGAAGTCCGTGGCCGAGATCGCCGCCCTCACCGGCTGGGGCCAGTCCATGATCAAGGTCCGGGCCTTCCGCGCCCGCCGGAAGTTGCAGAAACTCTTCGAGGAACTACGAAACCAGGAGAAGTCATGACCGCCCCCCGCCAGCCTTGGGAACGCCTTGTCGCCGCCGCGCGCCGCGCGCCGGCCGAGCCGGACGCCGCCGCGCCCTACGGGTTCGCCACGCGCGTCGTCGCGCGGGCCTTCGCCGTGCCCGAGCCGACCGCCGACCTGCTGCTCGAGCGCTTCGCCCTGCGCGGCCTCTTCGTGGCCGCCGTCTTCAGCGTCGCCTCCGCCGCCTTCTCCTACGCCGCGCTGACCGGCGGCGCGGAGGAGGAGACGGTCGTCGGCGACACCGTCGCGGAACTCCTCGCCCAGTCATGACCGCCCGTCCCTGGAAGATCATCCTGCTCCTCGTCGGCATCTTCGGCGCCGGCTGCATCGCCGGCGGCTTCGTCGCGGTGCACCTCGCCCAGAAGGCGCTGCAGCGCCGCGGCCTGCCCGAGCAGTGGGGCCCCGCCCGCCTCAAGGTCCTGTCCGAGCGCCTCGCCCTCACCCCGGAGCAGGTCGAGCGCCTCAAGCCGATCGTCCGGCGCGACATGGAGGACCTCACGCGCCTGCGCCAGCAGGGCTTCGCCGAATCGCGGCGCATCCTCGAGCGGCTGGAGCGCGACATCGCGGCCGCGCTGACGCCGGAACAGAAGGCCAAGTTCGAGCAGTTCAACCGCGAGATGCGCCAGCGGCGGATGCAGGAGTTCCGCCGCGGCGAGCGGCGCGACCGCCCGCCGCTCGGACCCGACGGCGCGCCCGTTCCCCGCCCCGCCGGCCCCCCGCCGGAAGGCAAGGGACCCGGCGGCTGAGCCCGCCGACGGGCGGCGGAGATTTCGGGGTTGCGCGACCCCGGGTCCGACCTACGGTCCGCCTCGGCCAGGTGCCATGCATGGGCAGGCGCGTGAACTCCGCCAGGACCGGAAGGTAGCAACGGCAACGACGTCCTCCCAGTGCCGTGGAGTGCCTGGCCACTTTTTTTCCCGCGACGCGGGGGTTGGGCCTGACGAAGGACAGATTCGGGCGGCGGGGCGGAGGAATTCCGAAGCGCCGCCCGCGTTCCCCGGAACTCCGATGACGCCCGGCGGCGACGGCGCGTCGGCACCCCATCGGGTGTTCCTCGTGGCCACGGATCGCCCGGATGATTGCGGATGAGGCGGATTCGGGCCGTGGGACTCCCTCCGTGCCCTGGCGAGAAAGGACGACCAGGCGCGGCGCGCCTCCCGCCGGAATCACCTCCGGGGGAGTCGTTCGGTGATCGCAAGGCCGGCCTGTTCCGGGGTCGTGCTCCAGGCGGTCCGTGAAATCGGTGGTTGATTCCGTCTGCCCGAGTCCGGTTCAGTCGTCCCGCACTTCCCCATGTCCGGCCCGTACCAGGTCATCGCCCGCAAATGGCGCCCGCAGACGTTCGACGACGTCGTCGGGCAGGACCACGTCGTCCGGACCCTGCGCAACGCCATCGCCCGGAACCGCATCGCGCACGCCTACCTCTTCGTCGGCCCGCGCGGCACGGGCAAGACGA
>CAYWTK010000196.1:0-3913 GCA_964460895.1 uncultured Opitutaceae bacterium
CGCCGCCGCCCTTGGAGACGACGTAGAAGCCGAGCAGGCCCTTCGGGTTCTCGTGCTCGAAATAGGCCTCGCCCGCGGGCATCTGCGGCCCCTCCGTCACGATCATGAAGTTGTTGATCAGCTCCTCCATCGAGCTGAGCACCTTGTCCTTCGGCGGCGCGAAGATCCGGCGCGCGTCGCGGGCGTACCAGTCGCCGGACGGGAACTTGCGGATCACCTGCTTGATGATGCGCACCGACTGCTTCATCTCCTCGCCGCGCACGAGGTAGCGGTCGTAGCAGTCGCCCTTCGAGCCGACCGGCACGTCGAAGTCGTACTGGTCGTAGCCCCAGTACGGGCGGTCCTTGCGCAGGTCCATCGGCACGCCCGAGCCGCGCAGGTTGGGGCCGCTCAGGCCGTAGCCGATCGCGTCCTCCTTGGAGATGACGCCGACGCCGACGGTGCGGTCGAGGAAGATGCGGTTGCGCGAAAGGAGGGCGAGGACCTCGTCGAGGATGGGCAGGAACTGGTCGCAGAACGCGTCCACCTCCTCCAGCCAGCCCGGGGGCACGTCGCGCGCCACGCCGCCGATGCGGCTGTAGCTGGTGGTGAACCGGGCGCCGGTCAGCTTCTCGAAGAGGCCGTAGAGCTTCTCGCGCTCGGTGAAGGTGTACATGAACACCGTCCACGCGCCCACGTCGATGCCGAAGGCCCCGAGGCCGAGGAGGTGCGAGGAGAGCCGCGCCATCTCCGAGGTGAGCACGCGGATGGCGTCCACCCGCGGCGGGACCTGGAGGCCGGCGAGCCGCTCGACGGCGGCGGCGTAGGTGGCGTTGTTCGCGAGGGGCGCGATGTAGTCCAGCCGGTCCGTGTACGGGACGAACTGGTTGTACGTCATGTTCTCCGCGATCTTCTCGTCGCCGCGGTGGAGGTAGCCGATGATCGGCTCGGCCTTCGTCACCGTCTCGCCGTCGAGCTCGAACTGGATGCGGAGCACGCCGTGGGTGGACGGGTGCGACGGCCCCATGGACAGGGACATCTTCTCGGGGTCGAACTCCGGCGGGAAGTTCGCGGCGGCCTTGGCGGAGGCGTCGGGGAAGCTCTTTTCGGTGGCCATGGGTCAGGTCGCGGGCTTCTCGCTCTTCTCGTTCCAGGCCTCGTCCTTGGCGCGCGGCTCGGCCGCGCTCATGGGCTCGCCCGGGGTGGCCACGAAGGGTCCGCCCGCCATCGGCGCGGCGATGAGCCCGGTCTTGGTCTCGGCCGCGATCTCGTCGTCGGGCAGCGCGGCCGGCAGGCCGGCGAGCGGGAACTCCTTGCGCAGGGGATGGTAGGGATAGCCCTCCCACATGAGGATGCGGCGCAGGTCGGGGTGGCCCTCGAAGCGCACACCGAGCAGGTCCCAGCACTCGCGCTCGTGCCAGTTGGCCGTCGGGAAGAGGTGCGAGCAGGTCGGCATCGCGGGCGCCGCGTCGTCGCGGCAGTCCGCCGCCACCCGCACCCAGCGGTGGCCGGTGCTCGAGTAGAGGTGCCAGACCACGGTGAAGCGGGGCGACTGCGCCGCGCTCCAGTCGATGGCGGTCAGGTCGGTGAGGAAGTCGTAGCCCTGCTCGTCGCGCAGGAACCGCAGCACCGCCACCGCGTCGGACGCGGGGACGTTGAGCGCCGGGTGGTCGGCGCTGGGCCGCGGCGCGGCGGCCGGGAAGCGGGCTTGGACGGCGGCGAGGACGTCGGCGTTCGCGGTCATGGGTAACGGCGCGCGCGGCGCCTCAGGCCCGGAAAAGACGGGAGGCCGAGCGCTCGCGCTCGACCTTGCTCTGCAGCTTCATGAGGGCGTCCAGCAGCGCCTCGGGGCGCGGCGGGCAGCCGCTGACGTAGACGTCCACCGGCACGATCCGGTCCACGCCCTGCAGCGTGGCGTAGCTGCGGTACATGCCGCCGGTCGAGGCGCAGGCGCCCATCGCGATCACCCACTTGGGCGCGGCCATCTGGTCGTAGATGCGCCGGACCTGCGGGGCCATCTTGTAGGTGACCGTGCCGGCCACGATCATGCAGTCGGCCTGGCGGGGCGAGAAGCGCATGACCTCGGCGCCGAACCGCGCGATGTCGAACCGCGAGCCGCCCGACGCCATCAGCTCGATTGCGCAGCAGGCGAGGCCCATCGGCATCGGCCACATCGAGTTGTTCCGGATCCAGTTGATGGCCGAATCGAGCTTCGTGACGACCACGTCGCCCTCGATCTTGCTGTCGTAGGCCAGGTCTGTGTTCGGGGATACCATGGAGGAAGGTCGGCGGTCGGAAAAAATGCACCGCACGCTACCACCCGACCCCCCTCGCGCAAGGGTGTTTTGGTTCCCCGGCCGCTGCATAAGTGCCGCGCGCGCCCCGCCGTCGCCGCGGTACTGGCGGCGGGCCCGAGTGTGTCATCGGCGCCGCCCGCCGCGGGCCGTCACTCCAGCTTCACCGGCTTCACCTTCACCCGCACGCCGGCCTCGGGGATCCGCAGCCAGAACGTGCCGAGCGCGCCGGGCCGGATCGTGACCTCGGGACGGTCGTAGCGCGGCCCCGCCCACTCGCCCAGGTCCGTCATCTGCCAGACCTGGCCGTTCTCCAGCGCGAAGCGCCGCCGGCCGCTGAAGGACTCCAGCGTCCCGGCCAGCCGCGTCCGCACCTCCTCGGAATCGTCGGGGGCCTGCGCCGTCTTCTCGAGCGTGATGAGCGCGGTGAGCCAGTTCGGTCCCTTCTTCGCCTCGGGCCGCGCGGCCTGCGCCGCCGCCTCGCGCGCCCGCGCCTCGGCCGCCGCCGCCTGGCGCTCCGCCTCCTGCGCCCGCGCCGCCGCGGCCGCGGTCGCCGCCCCGGCCTCGCGGGTCACGACCTCGACCGCGCCCGCCTTGTAGCGCTCGACCGCGGCCTTGAGCGCGGCGAGCTCCGCGGGCGTGAGGCGGTCGAGCCCCGCCGCGGTCCGCTCCTCCGTGGTCATCGTGCGGGTGAAGTCCTGCGCCGACGCCGCCCCCGCCAGGAGCAGCGCACCGAGTCCGAGCCAGCCGAGTCTGAGCATGGCCGCGTTTCTGCGCCCCCGGCGCCGCGCGGCAACACCGAATCCCGCGCCGCCGCGACCACTCCGACCTTGCCATCGCCGCGCCGCGGGGGTGTGTTCGGCCCGACTTCCCGCCCCGGCATGGCCACCCGACTCTCGAAGCTCCTCGACCCCGCGCGCATCACGCTCGACGTGCAGAGCACCAAGCGCACCACGGCCATCCACGAGGTCGCCAAGCTCCTCGAGAGCCACCCCGACGTCGCCAACTTCCAGGGCTTCTACAACGAGCTCCTCGCCCGCGAGCGGCTCGACACCACCTGCCTCGGCAACGAGATCGCCCTGCCCCACGCGCGCACCGAGCACGTCAAGCGCATCGTCCTCGCCGTCGGCCGCAGCGCCCCGGGCGTGCTGTTCGAGAACAGCAACCAGACCGTGCGGCTGATGTTCGTCCTCGGCACGCCCAAGAACAACCCGACCGACTACCTCATCCTCGTCGGCGCGCTCTGCCGGCTGATCAAGGACGCCGCCTCGCGCGACGCCCTCCTCGCCGCGCCCGACCCGGAGGCGTTCATCGCCACCGTCCGCGCCCTCGAGGAGAAGCTCCTCGGGCCCGAGAAGTGACGGTCCCGCGGTCGGAACCCGACCCGCAGCGGAACCAGACCCGTGGCGGAACCCGTCCGGGTTTCGCCCCGCTGATTCCGTCCGACCCGTGGCTGAAGCCGCGAGGCCGGAAGCCTCTTCGCTCTCGGACTTCACGCTCGCTCGACCTGTAGGGCGGGGTCTCCCGACCCCGCCGCGAACGTCGCTGCAGGCTACCCGGCCATCGCCGCGGCACGCCTCGGCGAGGTCGGGAGACCCCGCCCTCCTATGAGACGATTCGCGTCGAGCACAAAAGCTCCG
>CAYWTK010000197.1:0-3898 GCA_964460895.1 uncultured Opitutaceae bacterium
ACTTCACCCACGCGGGCATCTGGTCGAGGCGCAGGTCGAAGACCCAGGGTCCGATGAGCAGCACCAGGCCGAGGATGATGGGCACGAGGAGCAGGTTGAGCCACATGCCGGCGCGCGCCATCTGCGGCAGCGTGATGTGGCCGCTGCCGAAGACGATGGCGTTGGGCGGGGTGCCGACCGGGAGCATGTAGGAGCAGTTCGCCGCGAGGGCGGTCGGGATGAGGAAGAGCAGGGGATTCTGGCCGAGGCTGACGGCGATGGCCGCGACGATCGGCAGGAAGGTCGCGGCGGTGGCCGTGTTGCTCGTGAGCTCGGTCAGCATGAGGATGCCGAAGCACACGACCGCCAGCGTGACGAACATCGGGAAGCCCCCGAGCGAGCCCGCGAGGTCGCCGAGGTAGCGCGACAGGCCGTGCTTCTCGATGTTGCCCGCGAGGCTCAGGCCGCCGCCGAAGAGCAGGAGCACGTCCCACGGCAGCCCCTTCGTCGCCTCCCAGTTCATCACGAACTCGCCGCGCCGGAAGTCGACGGGGATGAGGAAGAGCGCGAGGCCGCCGATCATCGCGATGGTCGTGTCGGTGACGAGCGGCAGCCGCGTCGCCAGCACCGGCTGGAAGACCCACGCGAGCGCGGTCGCCACGAAGACGACCGCGACGATCGCCTCGCCGCGGCTGAAGCGCCCGAGCTTCGCCTTCTCCGCGCGCAGCAGCTCCGCCATCCCGGGCAGCTCGTCGTCGGAGAGCCGGAACGAGACGCGGGTGAGGATGAGGTAGACGGTGGGCAGCGTGACCAGCATCACGGGCACGCCGAGCAGCATCCACTGCCCGAAGCCGATGTCCCAGCCGTACACCTTCTCGACGTAGGCCGCGAGGAGGGCGTTGGGCGGCGTGCCGATGAGCGTGGCCATGCCGCCGGTGGTCGCGCCGTAGGCCACGGAGAGCATCAGCGCGGTGCCGAACGCCTTCTGGTCCGCGCGTCCGGCGGAGGCGCGCGGGAGCAGCGCGACGACGGAGAGCGCGATCGGCAGCATCATCAGGGCCGTCGCGGTGTTGCTCACCCACATGCTGACGAACGACGACGCGAGCAGGAAGCCCGCGACGATCCGCCGCGGCCGCGTGCCCATCGCGCCGATCAGGTTGATGGCGACGCGGCGGTGCAGGTTCCAGCGCTGCATCGCGAGCGCGATGATGAAGCCGCCGAGGAAGAGGTAGATGATCGGGTTGGCGAAAGGCGCCGCCGTCTCGCGCATGTCGCCGAGGTGCAGCGCGGGGAAGAGCACGAGCGGCAGCAGCGCCGTCACCGGGATCGGCACCGCCTCCGTGATCCACCACACCGCCATGAGCAGCGCGGCGCCGGCCGTGCGCCAGCCCTCGACGCTCAGTCCCTCCGGCGGCGGCGTGAGCAGCGTGAGCAGGAGGGCGCCGGGACCGAGGACCCAGCCGGACCAGTGACGGAGGCCGTAGGTGGAGGGATGTTCCGCCGCTTCCTTCACGGCGTCCTGGACGGGGTGGGGCGAGGACATGGGGTGTGCCCGGCGAGCAAAGCCGCCCCGCGGCCGGAGCCAAGGCAATCCCGGGCCGACCGGTTGCCCATGGCGTCGGGAGTAGGATTGCGTAACCGCGACCCCGCGCGGCGCGCCCGGGACGGGATTGCGGTTGCGATTCCCCGGGGGCGTGGGAGAAACAGGTCCGGCGGGGCGGTTCGATGCGCCCGGTCGTTCCCATGCGTCTCCCGTCGAGG
This sequence comes from uncultured Opitutaceae bacterium, assembly GCA_964460895.1. Lineage (GTDB taxonomy): Bacteria > Verrucomicrobiota > Verrucomicrobiia > Opitutales > Opitutaceae > Didemnitutus. The sequence goes on from CAYWTK010000197.1 coordinate 1,741, forward strand.
TTCTCTCCGGTCCAGCTTGCGCTCACCTACGCGCTGCTCGCCGCGGTGTGGATCGTCGGTTCCGACCTGTGGGTGGCGGCCCGGGGCGGGGTCGGCTGGGACGTCCTGCTGCCGAGCGTCGGCAAGGGGCTCTTCTTCGTCCTCGTCTCGTCGGTCCTGCTCCACCTGCTGGCCGCGCTGCTCGTGCGGCGCGCGGTCGAGGCCGAGCAGGCCAAGGTCGAGGCGGAGCGGTCCGGCAGGGTCGAGATGCGCCGCGCGAACCAGCTCTACGCCACGCTCGTCCGGGCCAACGAGGCCGTGCTGCGCGCCGCGACGGGCGAGGAGCTCGCCCGCGACATCTGCCGCACGCTCGTCGAGAGCGCGGACATGCGCCTCGCCTGGATCGGCTGGGTCGAGGAGGCCACGGGCCTCTTCAAGGTGGACGCCCTCGCCGGCCCGGGCGGAGAATACGCCGCCGGCCTCGTCGTCTCGGTGGACCCGCAGCGGGCCGAATCCCGCGGCGTGGGCGGCCGCGCCGTCATCGAACGCCGCACCGTCGTCTGCGCCGACATCCTCGCGGATCCGGACATGGCGCCCTGGCACGAGCGGGCGCGCCGGCATGAGGTGCGCGCGTGCGCGGCGGTGCCGCTGTTCCGGCACGACGGGACGCGCGGCGCGCTGGTCATCTATTCCTCCGCGGCGGACTACTTCACCCCCGAGCTGGTGGACCTCGTGCGGCACCTCGCGGACGACCTCGTGCACGGACTCGAGGTCATCGCGGTGCGCCGCCGGCTGGACGCGCAGGCGGCCGCCTTGCGGGAGAGCGAGGCCCGCTACCGGAGCCTCTTCGAGGAGAACCACTCCGTCGTGATGCTGCTCGACCCGCAGAGCGGCGAGATCGTGGACGTCAACGCCGCGGGCTGCCGCTTCTACGGGGTGACGAAGGAGGAGCTGCGGCGGCTCACGGTCTTCGACCTCAACACCCTGCCGCCGGAGGAGGTGCGCCGGCTGATGGCCGAGCGCGTGGGGCGCGAGGGCGCGGGCGTCTACCATTTCGAACACCGCCTCCCCGGCGGCGGGAAGCGCCTCGTGGAGGTCGCGAGCGGACGGATCGCCTACGACGGGCGCCTGCTGCTCTGCACGGTGGTGCGCGACGAGACCGAGTTCATCCGCGCCCGGGAGCTGCGCGCCGAGACCGAGCAGCGGTACCGCAACCTCTTCAACCGCCTCGAGGCCGGGGTCGTGATCCACGGGCCCGACACCGCGGTGCGCGCGGCCAACCCGCGGGCCTGCCAGCTGCTCGGGCTCTCCGCCGACGAGCTGGCCGGTCGCGCCGCGTCCGACCCCGCGTGGCGCCTGCTGCGCGAGGACGGGTCGCCGCTGCCGCTGGAGGATTACCCCGTCGTCCGCGTCGTGACCACGCGCAGCGAGCTGCGCAACTCCGTCGTTGGCATCCACCGACCCGAGGATTCGGACGTCTGGGTGCTCGTGAACGCCTATCCGGAGTTCGGCGCCGCCGGGGCGATCGAGCAGGTCGTCGTCCTGCTGGTGGACGTGACCGACCGGCGGAAACACGAGGAGGAGGTGGTCGAGCGCGAGCGACGCTGGCGCGACGCGCTGTTCACGTCCATGGACGGTTTCGTCGAGAACGACCTCGACGGACGCATCGTCGAGTGGAACTCGGCGTTCGAGCGGATGAGCGGCTATTCCGGCGCGGAGCTGGCCGGCCTGTCCGTCTGGGACATCGACGTCACCCACGACGCCCAGGGCGTGGCGGCCCGCATCGAGCTCGCGCGGCGCGTGGGCAGCTGCCGGTTCGTCTCCAAGCACCGGCGCAAGGGCGGCGAACTCTACGATGTCGAGGTCAGCCTGTCCTACTCCTCGCGCGACGGCGGCCGGATCACGTCCTTCATCCGCGACATCACCGAACGGCAGCTGTCCCTCCAGCAGCTGCAGATCCAGAGCGCCGCCCTCGAGGCGGCGGCCAACACGATCGTCATCACGGACGCCCAGGGGCGCATCGAGTGGGTCAACGCCGCCTTCACCCGCGCCACGGGCTACAGCCGCGAAGAGGCCATCGGCGGCAACCCGCGCATCCTCAAGTCCGGCCGCCACGACGGCGAATTCTACGCCGCGCTCTGGTCGACCATCTCCGCGGGCCGCGTGTGGCGGGGCGAGA
>CAYWTK010000198.1:0-3890 GCA_964460895.1 uncultured Opitutaceae bacterium
TCCCCTTCCTCGGCGGGCCGGTGCAGCTCGTGCCGCTGCAGGAGCAGCTCGCGCAGCGGTCGCGCGCGACGCTGTGGCTGCTCCTCGGCGCCGTCGGCCTCGTGCTCCTCATCGCCTGCGCCAACCTCGCCAACCTCCAGCTGGCGCGCGCCGCCGCGCGCCGGCGCGAGGCCGCGGTCCGCGCCGCGCTCGGCGCCACGCCGGCCCGGCTGGCGGCCGAGCTGCTGCTGGAGAACCTGCTCCTCGCCCTCCTCGGCGGCCTGCTCGGCGTGGCGCTCGCGTGGGCGGGCACGCAGGCGCTGCAGGCGTGGCTCGCCGACCTTCTGCCGCGCGTGAACCCCGTGGGCGTCGACTTCGCGGTGCTCGGCTTCGCGCTGGCCGTCGCGCTGGTCGCGGGCCTCGCCTTCGGCGTGGCGCCGGCCTGGCAGGCGGGCCGCGTCGACCTGCTCGCGACCCTCAAGGAGGGCGGCCACCAGGCCTCCGCCGGCGGCGGACGCTGGCGCCAGGCGCTCGTGGCCGCCGAGGTCGCGCTGGCGCTCGTGCTCGCGGTCAACACGGGCCTGCTCGCGCGCAGCATCCACCGGCTCCACGCGGCCGAGCTCGGGTACCGCACGGAGGACGTCATGACCGCCAACGTCGCGCTGCCGCGCCGGTACGGGACCCCGGCCCAGCAGCGCGAGTTCGCGCAGCGCTGGCTCGAGGCGCTGCGCGCGCTGCCCGGCGTGAGGACCGCCGCGGTGGGCGACACCGCGCCGCTCTCGGCCTTCGCGCAGGTCTTCGCCGCCAACGTCACGGGCGGATCCGCCGCCGGCGCCGCCCGCGCGGCGGGCGGCCCGCCGCCGACGATGCAGATCGCGAGCGTGACGCCCGACTACTTCCGGGCCGCCGGCATCGCGCTGCGCTCCGGACGCGCCTTCACCGAGGCCGACGCCGACGGCGCGCCGCCCGTGGCCGTGGTTAGCGAGGAGTTCGTCCGGCAGCATTTCCCGTCGGGCCTGCCGGAGGGCGCGCAGATCCCGCTGCCCATCGCCGGACCGAACTCGCCGCCCGCGACGATCGTCGGCGTCGTGGCCGACATCCGCCCGCGCGGCCTCGAGAGCCAGCCGTCCGCGCTCGCCTATTTCCCCTTCGCGCAGGTCCCGCGCGCCCGGCTGTCGGCCGTCGTGCACTTCGAGGGCGACGCCGCCGCGCTCGGCCGCGCGCTGGCGCAGTCGACGCACCGGATCGACGCCGACCTCGCGCTCGACGCGCCCGCGACGCTCGCGCAGCAGCTCGCGCGGCAGACGGCGCCGCGCCGCGTGACGCTCGCGCTCACCGGCGCCTTCGCCGCCGCGGCCGTCGGCCTCGCCGCGCTCGGGATCCTCGGCGTGATGAGCTACACGGTCTCCCAGCGCACGGCGGAGATCGGCATCCGGCTCGCCCTCGGCGCGGACCGCGCCGCCATCCTGCGGTGGATCCTGGGCTACGGCGGCGCCGCCGTCGCGGCCGGCCTCGCCGTCGGTCTCGCGCTCACGGTCGCGACCAGCCGCCTGCTCGCGACGCTCCTCGTCGGCGTCACCGCGCTCGACCCCCTCGTGCTGGCGCTCGCCACCCTCGGGCTCGGCGCGGTCGGCCTCCTCGCCTGCCTCGCCCCGGCGCTCCGGGCCACCCGCGTGGACCCGCTGGTCGCGCTGCGCGCCGAGTGAGGGAGGGGCGCGGCGCGGGGCGGAGCGGCGTCCGCCCGCGGGCGGGCGCACCATCAGGATTCGTCCGAACGGCGGGGGGCGAGCATCACGCCACCAAATAATGCACATCGAACCGCAAGTCTTGGGATGACGCCGGGCGGGACGCCGGGCATGCTGTCTCCCATGGTCAGCCCCCATTCGTCCACGCCGGGCGGACAGGCCGGTTCCGCCTCGTCCCCCGCCATCACCACCATCCCGGACGTCGTCATCCGGCTCGCCGGCAACTCGCAGGACGGCATCCAGTCCGTCGGCGGCTTCCTCGCCCGCCTCGCCGGCCGCAGCGACCAGGACGTCATGACCTACATGACGATCCCGTCCACCATCTCGGGCGGCCCGTCGATCTTCCAGGTCCGCATGGGCACGGGCGACATCCTCTCGTCCGGCGACCAGGCCGACTTCCTCGTCGCGTTCTACCAGCACAGCTACGACGCGCACGTCGGCTCCCTCCGCCCGGGGGGCGTGCTCATCTACGACACCGACCACGTGAAGCCGAACCCCGACGACCGGCGGTTCACCAACGTCGGCATCCCCATCACCTCGCAGACCATCGAGGCGGTGGGCGGCACGGGGAAGGACAAGGGCAAGAACATCTTCGTCCTCGGCCTGATCGCGCGCATCTTCGACCTCGACGTGGCCAAGCTGCACGCGCTGATCAAGGAGCGCATCGGCGGACGCGGCGACGAGGCGGTGCGCAACGCCATGCTGGCGTTCGACGCGGGCTACGCCCACCCGGTCGAGAACCTCCTCGGCCACCTCTACCGCTTCGCCCGCGCGACCGCGTCCGGCGCCAAGGCCGCGCGGCCGACCGTCACGATGGACGGCAACTCCGCCATGGTCTACGGCCTGCTCGCCGCCGGCGTGCGCTACGGCGCCGCGTACCCGATCACGCCGTGGTCCTCGATCATGGAGATGATGCGCACCGAGCTGCCCAAGTACGGCGGCCTGTTCGTGCAGGCGGAGGACGAGATCGCCGCCATCTCGCACGCGCTCGGCTTCTCCTACGCCGGCCACCTCGCGGTCACCGGCAGCTCCGGCCCCGGCCTCTCCCTCAAGATGGAGGCGCTCGGCTGGGCCGGCATGGCCGAGCTCCCGCTCATCTGCATCAACGTCCAGCGCGGCGGCCCCTCCACCGGCATGCCCACGAGCGTGGAGCAGTCCGACCTCCTCCAGGCGCTCTACGGCTCGCACGGCGACAGCCCGCGCGTGGTGCTCGCGCCCAAGGACGTCGAGGACTGCTTCTACATCGCGCTCGAGGCCGCGCGCATCGCCAAGGAGTTCTCGACCCCCGTCATCATCCTCACCGACCAGGCGCTCGCTACGCGCATCGAGGCGTTCGAGGAGCCGGACCTGAAGGCCCTCGTGAAGGAGCCGGTGCTCGACCTCAGCCCCGCGCCGGTGGACTACAAGCCCTACCCGCTCGACGCCTTCCCGCGCCACGCCGCGCCCGGCACGCGCATGCTCTCGGGCAAGTACCCGACCGTCACGGGCCTCGAGCACGACGAGGCCGGCCACCCCTCCGGCAGCCCGACGGTGCACGCCAAGATGAACGCCCGCCGCCGCGAGAAGATCAAGGCGGTCGCCACCTCCCTCCCCGTGCCCGAGGTCTACGGCGATCCGGAGGGCGACGCCCTCGTCGTCGGCTGGTGCTCCACCTTCGGCCCCATCCGCGAGGCGGTGAACCAGCTGCGCGCGCAGCCGGGCGGCCCCAAGGTCGGCCAGCTCCACCTCCGCCACCTCTCGCCGCTCGCCCCCGGCCTGCCCGAGATCCTCCGCCGCTACCGCAAGGTCGTGGTCTGCGAGATCAACGACCAGGGCCTCTACGGCTACGGCCAGCTGGCCATGCTCCTGCGCGCGGCCTACGCCGACCCGCGCATCGTCAGCGTCTGCAAGACCGACGGCCTCACCTTCAAGGTCCGCGAGATCGTCGCGGGCGTGCAGTCCCACCTCACCGCCTGACCCCTTCCACGCCATGAGTTCCGCCCCCGCTCCCGCCCCCCTCGCCGAAGCGCCCGCCGCCGGCGGCCCCGGCCGCGCCCCGCTCGCGAAGAAGACCCTCGTCTCCGACCACCCGACCTGGTGCCCGGGCTGCGGCGACTTCGCCGTGCTCGCCGCGTTCTACAAGGTGCTCGAGAAGCTCAACTACCCGCAGGAGAGCATCGTCACCTT
>CAYWTK010000199.1:0-3824 GCA_964460895.1 uncultured Opitutaceae bacterium
GGGAAGGCGCCGATCTTGAAGGCCACGCCGCTGAGCACGAGGACGGCGCCGACGAGGCCGAGCAGGTCGGTGGGGTTCTCGCGCAGGAAGGCGGAGACCGCCTCGAACTCGAACCCGTTGCCGCCGGTCGGGGTCCGGCCGACCGCGCCGTAGAGGAGCACGATGCCGAAGAGGAGGATGGCCGAGCTGAGCGCGCCCATCACGAGGTACTTCAGGCCCGCCTCGAGGGTCAGCGGGTTGTTCCGGAAGTAGGCGACGAGGATGTAGAACCCGATCGTCACCGTCTCCAGCGCGACGAAGAACATCCCGAAGTGGTCGCTCTGCGCGAGGAGCATCATCGCCGCCGTCACGACCAGCACGATGTGGTAGAACTCGATCCGCGGCAGCCGGCTGCGCGGCAGCACGACGCCGGCGAGGAAGCAGACGCCCAGCGCGGTCGCGACGAAGAAGAGGCGCGCGATCTCCCCGGCGAGGGTGTGCCGGAGCAGGCCGTTGAACGTCGTCTCGCCGAGCCAGGCCGTCGGGAAATTGATGACCAGCGTGCCGAGCACCGCGAGGAGCGCGATCGTCGCCGTGGCCGGGATGTAGCGGTGGTGCGCCCGCGGGAGGACGATCTCCATCACGAGCAGCGCGAGCGCGGCGCACCCGAGGGCGATCTCGGGCAGGATGGCGAGCCACTGGTTCGACGCGGCGGCGGCCTGGAGTTGTTCGGGCGTCATGGCGGGGGATCAGCGTTGCGCCGCCGCGACCGCGGCGGGCCGGGCGAGGGCGGCGTTGGCCGCGGTGGAGACGGACTTCGGCCAGAACCCGACCGCGAGGAGCGCGACGAGGAGCACGAGGGCCGGGAGGCGCTCGTCCCAGCCGAGGTCGGACGGCGGGTGCTTGGCGATCACGCCCTGGAACGGCTCCGAGGGCGGGCCGAAGAAGACCCGGCCCGCGGCGCGCAGGCCGTAGATGGCGGAGATGACCACGCCCGCCACGGCCACGGCCGTGACCCAGGGCGAGAACTGCCAGAGCGCCACGAAGACCGTCAGCTCGCCCCAGAAGTTGGCGAAGCCCGGCAGGCCGACGCTCGCCAGCGTGGCGGCGACGAAGAAGGCCGCGAGCACGGGCGCCTTCTGCGCCAGGCCGCCCATCTCCGCGAGGTCGAAGGTGTGGGTCCGGTGGTGGATGCTGGTGGCGAGGAGGAAGAGCAGCGCGACCGAGAGGCCGTGGGCCACCATCAGGAGCACGACGCCGCCGTAGCCGACCACCGACAGCGTGGCCAGGCCGAGGAAGCAGTAGCCCATGTGCATGACCGAGCTGTAGCCGAGCATCTGCTTCAGGTCGCGCTGGGCCATCGTGATGAACCCGACGACGAGCACGTTGCCCAGCGCCGCGAGCAGCGCCAGCGGCCAGGCCCAGGCCTGCGCGCCCGCCGGCAGGAGCGGCAGGCCGACCTGGAGGAGGCCGTAGAGGCCGAACTTCTTGAGCACGCCCGCGTGGAGCATCGCGGCCGAGGACGGGGCGGCGCCGTAGCCGAGCGGGGCCCAGGTGTGCAGCGGCCAGAGGGACACGAGCGTGCCGAAGCCGAAGAGCAGGAGCGCGAAGAGGTAGGTCTGCGCCGTCTCCGCGATCGGCCGCGCGGCCAGCTCGGCGCGGAGCGTGAGGAGGTCGAACGACTCCGCCCCGCTCTGCACGTAGAGCGCGAGCAGGCCGGCGAGCGAGAGCATGGCGCCCACCGTGAGGTAGATCGTCATCTTCATCGCCGCGTACGCGCGGTCGCGCCCGCCCCAGACGCCGACCATGATGAAGGTCGGGATGAGGGCCAGCTCGTGGAAGAAGTAGAAGAAGAACAGGTCGATCGACGCGAACGTCCCGAGCAGCCCGCCGTGCATCACGAGCAGGAGCAGCAGGTACAGCTTCAGCCGCTCCGCGCCGGAGCGCAGGGCGTAGAGCCCGGCCGCGAGCCCGACGAGGGCCGCGAGCGCGAACATCGGGAGCGAGACGCCGTTGAGCCCGAGCTTGAGGCTGATGCCCAGCGCCTCGAGGCCGGTCGGGGTGTTGCTGACGTAGTGGTAGGTCGCCCCGTCCGCCGCGGGGAAATGCCACCACAGCCAGAGCGCGATGAGCGCGGGCCAGGTGAACGCGACGACGGCGAGCTTGGTCGAGAACCGCTTCGGCAGGCCGAGTCCGATGGCCAGGGCGGCGACGAGCGGGGTCGCGATCGCGAGCTGGAGGAGGAGGGCGGGGTTGGAGGCTTCCATCGGCGGGGGATCAGAGGATTCCGGTGGCGAACGCCCAGAGCAGCACCGCGCCGAGCAGGAACCAGTAGACGTAGGCGTGCAGGCTGCCGACGTGGAGGGCGCGGGCGCCGAGGCCGACGAGCCCGACCAGTCCGGCGAGGCCGCGGATGACGAGGCCGGCGAGGAAGACCTGCTCGAGGAAGTTCAGCAGCATGGCGAAGCGCTGCTGCACCTTGGCCACGTAGTAGCCGTAGACGGCGTCGAAGGAGTCGCGCGCCGCCGTGAGGCCGCGGAACACCCCGCCCGCCCGCTTCTCGAGGGCGTCCTCGCCCGCCGCCGGGTAGAAGAGCCAGGCCGCGCCGGCGCCGAGGACCATCACGCCGATCGAGACGAGGAGGATGACGGTGTGGTCGGAGCCGTGGGCGACCGGGACGTGGCCCGCCACCGGACCCGCGATGCGGCCGAAGACCGCCGCGTAGCCGCCGGTGACGGAGAGCGTGGCGAGGAGCATCAGCGGCAGCGTCATCACCAGCCCGCTCTCGTGCGCGTGGCCCGCGTCGTCCGAGCGCGGCGCGCCGAGGAAGACGAGCTTCCACATCCGCACCATGTAGAACGACGTCAGCACCGCCGTGAACGCGAGGGCCGCGAAGACCGGCGTGCTCCTCTCCATCGCGAGGTAGAGGATCGCGTCCTTGGAGAAGAAGCCGGCGAGGAAGGGGAAGCCGATGATGGCCAGCACGCCGAGCGTGAAGGTCAGGAAGGTGATCGGCATCCTCTTCGCCAGCCCGCCCATCCTGAAGATGTCCTGCTCGTGGTGGCAGCCGTGGATGACGGAACCCGAGCCGAGGAAGAGCAGCGCCTTGAAGAAGGCGTGGGTGGTGAGGTGGAACATCGCCGCGCCCGCGCCGGCGGCGATCATCCCCTGCTCCGTCCGCAGCGCGCCGAGGCCGAAGGCCGCGACCATGTAGCCGAGCTGGGAGAGCGTGGAGTAGGCCAGGACCTTCTTGATGTCGCTCTGGACCACGGCGCAGAGCGCCGCGTACACGGCCGTGACCGTGCCGACGCAGGCGATGACGTCGAGCGCCTCGGGCACCATGAGGAAGTCCACGCGGCAGAGCAGGTACACGCCCGCGGCCACCATCGTGGCGGCGTGGATCAGGGCCGACACCGGGGTCGGGCCCTCCATCGCGTCCGGCAGCCACACGTGCAGCGGCATCTGGGCCGACTTGCCCATCGCGCCGCAGAACAGCAGGAGCGGCAGGCCGGCGGAGAGCGTGCCCGCCGCGGCCGCGGCCGGGGCGAGGCGCGCGAGCTCGGCCAGGTTGGTCGTGCCGAACTGCCACTGGCACCAGACGATGCCGAGGAGGAAGCCGAAGTCGCCGACGCGGTTGACGATGAAGGCCTTGTTCGCCGCGTCCGCCGCCGACTGCTTGTGGTGGTAGTGGTTGATCAGCAGCCAGGAGCTGAAGCCGACCAGCTCCCAGAAGATGAAGGCCATGAAGAGCGAGTCGGCCACGACGATGCCGAGCATCGAGAACATGAACACCGACAGCCCGCCGAAGAACCGCGCCCGCGCCGCGTCGTCGTGCATGTAGCCGA
>CAYWTK010000200.1:0-3761 GCA_964460895.1 uncultured Opitutaceae bacterium
CCACCCGTTCCCATCCCGAACACGGCCGTTAAGCCCCGAGCAGCCAATGGTAGTAGGACGCTAGGTCCCGCGAGAGTAGGTTGTTGCCAGGTTTATGGTCCGGGTCTGCGAAAGCAGACCCGGACCTTTTTTTTGTCCAAGTCGGCCGCGCACCCGAACGCTACGCCGAACAATGGTCCCCGTCACTTCTCCATGTGCTTGCCGAAGCGGCGCTGGATCACGGACTTGATTTCGTCCAGCTTCACGGGTTTGGCGATATAGTCGTCCATGCCTGCCTCCAGGCACTTCTCCCTGTCCCCTTGGATGGCGTTGGCGGTGAGCGCAACTATCCACGGTTGGGACCGTTGTTGGTACCGCTGTCGAATCTCTCGCGTTGCCGCATAGCCATCCATCTCAGGCATCTGCACATCCATGAAGACCAGGTCGTAGCGGCGTTGTCCGACGGCGTGGACAGCCTCGATTCCGTTGCCGACGGCATCGGCGCTGTAGCCGAGCCGAGAGAGTAGATGAAGGGCGACCTTTTGGTTCACGGGGTTGTCCTCAACCAGGAGGATCTCGAGAGGCACTTCAGCGCTCAGTGGCGATTCGGTCGGTCGAGGCGATGCGGTCCCAGACGTCTCCAGCCGGCGGAGCAGCCGTCCCACCGCCTCGGTGAGAAAACTCGGTTTGATGGGCTTGGGCAGGCGCACGACGCGTTCGCGTCCTGGCGTGTCATGGCGCGCACCCTCATTCGCCGAGGTCAGGTAGACCAACGGAAGCGCCGGCGCGAGGGACATCACGGCGTCAAGTGTCCGCTCGCCTCCTCCGTCGGCGAACGCCTGGTCGATGATCGCCAGCGCCGACCGGGGGGCGAGCCGCGGGATGTCAACCTCCGAATCCGCCATGAGGCATCGGGCACCCCAACCGGAGACAGCGAACTGGACCGCCCGCCGGTTGGTGGGAAGCGCCACCGCCACCAGGACGTCAGCGCCACCCAAGTCCAGCGGTTCGTGGTCGGGTGCGGCGTCCGCAGGCAGGGCGGAGATGGAGAAGCGGAACCGGGAGCCCCGCTCGGGCTCGCTCTCCACGCTGATCTCCCCGCCCATGAGTTGGACGAGACGGGAGCAGATCGCGAGGCCGAGGCCGGTGCCTCCGTACTTCCTCGTGGTGGAGGAATCGACCTGGCTGAAGGGCTTGAAGAGCGCGCCAAGCCGATCGGGCGGAATGCCGATGCCCGTGTCGGCAACGGTGAACTCCAGCAGGACGGGTCCGCCTGCCGCCGCCGGTTTGCCGCGGAGGCCGACCTCGAGCGTGATCGATCCCCGCGAGGTGAACTTCACCGCGTTGTTGACCAGGTTGACCAGGATCTGCCGAAGCCGGGTGATGTCGCCCGTGATCCATGGAGGCACGGTCGGCTCGATCGCGTACGCCAGCTCGATGCCCTTGGATGCCGCCTGAAGGGCGAAGATGTCCAACGCCTCCTCGACGCATTGGGCGAGCTCGAAGGGATGCTGCTCCAGCTCCATCTTGCCGGATTCGATCTTCGAGAAATCGAGGATCTCGTTGATGATGGACAGCAGGGCATCGCCGCTCGTGCGGATCGTCTGGACGTAGTCCCGCTGCTCCGGAGTGAGCGACGTCTCGTTGAGCAGGCTCGTCATGCCGATCACGCCGTTCATCGGGGTGCGGATCTCATGCGACATCGACGCGAGGAAGTCCGACTTCGCGCGGGACGCCGAGTCCGCCTCCGACTTGGCCCGCCGCAGCTGCTGTTCCACCTCCACCCGCGAGGTGACGTCCGTCTCCATCACAATGAAGTTCTCGAGCTCGCCCCGCTCGTTGCGGAGGGGCTGGGCCTGCAGGTGCACGTGGTAGCGGCGGCCGCTGCGCGCGACGTGGACGACGTCGGTCGCGATGCCCTCGTGGCGCGCGAAGGCGGCCGCGACCCGCTCGACGGCGTGCGGGTCCGAGTCCGGGCTGGACAGGAGCTCGTCGAACGGGCGCCCCGTCACCTCGTCGAGCCCGCGGCCGGTGATGCGGGTGAAGCTCTCGTTCACCCACTCGACCCGTCCGTCGGGCGCGGTGATCACGACCGCGTTGTCGGTGCTGCTGGCAACCAGCGAAAGCTTGCGCGTGGCGGCCTGGCTGGCCCTCAGCTCCTCCTCGGCGCGCTTCCGGGCCGTGACGTCCTGGCAGGTCCCCGACATGCGGCGGGGCCGGCCGATGCGGTCGGTACCGACGCACTTGGCGCGCAGGGAGAACCAGCGCCACTCGCCGTTCGCATGGCGGACGCGGAACTCCGCCTCGACGAGGTCGGCGCGGCCCGCGAGGTGCGCCGCGAGGGACGACTCGCAGGACTGGAGGTCGGCCGGGTGGATCAGGCGCGTCAGCGCGTCGAAGGCCGCGGGCATGGTCGCGCTGTCGTAGCCGAGCGAGTTCCAGAAGCCGGAGCTGAAGATCGCCCCCCCCTCGACGAGGTTCCATTCGAGCACGCCGACCTGGGTCGCCTCGAGCGCGAGGTTGAGCCGCTCGTCCGCGACCTTGAGCTGGGCCTCGATCCGGCGCCGCTCCTCGTTCTCGGCCAGGAGCTGCGCGCTGGTGCCCTCCGCCGCCGCCTGCCGCAGGCGGGCGGCCTGCGCGAGATTCACGACGAGGCCCAGAAGCAGGCTGAGGAACAGGCCCGCCGCGAGGACGACTTCCGGCAGGAACTGCCGGTCGCTCGCCAGCGCCCGCGCCCGCGGCGTGAGGTCGAAGGTGATGCGCTGGCCCATGACGTTGAAGGCGGCCGACTGGCGGAGGCGCTGGTTCGCGTTCGGCTCCTTCTCCCTCGAGGCGAACACCTCCAGTCCGCGGTCGGCCGCGGAGGGGCCGTTCGCCGCCGCGACGGTGACGCGGAGCACGTAGCGCTGCGAGATGTTGAGGCGATCGTCGATGGTCTCGAAGAGCCGAGGGAAGCTCATCTCCCCGACGATGAACCCGTCGAACGCGCCCTGTCTCAGCACGGTCGCGTAGGAGGCGAAGGACGGGGCCTGCAGCGGGCCCGAGAGCGGCGCGGCGACCGCGAAGGTGAGGGATTGGCGGGCCTCCCTCATCGCCGCGGCCCGCGCCGGATGCCGACTGTGGTCGAACGCCTGCGTGTCCTCGTTGCCCTCCCGCGGCCAGACCCAGCGGGTGCGAAGGTTGCCGTCGACCCAGCTGATGGCACGGTACGCGGGCTGGTCGTCCGCGAGTCCCCGCGCATCCTTCTCCCAACTCGGTTGGGCCGTGCCGCCCGCCTCGGTCCACCGCTCCGCCATGCGGCGCAGGCTGTTGACCTGGGCCTCCGTCTCGCGCGAGAAGACCGCGGCGACGTTGTTGATCGTCAGCTGCGTGACGCTGTTGATGTAGCCGATCTCGCGCTCACGCAGCGCCACCCAGAAGAGCAGGGTCACGGTCGTTCCCCCGGTCACGACCGGCAGCCACACCCAGCGCGCCCCCGTGGAGTACGCGGAGCGCGCGGAGTCCCGGGCGGCCAGGAGCACCAGCGCCAGGCCGAGGACAAGGGTGCCCGCCGCCGCGAGCGGGCCGATCTGGGCGAGCTCCTGCCAGAATTCCGCCTGCGCCAGTCCGATCGGAGTGGCCGCCAGGGCGGAGAATCCGTAGGCGCCGGCGAGGGAGCCGGCGAGAGCGAGGGCCAGCTGCCGGTGGGACGACACCGAGTCGACGGCCCGCCAAGTGAGGGCCAAGCCGCAGATGACGAGCACGGCGGCCAGCAACAGGGGCAATCGCCCGACGTGCTGCCC
>CAYWTK010000201.1:0-3748 GCA_964460895.1 uncultured Opitutaceae bacterium
GCCACTTCGGCTTCTGCCTCGGCGTGAAGAACGCCATCGAGCGCGCCTACGAGACGCTGGCGGAGAATCCCGGCCGGCGGGTGTTCATGCTCAGCGAGCTGATCCACAACCCGTTCGTGAACGAGGACCTCCTGCGCCGCGGCCTGCGCTACCTGCAGACGGACAAGGGCGTGCCGTTCACCGTCGCGGGCCAGCCGGCGGCGCCGGGCGCGGGCGAGGCGCTGCTCTGGGACACGCTCACGCCCGAGGACGTCGTCATCATCCCCGCGTTCGGGGCGACCGACGACGACAAGCGCCGGCTCGTGCGCCGCGGCCTGCGCGTCGCGCAGTACGACGCCACCTGCATGCTGGTGGAGAAGGTCTGGAAGGCCGCCCGCGCCTTCGGTCGCGAGGGCTACACCGTCGTCATCCACGGCAAGAGCGAGCACGAGGAGACCAAGGCGACCTTCTCGAACTCCCGCCGCCACGCGCCGTCCATCATCATCCGCAATCTCGACGAGGCGCGGATCCTCGGCGCCCACATCGCGGCGCCGACCGACGCGACGCGGCGCGCCGTGCTCGCCCGGTTCGCCGGCCTGACCACGCCGGGCTTCGACCCGGACCGGGACCTGCGGCGGATCGCCGTCGTGAACCAGACGACGCTCCTGATGAACGAGACCGCGGCCATCATCGACTACTTCCGCGGCGTCTTCGCCGCGCGCCACGGCGAGGCGGCGGTGCCGCACCACGTCGGGGGCGGGGGCAAGAAGGACACCCTCTGCTACGCCACCCAGGTGAACCAGGACGCCCTCGCCCGCGCGCTCGAGCGCCCGCTCGACGCCGCGTTCGTCGTGGGCGGCCGCAACAGCTCCAACACCTACCAGCTCTACCGGGTCTGCGAGCAGCGCCTCGGCGGCCGCGCGTTCTTCATCCAGTCGGAGGCCGCCATCCGCTCCCGCCAGGAGATCGAACACTACGTCTTCCCGACCTCGGCCCACGGCCGCGGCGGCCACACGGAGGTGCATCCCCTCTGGCCGGCGGACGACACGGCCCCGCGGCGCGTGCTCATCACCGGCGGCGCGTCCTGCCCGGACGGACTCGTGCAACAGGTCATCACCCGCATCAACGGCCTTTTTCCCCCGGAGCGCCTCCGTCCGGTCGAGGCGGTGCTGGCCGACCTCGCGTAGGGCGGATCCCGCTCCACCGTGACCGGGCCCGCCCGGCCCGATCGGGATTCCGTCGCCGCAGGAAGCGTCCGCGCCGGGCAACGCGCCCGGAGCGGATCGAGGTCAATCCGCCCCCCTGCCCGTCATGGGGATGCGGCGCCCTCGCCGCGTTGGCGCGTCGACCGGGGCGGGGGCGCCCCGGCTCCATCACGGCGGCAACTCGGATGTCCCCCGTCGAATCACCGGGGAAGCGGCGTCTCCGCCGCTTCTCGCTCGGCCATCGGTTGGGGATGCGGCGCCCTCGCCGCGTCGGGCTTCCACCGGGGCGGGGGCGTCCCGGCTCCAGCGGGAGCGGATCGAGGTCAATCCGCACACCCTACCCGTCATGGGGACGCGGCGCCCTCGCCGCGTTGGCGCGGCGGCCGGGGCGGGGGCGCCCCGGCTCCATTGGTCAGCGCTCCTCCCGCGGGGGCGCTTCAGAACTTGAAATTGATGCCGCCGCGGATGCCGACGGCGCTGCCGAAGTCGATCTTCGCGGTGCGTCCGGCGACGGACTGGTCGTAGCCGTCCAGCTGCTGGAGCGCGACGCCGGCGTAGAGGCCGGTGCGCTCGGTGGCGAGCCAGTCCACCATGAGGTCGGCGTAGAAGCCGGTGATGAACTTGGACTCGGTGCTCGTCGGCTCGTCGATGATCGGCTCCGCGACGTCGGGGATCTCCAGCCGCTCCACCACGCTGTAGCGCGTGCCGGCGAAGGCGCCGGCGAGGCCGGCGCTGGCGCTGACGCCCCAGCGCTCGGACAGCTGCGCATGGATGGTCGGGCCGACCTTCATCAGGAAGTAGGCGCCCTTGATCTGCCAGTTGCCCTGCACGGAGGCGGCGCCCGCGACCGTGGTGGTCGTGGTCGGGCCGACGGGGATGTCGTTGACCGTCGTGGTCGTCTCGAGGCCGGTGGGCACGGTCGTGCCGTCCGGCAGCGTGAGCGTGTCGAAGCGCGGCTGGTTGAAGCGCGTGTCGCCGGTCGGCGCGGGGCCGTTGATCTGGAAGTAGTCGGTCTGGGTGCGCAGCGACGCCCGGACCGAGCCGCCGGTCTTGGCGTTGACGCCGTTGAGGGCGAGGCCGGCGGAGACGCTCCAGTCGATCTTGGGACCGAGCTTGCCGAAGTTGCGCGAGAGCGAGAACTCGATGCCGCTGTTGACGCCCTCGTCCTTCTGCGCCGTCGCCCCCTCGCTGATGGACGAGTAGTTGCTCATCGCCACGCGGCCGCCCGAGATCTGGGAGTCGGACGTGTAGTTCCAGACGCGGGAGCGCCCCGCCTGGTAGCTGAGGTAGTCGGCCGTCTGGGAATTGGTGATGGTGCCGTTGTTGTTGGTCGCGAGGAAGACCTGGTAGCGGCCGTTGCCCGGGTACACGCCGTACACCGCGCTGGTGCCGGCCTCCGGGGAGACGGACGTGGGCAGCGACTCGTTGGCGCGGGCGGAGTCGAGGGTGACGCTGCCGTTGTCGTAGAGGCGCGTCTGGCTGCCGGCCGAGGCGGGGACGAGGGTGCGGGAGCCGGCCACGCCGCCGAGGTTGCCGAAGTTGACGCTCGCGCCGGAGCTGAGGACGCGGAAGCCGAAGGAGAGGGTGTTCTTCGGCACGTACCACTCGTCGGTCGGCAGCGTGAGCGCGAGTTCCTCCTCCCGCGGCGGCGGCTGGTCGGACTGGGCGTGGGCGGGGAGCGCGCAGGCCGCGAGGGCGGCGAGCGGAACGACGTGGCGGAGGTTCATTCGGGGAAGAGGGTGGAACAGAAGCTTCCCGCTTGGAAAGGCCAAAGACGCGAAGGTTCCCGACGACGGCGCGGCGCGCGCGGCCGGCCGGGGCCGCCGACCGCGGTCAGGCCTTCTCCATCGGGGCGGCCGGCTCGTCGGGGAGCATCCCGAGCTGGCGCATCTTGCGGCGGATGTCGTCCTGCTGCTGCTCGAGCTCGGTCTCCTTCTCCTGCTGCTGCTGCATCTTGGAGAAGAGCATGGCCTCGCTCTGCTCGAGGAACTCCTCGCGCTCCTTCAGCGCCTGGCGCTGCTCGCGGATCGACTCCTCCTGGCGGTCGAGCTCCTCCTTGAGCCTGCGCAGGGCCTCCACCTGCTCGGCGGACGCGCCGGCCTCCGGGGCGGCGGGCTGGCGGGTGGCGGCTTGGATGACGCGTTCGCGCGCGGCCAGCAGGGCCTCGGCCTCGGCCAGCTCGCGTTCGCGCTCGGCCAGCCGGTTCTGGGCCTCGGCGACGGCGAGGTCGCGCTCCGCGATCTTGGCCTCGAGGGCGCGCACGGCCTTCTGCAGCTCCTCGACCTGGGTGCCGCTCAGCGCCGCGGGTCCGCCCCAGGGGGCGCGCGACTGGGAGAAGATGGCGTCGATGGAGCGGCGCGCCTCCACCGTGGCGGCGGCGGCCTCCTGCGCGCGCTGCAGCGGGCTGGCGCGGCGCGGGAGCACGAGCGGCTTGGCGCCGCCGAGCGTCCGGGTCGGCGCCTTGAGCCCGCCCGGCGGGGCGAAGCTGGGGGGCGGGGCGAAGCTGGGAGCAGGGGGCGCCGCCGGCACCGGCGCGCGCGGCGGAGCGGCGGGCGGCGCCGGGA
>CAYWTK010000202.1:0-3687 GCA_964460895.1 uncultured Opitutaceae bacterium
CGAGCTCGGCGGGCGCGCCGGCGCGGGCGGCGGCCGCGGCCGCGAGGAGCAGGAGGGCGAGGCGGAGCGTCATCGCGGGCGGAGCTGGCGCGCGCCGATGTCGCGCCGGAAGTACTTCGAGGCGCAGCCGATCGCGTCGCAGGCCGCGTAGGCGCGGTCCGCGGCCTCGCGCAGGGTCGGGGCGAGGGCGGTGACCCCGAGCACCCGGCCGCCGGCCGTCACGAGCTCGCCCGCCGCGTTCCGCGCCGTGCCGGCGTGGAGCACGGTGGTGCCGGGCGGGAGCGCCGCGGGGAGGGTGATGACGTCGCCCTTGGCGTACTTCTCGGGATAGCCCCGGGCGGCGACGACGACGCAGAGGGCGGCCTCCGGACGCACGTCGAGCGCGACGCCGGCGAGCGCGCCGGTGGCCGCGCGCCAGAGCAGCTCGAGCACGTCGGTCCGCAGTCGCGGCAGCACGACCTGCGTCTCCGGGTCGCCGAAGCGCGTGTTGTACTCGAGCACGCGCGGACCGTCGGGCGTCAGCATCACGCCGATGAAGAGCGTGCCGCGGAAGACGATGCCCTCGGCGGCGATGGCGTTCACGGACGGGCGGACGATCTCGCGGTCGATGCGCGCGAGCAGCTCCGGCGTCACGACCTCGGCGGGCGAGTACGTGCCCATGCCGCCGGTGTTCGGGCCGGTGTCGCCGTCGCCGACGCGCTTGTGGTCCTGCGAGACGGGCAGGATCACGTAGTCGCGGCCCGAGACCACGACGAGGATCGAGGTCTCGTCGCCGGTCAGGCAGTCCTCAATGAGGATCTTGGACTGCGGACTGAGGACGGCGGATGGCGGATTACCCGGCAGGGCGAGGAGGGCGTGGATCGCGGCCTCGGCTTCGGCGTGGGTCTGGGCGACGACCACGCCCTTGCCGGCGGCGAGGCCGTCGGCCTTCACCACGATCGGCGCCGGGCGGGAGCGGACGTAGGCGACGGCGGGCTCGGGTCGCTCGAAGACCGCGGCGGCGGCGGTGGGGATGCCGTAGCGGAGGAGGATCTCCTTCGTGTAGATCTTGGACGCCTCGAGGCGCGCGCCGTCGGCGCCGGGTCCGTAGGCCGGGATGCCGGCCGCGGCCAGCGCGTCCACGAGCCCCAGCGAGAGCGGGACCTCGGGGCCGACGACGACGAAGCCGACGCGTTCGGCGCGCGCGAGCGCGACGAGTCCGGGCACGTCGTCCGCCGCGACGGGGAAGCAGGCGACGTCCTGCGCGATGCCCGCGTTGCCCGGCGCGCAGAGCACGCGCGGCCGGGCGGCGCGGCCGGGGCCCGGCGATGCGAGGAGCGCGCGGACGAGGGCGTGCTCGCGTCCGCCGGAGCCGACGACGAGGACGGAGGAGGGCAAGGTCATGGGTGCGAGGCCATGGGTTAGGGGCGATCGGTCGGAGGGTGAAGGGTTAATTCTCGGACCCGTCCCCTATGACCCGGCGCCCGTGACCAGGGCGTCCTTTCAGAGCACCTGCAGCGTCTTGCGGTAGAACCGCAGGACCTCGTCGGGGTCCTCGCTGAAGAGCACGTAGTCGCGCATCCACGCCGGCGCGCGGCGCTCGGCGATCATGTGGTCGAGCTGGCGGCGGAGGTCGTGCCAGAAGCCCGAGCCGAAGAAGACGTACGGCGTGCGCGGCCGGATGCCGAGCTTGAGGTTGCAGAGCTCGATGCCGATCTCCTCGAGCGTGCCGACGCCGCCCACGTTGAAGATGCAGAAATCGGCCGCCTCGAACCATTTTTGCCGGAAGTGGCGCGCGCTCTCCTGGAAGGTGTTGAAGAAGTCCACGCCCAGCTCGGGCGGCTGGGCCTCGAGCTCGAGGAAGCAGGCGCCGGTGAGGGCGCCCTTGGCGCGGGCCGTCTCGGTGGCGAGGCGCATGACGCCGCCGCCGCCGCCGGTGAGGACGCCGATGTTGGGGCCGATGAAGGAGGCGAGCTTCTCGACGAGGGAGGAGATGCGGGCGGTGTCGTCGGCGTCGAGCTGCACGGCCGAGCCGTAGAAGGCGAGGATGGGCGTCTCCTGGAACTTCTTCGCGTTCTCCTCCCGCACGAAGAAGCCGTGGCCCTTCCGGTAGGTGTGGAGGTACAGGTCCTTGGTCATCTCGTCGTACCAGTAGACGGGGATGCCGAGGGAGTTGAAGGTGTCGAGGCGGGCGTGGGCGTTGCTCGAGAGGAAGTAGCCGTGCGAGCGCGAGGCCTTGCGGAAGATGACGCGGCGCAGCTTCACGTCGCCCAGCCGGGTCATGAGCTCGGTGTGCTCCAGCAGGTCGGGGAAGTGGTCGAGGACGAGCGTGTCGGCGTCGGCCGGCGCGTTGTCGAGCGCCTCGATGACCGTGTGGGCGCCGAGGGGGCAGGACGACGCGTCGAGGAGCTTGCGGAGCTCGTCGTCGTGGGCGCGGACGAGGAGGGCGCGGTTCTGCATCGTCGCGGACTGGCCGCGGACGGTGACCTTGGTGCGCGGGTGGGGGCCGGCCGACTCGACGGCCGGGTAGTCGTCGAGGCACTGGTAGAGGCCCTTGACCGTGGCGAGGAGGCGGGTGCGGCGCTTCTGCAGCGTCTTGAACTCCGTGTCCGCGGGCGGCGGGCTGCGGAAGACCTCGACGGAGACCATCGGGTTCACGACCGGCTGGTCGCCCTTGTTGTAGATCTCGAGCATGACGTTCGTGCCGAACGTCTTCACCGGGTCGAGCAGCACGGCGCTGGTGTGGAGGCCGAAGTTGCCCTCGCCGGGGCTGAGGACGACGTAGTGCTCCTTCAGGTACATCGAGCAGCTCGTGAGGATGCCCGAGCGCGGCGCGATGGTGAGCGGCGAGGCGTCGTGGCGGATCTGGACCTTGTCGATGAAGCTGCGGCCGGCGTAGCCGCTGACGATGTGCTCGAAGTTCAGCCGCTGCAGGCGGGGGTTGAGCGTGTAGCTGACCGCGTGCGGGGTGAAGAAGACGCGGCCCTGCGAGTCGATCGACGTCGTGTGGGGGAGCTTGATCTGGTTGGTGCGGACCGCCTCCCAGATCTCGGCCGAGGACAGCTTGGCGGCGGGGGGCGCGTAGAAGAGGCGGCCGACGGGGACGCCCGGCCGGAGGAGCTTCCGCCAGTAGGCCGCGTTGGGGAAGCTGGAGTCGTAGAGCGAGGACTCCGCCTCGAGGAGGAGGCGGTTGCCGTCCACGACCGGGGCCCCCTGCGCGATCATCTCGATGCCGATGCGGGCGAGGGAGCTGCGCTCGGTGAACTGGAGGCTGGCGAGGTGGGCCTTGAGGAAGTCCATCTCGGCCGGGTTCCGCGGCCAGAAGGCGAGGGTGAGCTGGACGATGCCGTCGCCCTGCCGCGGCTTCACCGTGAGGATCTGGCCGTCCGTGCTGTGCCAGAATTGGTTCTCGTTCATGGGGTCCGGGAGGCTGGTCCCGGCGCGCGGCACTGACAAGCATCGGTTGGTCGGGTTCCCCGGGGCGGGGACGGGTGGGGAATCGTCCGCCAAAGGGGTTGATTTTTCCCGGGGGGCGGCGCAACGTCCGGCCTTTTATCGGCCAATCCGGGCCCGGGCCGCCAATCCATCGGGCTCCTCCCCACCCATGAAAGTCCTTCGTTCCCTCTCCGCTGCGTCGGGCGCCGTCGCCCTGGCGGTCGCCGCGATCGCGCAGCAGAACAACCCCGTCAAGTTCGAGCTCCCGCAGGT
>CAYWTK010000203.1:0-3675 GCA_964460895.1 uncultured Opitutaceae bacterium
GTCAGGTGGCCGGCGATGAGCTCGCTCTCGGCCTCGGGCAGGTCGAAGGGCGAGCGGTTCGACTCGGCGAGCGCGGCCACGAGGAAGAGGACGAAGCCCGCGAGGCCCCAGGGCGTGAAGACGTGCCACTGCGGGAGGAAGCCGAACGCCCAGCCGCCCTGCGCCTCGACGATGCGGGGCAGCGAGAGCGTGCCGGCGACGATCACGGCCGGCACGACGGAGAGGATGAGCGGCAGCTCGTAGCTGATGAGCTGCGCGAGGGCGCGCATGGCGGCGAGGAGCGAGTACTTGTTCCGGCTGGCCCAGCCGGCCATGAAAATCGCGAGCTCGGTCGCGGTGCCGGCGGCGAAGAAGTAGAGCAGGCCCGCGTCGAGCTCGAGCGGGACGAGGTGGCGGCCGAAGGGGAGGACGGCGTAGCCGAGGAGCGAGACGGCGACGACGACAACGGGGGCGAGGAAGTGCAGCGCGCGGTCCGCCTGGGCCGGCACGATGTCCTCCTTGGTCAGGGCCTTGACCGCGTCGGCGAACGGCTGGGTCAGGCCCCAGAGGCGCACGCCCTTCAGCCAGGGCAGGCCGGCGCGGTTGGGACCGAGCCGGTTCTGGAGGCGCGCGAGCAGCTTGCGCTCGGCCACGGTGGTGAAGGCGAAGAAGAGCCCGAAGACCGCGAGGATGGCGACGATGGTGACGAGGTGGTGCACCAGCCACTGGAGCGGCGCGGGGAACCAGGCGACGAGGGCGTCGCGCAGTTCCAGCGGCAGGCGCTCGAGGAGGGGGGCCGCGGCGGGGCTCATGGTCGGCGGGGCCGGCGGCTCGGGGGGCCGCGGGCGGGTTCGGGCCCGCCGCGCCGGGCGCGGGGGCGGGTGAGGGGGCGGCGGGGGCCGCGGGCTTGGCGGCCTTCGCGGCGGCGGCGGCGCGGGCCTTCTCCTCGGCGGCCTTCCGCTCGGCGACGAGCCGGGCGTCGACCTCCGCGGCCTCGGCCGGGCGGATGCGGTGGTAGTACTCGTTCGGCTTGGCCAGCTGCCGGCGGTCGAGGAGCAGGCCGCCGAAGCGGTCGGTGGCCGCGACCTCGAAGACCTTGTCCATCTTGATCGCGTCGAACGGGCAGACCTCGGCGCAGATGCCGCAGCTCATGCAGACGGAGGTGTCGATGTCGAAGACGGCCGGGTAGAACTGCGCCTTGCCCACCGCGTCGGGTTTCTTGTCCTTCGACTTCTCGATGTAGATGCACTGCGGCGGGCACTCCTTCTCGCAGATCTGGCAGGCCACGCAGCGGAGGGTGCCGAGCGGGTCGGTCGCGTTCTCCGTCACGAGGAACGGGAAGCTCCGGTAGTTCTCGCCGATGGGCGCCGTCTGCTCGGGGTACTCGACGGTCACCATCCGCTCGGGCGTGGTGAAGCTGCCGACGAAGTTCTTCGCCGTGACCGCGAGACCGTTCAGGATGCCTTGGCCGAGCATGGGAGGGGGTTCAGCGGTCGACCTCGCCGAGGACGATGTCGATGCTCCCGAGGATGACGACGGCGTCGGCCACGGTGTGGCCGAGGCACATCTCCTCGAGCAGGGTGAGGTTGACCAGCGTCGGCGGCCGCACGCGGTAGCGGTACGGGTTGGGGGAGCCGTCGCTGATGAGGTAGAAGCCGAGCTCGCCCTTCGGTCCCTCGATGCGGCCGTAGGCCTCGCCCGGCTTCGGCCGGAAGGCGCGGAGCTTGGCCTTCGGGTCCATGATCGGCCCGGCCGGGAGGTCGCGGAAGGCCTGCTGGAGGATGCGGACCGACTCCCGCATCTCGAGGATGCGGAGCATGTACCGGTCGTAGGTGTCGCCGTGCCGTCCCAGCGGGACGCGGAACTCGAAGCGCGGGTAGATGCCGTAGCCGTCCACCTTGCGGACGTCGTAGGCGTAGCCCGAGGCGCGCAGGCACGGGCCGGTGATGCCGGCGTTGATCGCGCGCGCCGCGTCGAGCACGCCGACGCCCTGGGTGCGGGCGAGCATGATCTCGTTGGCCGTGAGCATCCGCTCGTACTCGTCGAGGAAGGCCGGGAACCCGTCCACGATCCGCCGCGCGGCCGCCAGCCACTCCGGCGAGGGGTCCACCCGGCAGCCGCCGAAGCGCTGGTAGTTGCACATCATCCGCGAGCCGCTCAGGGCCTCGAAGAGGTCGAGGATCTTCTCGCGCTCGCGGAAGGCGTAGAGCAGCGGGGTGAAGGAGGTGCCGAGGTCGTTGAAGAGGAAGCCGACGAGGCAGGCGTGGTTCACCAGCCGCGTGAGCTCGGCCATGATCACGCGCAGGTACTGCGCCCGCTCCGGCACGGCCTGCCCGGCGAGCTTCTCCACCGCGAGGGCGTAGGCCCAGTTGGTGGACATCGAGCAGAGGTAGTCGAGCCGGTCGGTGTAGGGCATCGACGACAGGTAGGTCGTCGACTCGGCGATCTTCTCGTGGTTGCGGTGGAGGTAGCCGAAGACGGGCTTGAGCCGCACGATCTGCTCGCCGTCGAGCGTCACGACCATGCGGAAGACGCCGTGCGTCGAGGGATGCTGCGGCCCCATCGAGACCTCGAGGAGGTCGCCGTGGAACGGGTCGCGCACCGCGCGGACGGTCGGTCCGCCCGCGGGCGTGAAGGAGGAGAGGCCGGAGAGGCTCATGCGCCGCCCTCCGTTTGGGCCGCGGGCGGCGGCGGGTAATGCCGCCGCGCGCGCTCGTGCACCGCGTCGTGGGGCGTCGGCTCCCACTCGAAGTCGTCGGGCGCGACGTAGTCCTTGCGCATCGGGTGGTCCTTGAACTCGTCCCACATGAGGAGCCGCCGCAGGTCGGGATGGCCCTCGAACACGATGCCGTAGAGGTCGAAGATCTCGCGCTCCTGGAACTCGCACGAGCGCCAGACCGGCGTGAGCGAGGGGAGCGTCACTTGGTCGGAGCGGTTGCCCGTGCGCATCCGGACGACGACGGGGCCGTGCCGGCGCTCCATCGAGTAGAGGTGGTACACGGCCTCGAGGCAGCCGGGCTCGACGCGCTTGGTCTTCTCCTCGACGACCTTGGCCGGGCCGCCGGCGGGGTCGGCGACGGTGGTCTGGCGCGTCTCGACGACCTCGCGGTCGGGCCAGTCCACGCCCGTGGCGTTCGAGCAGTAGTCGAGGCGCAGCTCGGGGTCGTCGCGGAGGAAGAGCGCGATCTCGCGGCCGCAGGCGGGATCGAGGACGAGCGAGTGCTCGGCCGCCGGGCCGGGGTTGGGCAGCACGTCGATCCGGGCCGACGGGAAGCGGGCCCGGAGGCGGTCGCGGATCTGCTCGACGGTCTCCATGGCTCAGGCCTTGCGCGGCAGGGTGGGCGCCTGCCAGACGGCGGGGTTCTTCGCCGGCTCGAGGTCGTGCGGGCCGTACTCCGGCACGGGGAACTCGCTCGGGGCGTCGGGACGCAGGTGGCGCGCGGCCTGCGGGCCGGACACGCGCTCGGCCTGGATCTTCTTCTGGAGCTCGATGAGCGCGTTGAGCAGCGCCTCGGGGCGGGGCGGGCAGCCGGGGATGTAGAGGTCGACGGGGATGTAGCGGTCGATGCCCTTGAGGACGTTGTAGCCCTGCTTGAACGGGCCGCCCGAGATGGCGCAGGCGCCCATCGCGATGCAGTACTTCGGCTCGGGCATCTGGTTCCAGAGGCGCACGACCTGCGGGGCCATCTTCTTCGT
>CAYWTK010000204.1:0-3640 GCA_964460895.1 uncultured Opitutaceae bacterium
ATCGCAACGACCTCGTTGGATCCTCCGCCAGCTCTCGACGTTGAAGCACGCCCTCCGCCCTCCGTCCTCCGTCCACCGCAACCTGGGGATGCGGCGCCCTCGCCGCGTCAGGTAGTCCTGAGATTGGCCGCGAAGAGGCGCAAGAGGCGCAGAAGGGTGGCGGGGTGGAGCGGGCGGTTGGGTTAGTGGGTTACTGGGTTATTGGCCGATCGATGTCTTCCGCCCTCCGTCCTCCAAAATCTGGGGATGCGGCGCCCTCGCCGCGTCGGGCTCTCGAACCGGGGCGAGGCCGCCC
Organism: uncultured Opitutaceae bacterium; assembly: GCA_964460895.1. Lineage (GTDB taxonomy): Bacteria > Verrucomicrobiota > Verrucomicrobiia > Opitutales > Opitutaceae > Didemnitutus. The sequence goes on from CAYWTK010000204.1 coordinate 296, forward strand.
CGGCTCCAGTGGGGTCGACAGCCCGGGCTCCGCCCTCCCGTGTCAGTGGCTGAACCCGTGAGGGTTCGGTGGATCGGCGGCCCGCGCCGCGGGCGAGTTCCGGGGCTGTTCGCACTCGGCAATCGGCCGATCAGGAGCGCTTCGGCCCAGTGCTCAGCATTCAGCCTTCGGCATTCGGCTTTCGGCTTTCGGCTTTCGACATTCGGCCTTCGGCCTTCGACGTGCGCCGTTCGCCGTCCAGCGTTGCCCCTCGCGCGTTCGCCCCGCGTCCGCGGGACGCCCGTCCTCAACCTCCACCCTCAACTTCAACGGGCGCCGCGCCCGCCGCGCTCCGCCCCAACTCGCTCGACGCTCTACCCTCGGCCTTCGACCGGCTCGGGCATTCAGCGTTCGGCGCCCAGCACGGCGCGCAGCGACGGCACCTCGCGCACGCGGCGGCCGGCGCGGTTGCGCTCGAAGTAGGGCTCGGGTGCGGGCGCGTCGCTGTCCTCGTCCTCGGGCTCCTCGTCGTCGGTCTCGATCTCGAGGTCGGGCGGCAGCTCGTCGAAGGGGTCGAAGTACTGCGACATCCGGCGCGGCTGCGGCTCGAGGACGAGCGCGGGATTCGGCAGCCCCGCCTTCTTCAGGTGGAGGAAGTAGCAGGGATAGGCCTGGTCCTCGTAGCGGTGCACGAAGGCGCTCATCCACTTGTTCGCCACGCCCTCGCGGCGGGCGAGGAAGACGACGTCGGCGAAATGCACGCAGGCGTCGAACCACCCGGCGAGGGCCGGCGTGCGCTCGGCGAGCTGGCAGTCCACCACGACCAGGACGCGCGCCAGCTCCGCCCGGCGTTCCGCGAGCCACGGACGCATGGCCTCGAACTGGTCCACGACGTCGCCCAGCGGATCGAAGAGGAGGAAGACGGTGGAGCCCGCGGGCAGGTCCGCCGCCGGCAGGACGCCTTCCTGCGCCGACCAGCGCCGCACGTCCGTGAGCGGCCGGCGCGCCAGGCTCTCCTCGGCCGCGTGCGCGGGGGTGGCGTCGGGCACGAGCACCACCACCGGCGCCTCGGGGGCGAGGCCGTTCTCCACGAGGTCGAGCACCACCTCGCGGCGGCCGGCGCCGGGGGAGCCGACGACGACATAGACGGACGGAGCGAGCGGGTCCATGGGGCGGAAGGAAGCGGGGGCGCCGGGCCCCACAAGTCAGAACTTGAACGTCCGGTTCTGCGCCGACTGGCGCATCCAGTGGTCGACCAGCACGAGCGCCGCCATCGCCTCGACGATCACCACGGCGCGCGGCACGACGCAGGGGTCGTGGCGTCCGCGGGCATGCAGCTCCGTCGGGTGGCCGGCCTTGTCCACGGTCGACTGCGCGCGGAGGATCGTGGCCGTGGGCTTGAAGGCCACGCGGAAGACGATCTCCGCGCCGTTCGAGATGCCGCCCTGCACGCCGCCCGAGTTGTTGGTCGCGGTCCCGATGCGCCCGGCCTCGTCGGCCACGAAGGCGTCGTTGTGCTGCGAACCCTTGAGGAGCGTGCCCGTGAACCCGCTGCCGATCTCGAAGCCCTTGGTGGCCGGGAGCGAGAGCATCGCCTTGGCGAGGTCCGCCTCCAGGCGGTCGAAGACCGGCTCGCCCAGTCCGGGCGGGACCCCGCGCACGCGGCACTCGATCGTGCCGCCCACGGAATCGCCCTCGGCGCGCGCCTCCTTGATGGCCGCGATCATCTTCTCCGCGGTCGGGCCGTGCGGGCAGCGCACGGCGTTCGCCTCGACCTCCGCGAGCGTGGGGAAGTGCGTGATCGACGGGGCCGCGACGCGGTGGATGCGGGTCACGAAGGCGCGGATCTCCACGCCCCCGCCGAGCGCGAGGACCTTGCGCGCCACGGCGCCGGCCGCCACGCGGCCGATCGTCTCCCGGGCGCTGGAGCGTCCGCCGCCGCGGTGGTCGCGCCGGCCGTACTTCGCCTCGTGGGTGTAGTCGGCGTGCGAGGGACGGAACGCCTCCTTCATCTCCGCGTAGGCCTCGGGACGCGCGTCGGTGTTGCGCACGAGCATCGCGAGCGGGTGGCCCGTGGTGCGGCCCTCGAAGAGGCCGGAGAGGATCTCGACCGCGTCGGCCTCCTTGCGCGGAGTCGTGATGTCGCTCTGCCCCGGACGCCGGCGGTCGAGCTCCGCCTGGATCTCCGCCGCCTCGAGCGGCAGGCCGGGCGGACAGCCGTCCACCACGACGCCCACGGAGGGCCCGTGGCTCTCGCCCCAGGTGGTCGCGGTGAACAAGGTGCCGAAGGAATTGGCCACGAGGGTGGAGGTTGGGCGATGGCCGCTTGCAAGCAAGCCCGCGCCTCCGCATGGTCGCGCCCCATGAAGGTCTTCCTCTTGGGCGGCAGCCACCGGCCGGACTCGCAGTCGATGAAGGTGACCCGCTACCTCGAGGCCGCCCTTCCCCAGGAGGTGCCCGGTGCCACCGCGCTCGTGCGGAGCCTGGGCGGCAATCCCGTGCCGCTCTGGGACGAGGCGAGCGGCGGGGCACCCGACGAAATCTGGGATCCCATCTCGCGCGACCTGCAGGCGTCCGACGCGGTGATCGTCGTGACCCCCGAGTGGAGCGGCATGGCGACCCCGGGCGTGAAGAACTTCCTGCTCAACTGCACCGCCGCCGAAGTCGGCCACAAGCCGGGCCTCATCGTCTCGGTCTCCGCCGGTCGCGGCGGCGCGTATCCCGTGGCGGAGCTGCGCATGTCGGGGACCAAGAACAACCGCCTCGTGTGGATTCCCGACCACGTGCTCGTGCAGCACGTCGAGGGCAGCCTCAACGCCCCCGATGGCGCAGCTGACCTCGCCCGCGAGGACGCGACCATCCGAGCCCGCCTCCGCTACAGCCTGCGCCTCCTCGGCGCCTACGCCACCGCGCTGGCCCAGGTCCGCTCCAGCGGCCTGGTCGACCACAAGACCTTCCGCAACGGCCTGTAGCGGAACCCGTGTGGGTTTCGCCGCTGCCGCCGATGTAGGGCGGGGTCTCCCGACCCCGCCGCGAGCGTCGGTTCAGGGCGCGCGTCCGAAACCGCGAGCGGACGACGGCGGGGTCGGGAGACCCCGCCCTACAGTCCAAAAGCTTCGGCCGTCTGGCATCAATCGAGCCATCCCGCTGGCGCCCCCACCCAGACTCGAACTGGGATCATCCGTTTAGGAAACGGACGCTCTATCCACTTGAGCTATGGGGACCAGAAGGAGAACCGCTGCTTTCGCATGACTCGGCGCCGCTCGACGCCGCTGATCTCAGGCCCGGCTACCTAGCAACGGGCCGCCGCCGTTGACAACCCGTATCTGGGCGCGCGCGGCGCGCGGCGCGAAGCTTTCGGCTTTC
>CAYWTK010000205.1:0-3638 GCA_964460895.1 uncultured Opitutaceae bacterium
AGCGGACGCACCCGCTGCCGCAGCTCGGCGCCGAAGGCGTCGACGTGGCTCCACACGGCGAAGTGGCCGCCGCCCGGCAGGCGCACGAGCTCCTTCCGCGGCGCCACCACGGTGGCGAGGTACTCCTCGACGAGGGCGAGCGGGGTGACGTGGTCCTCGGTCCCTTGGATCACGAAGACCGGCACGGCGAAGTCGCGCGCGCGCGTCTTCAGGGTGGTGGCGAGGATCTCGCGGTAGAGGTCCCACGGAGGGACGACCATGAATCCCCGCAGGCGATGCCACTCGTCGCCGAGGCCGTAGTTCGGCGGGGGTGAGAGCAGGCTGCGCCGCAGTTCGCCCAACGCGGCGGAGTCGGCCGGAGCCTGGTAGCGCTCGGTGCACTGGAAAAAGACGCCCGTCTGCCCGCGGTCGGAAAAGGGCGGCGGCCCGATGGCCGCCAGTTCACGCAGCGTCCGGGCGTCCCCCGCCGCCGTCGCCAGCTCCCGGAGCCGTCCGTACTCGCCCGCGACGCCGCGCGGCAGGTCGACGGCCTGCCCGGTCCCGACGTAGGCGTGGAAGAGGTCGGGACGGCGCTGGGCCATGATCACCCCGAGGATGGATCCGAACGAGTGACCCAGCAGGATGACCTTCTCCTGCCCGAGCCGGCGCCGGAGGTGTTCGGCGACCTCGATCCCATCCTGCGTCATCCGCTCGATCGTCATGGTCGCGGCGACCGCGGGACCCGAGGCGGCGAGCGTCTTGCCCGCTCCCCGCTGGTCCCACAGCACCACCGTGAAGTCCCGCTCCCACGAGGCGAAGAGCCGGGTGACCGGCGTCCACGTGCCGCCGGGCCCGCCGTGGACGCAGAGCAGCACCGGGCTGTTCCGGTCATAACCCCGGACCTGCAGCCACTGCCGGATCCCACCGATCTCGACGTAACCCGACTCGTCGATGCCGTTGGCGGTGCGGATGGCGAAGGCCTCCGCGTTCGCGCGCTGCGCGAGCGCGCGCCAGGCGAGGAAACCGACGACGGCGAGGCCCACCGCCGCGACCATGGCGAGGGCGACGACCTTCAGGACTTTGAGCGGGTGGATCATGGGACGATGGAATGGGTGGTCCGGAGAGGGGCGGGACGCCGGGGCGACACTTGCGGGGAACATCCGCCGGAAGCGGGGGACGACTGCAGGACAGCACGCCTCGCGTCGCTTGTCGCCCCTGGAGTCGCGCGGCGGCGCAGGCGACGCACGGCGAGGGCGAGCGCGACGACGAGGATCCCCGTCGCCGCCGCGAACGTCGTGCGGGTGGCCGCGGCGACGGTCCCCGGATCCGGCGAGTCCGCCGTCCCCATCCTCCAGGCGAACAAACCTCCGAGGAGCGACACGCCCGTCACCAGCCCCAGGTTGCGCGCCAGGTTCAGCAGCCCGGCGACGAGTCCGCGCCGGTCCGCGCCGGCGTCCGCCATCACCTCCGTGTTGTTGGCGGTCTGGAACACCGCGTAGCCCGCGGTGAGCACCGCCACCGGAACCAGGAAGCCCGGCACCCCGGAACGCCCGGCGAGCAGGGCCAGCGCCAGCGCGCCCGCTCCGGCCACGGACAGGCCGAGCACCGCGGTCACGGGACCGCCGACGCGGTCGACCAGGCGTCCCGCCGGCACGGCGACGGCCGCGGCCACCAGCGGCCCCACGGACAGGAGGAGGCCCATCCTTCCCGGCTCCACGAGGAGCGCGCGGGACAGGTGGAAGGGCCCGACGACGAGCGTGGACATCATCACCGCGCCCACGAGCGCGCTCAGCAGGAGTCCGCCGCGCAACGCGTCCGACTCGAGCAGCTCCAGCCGAAGCAGGGGCGCGGCGTGGCTCCTCTGGCGTCGGACGAACAGGACGAGCGCCGCGCCCGCCAAGGCCAGCAACAGCGCGTTCCGCACGCCGAAGGCCTCCGTCGACCTCGTGAGACCGAGCGCGTAGGCCGCGAGCGCCAGGGCCAGGAGCAGCGTGCCGACGGCGTCGAAGCTCCGGGGAGCCTCCGCCGCCTGCGGTCGGTCGTCGGGCACGTGGCGGAACACGAGCGCGAACGTCGCGAGCCCCACGGGAACGCTGATCCAGAAGATGCCCGTCCAGCCGCATCCCGCGATCAGCAGTCCGCCCAGGGCCGGCCCGAGGGCGGTGCCGAGGGCGGACATGCCGCCGAGGAGACCCATGACGCGTCCCGCCCGCTCCCTCGGGGCCAGGTCGCCGACCAGCGCGGCGCCGAGCGCCAGCATGACCGCCGCCCCGGCCCCCTGGAGGAACCGGAACGCGATCAGCCAGCCCAGTCCCGGGGCGAGCGCGCAGGCGGCCGCGGCCCCGGTGAAGACCGCGATCCCGGCCAGCAGGAGCCGCCGGCGGCCCACGATATCCGCCAGTCGTCCGGCGCCCACGATGAGCGCGGTGATCGCGAGGACGAAGGCGGTGACCGTCCATTGCGCCGCCTGGGCCGACGCGCCGAACGCCGCGGTGAGCGTCGGCAGCGCGACGTTCACGATGCTGGTGTTGAGCGTCGCCGAGAGCGTCGCCAAGGCGAGGCCGGCAAGGGCGAGCGCCGGCGAGCGCGACGCGGCGGGACGGCCCTGGAGCGGGTTCGGGACGGCGGCGGAGTTCACCCCGGAAACCTAGCGGAACGTCTTCAAGTGCAGAAGACGCCTCCCGTGCACTTTGAGAGTGCATCCCACGCCAGAGCTGGCGAGAACCGCGGGGCCGTGACGCATCCCGACCTCAACCTGCTCGTCGCGCTCGACGCGCTCCTGGCGGAGGGCAACGTCACGCGGGCCGCGCAGCGCCTGCGGCTGAGTCCCTCCGCGATGAGCCGCACGCTGGCCCGCCTGCGCGCCGCGACGGGCGATCCCCTGCTGGTCCGGGCCGGGCGCCGCCTCGTCCCCTCCCCGCGCGCGCTGGAACTCCGGGCGGCGGTCGGCCCCGTGCTCGGCCAGGCGCTCGCGCTGCTCGGTCCCCACGAGCGCCTCGACGTGCGGACCGTGCGGCGCACGTTCACCCTCAGGACCAGCGACGGTTTCGTGGAGAACTTCGGCCCGCCGCTCCTGGCCAAGGTCGCCGCCGAAGCACCCGACGTGACGCTGCACTTCGTCCAGAAGGTCACCCGCGACGGCGCCCTGCTGCGCGAGGGCGCGGTGGACTTCGAGACGGGGGTCGTCGGGGCGGACCTCGGACCGGAGATCCGCACCCGGTCCCTCTTCCGCGACCGGCTGGTGGGCGTCGTGCGTCCGGGTCACGCCTTGAGCCGCGGGAGGATGACGACCGCCCGCTACCTCGCGGCGAAGCACATCCTCGTCGCCCGCGGCGAATCCGAACGGGGGCCGGTCGACGCCGCCCTCGCCGCCCTCGGACTCGAACGGGAGATCGGGGTCGTCCTCTCGGGCTTCGCGGCGGCCCTTACCCTCGCGCGCGCGACGGACCTCGTCGCGACGGTGCCCGCCCGACACACGGCCACCCTGCGCGCCGGCCTGCGCACCTTCGCCCTGCCGTTCGCCTGCCCCGAGTTGACCGTCTCGCTGCTGTGGCACCCGCGGATGGACGCGGATCCCGCCCACCGCTGGCTGCGGGAGGTGATCCGGAGCGTCTGCGCCACCCCCGCCCCGCGCTGAGACACGGGGCGCGGGATTGTAG
>CAYWTK010000206.1:0-3607 GCA_964460895.1 uncultured Opitutaceae bacterium
ACCGGATGGCCCGCGGGCGGCGCGGCCGGGACGGCGGCGCGTGCCTCCGCGCGCCGGAACGCGCGCCCGACGAGCTCCAGCATCAGCCAGATGCTCACGAGCGCGGTGAAGACGACGATCAGGCCGTTGAGCTGGTAGCCGACGCTCTCGAGGAACCCGGGGTGGTCGGGCAGCGCGGCCGCGAGGAGGGTGACGGACGGGTTCATGGCGGCGCCTCAGGCGAGCATCAGGAGCGGCGCGCCCTCCTCGACGGCGTCGCCGGGCTGGACGAGGATGGCGCCGACCGTCCCGGCCTGCGGCGCATGGACGAACGTGTTCATCTTCATCGCCTCGAGGGTCAGCAGGGGCGCGCCGGCGGGCACGACCTGGCCAGGCCGGACGTCGATCGACACGACCTTGCCCGCGAGCGGGCTCGGCACGGCGCCCGGCGCGGCGGCCGCCGGGATCGGCGCCGGGGCGTCGTCCGCCGGAGCGAAGGACGCCGGTGCGGGAGAAGGCAGGCGCGGCGCGGCGCCGGATTCGTCGAGCACCTCGACGGTGACGTCGAAGGCGCGGCCGTCGACGGTTACACGAAGTCTGTTGAGGGAGGCCATGGGAGGAAAGGGGACGAGAGGAGTCTCAGAGCGGGATGTTGCCGTGCTTCTTCGGCGGGCGCGTCTCGCGCTTGGAGAGCGTGTGGCGGAGGGCCATCGCGACGATGCCGCGGGTCTGGGCCGGCTCGATCACGTCGGTGATGACGGCCTTGCTCGCGGCCTCGTAGGGGGAGGCGAAGCGCTCGCGGTAGTCGGCGGCGAGCTCGCGGGCCTTCGCCGCGGGGTCGGCGGCGGCGGCGATCTCCCGCCGGTAGAGGATGTTGACCGCACCCTCCGCCCCCATCACCGCGATCTCCGCGCAGGGCCAGGCGTAGACCAGGTCCGCGCCCATGTCCTTCGAGCACATCGCGAGATAGGCCCCGCCGTAGCTCTTGCGCATGATGATGGTGATCTTCGGCACGGTGGAGGCGGCGTAGGCGAAGAGCATCTTCGCCCCGTGGCGGATGATGCCGCCGCGCTCCTGGGCGACGCCGGGCATGAAGCCGGGGATGTCGACGAGCGAGACGAGGGGGATGTTGAAGATGTTGCAGAACCGGATGAACCGCGCGCCCTTGTCGGACGAGTCGATGTCCAGCGTGCCGGCGCGCACGAGGGGCTGGTTGGCCACCACGCCGACGACGACGCCCTCGATGCGGGCGAAGCCCACGACGAGGCTGCGCGCCCAGTCGCGCTGGACCTCGAGGAAGTCGGCGCCGTCGACCAGCCGCGCGATGACCTGATGCACGTCGATCGGGGCCTTGGGGTCGGCCGGCACCAGCTCGTTCATGCCCGGATCGAGGTCGAGCTTCACCGTCGGCGTCGCGCGGTGCGGCGGGTCCATCACGTTGTTCGAGGGCAGGAAGGAGTGGAGGCGGCGCACCAGCTCGAGCGCGTGCGCCTCGTCCTCGGCGACGAAGTGGATGTTGCCGCTGACCGACGCGTGGGCGGCGGCGCTGCCGATCTCGTCCATCGTCACGGTCGCGCCGGTGGCGGCCTTGATTACGTCGGGGCCGCAGATGAACATCTGGGCGTTGCGCCGCGTCATGATGATGAAGTCCGTCAGCGCCGGCGAATAGGCCGCGCCGCCGGCGCAGGGGCCGGCGATGACGGAGACCTGCGGCACGACGCCGGAGAGGAGGACGTTGCGGAAGAACACCTGCCCGTAGCCGGAGAGGGAGACGTCGCCCTCCTGGATGCGGGCGCCGCCCGAGTCGTTGATCCCGACCACGGGGATGCCGCACTGCTGCGCGTAGTCCATCAGGTCGCAGATCTTCTTCGCGTGGATGCGGCCGACGGCGCCGCCCCCGACGGTGAAGTCCTGGGCGTAGGCCGCGACCGGTCGGCCGTCGACGTGGCCGACGCCGGTAATCACGCCGTCGCACGGCAGGGCCTTGTCCTCCATGCCGAAATGGTGGGCGTCGTGCTGCGCGTGCAGCCCGAACTCCATGAACGTGCCGGGCTGGAAGAGCGCCTCGAGCCGCTGGCGGGCGGTCAGCAGGCCCTTTCTGTTGCGCTCTGCGAGCTTGTCCGCGCCGCCGCCGGCGAGGGCGGCGCCGCGCTTCTCGGCGAGCTGGCGGATGAGGTCGGGGGCGATGGGCATGGCGGGTATCTCAATGCGCCGCGGGGGCGCCGGGCTTCGGCATGCAGAGTTCGGTCAGAACCCCGCGGGTGGACTTCGGGTGGAGGAAGGCGACGAGCTTGCCGGCCGCGCCCTCGAAGGGCCGCTCGTGGATCAGCCGGACGCCGGCGCCGGCGGCCTGCCGGAGCTGGCCGTCGATGTCGTCGGTGCGGAAGGCGAGGTGGTGGATGCCTTCGCCGCGGTCGGCGAGGAACCGGGCGACCGGGCTGTCCGGCGACGTCGGCTCCAGCAGCTCGAGGTGCACGCCGCCGGCATCGAAGAACGCGGTGCGGACCTTCTGGGAGGCGACCTCCTCGCGGCCGAGGCAGCGCAGGCCGAGCGCCTGTTCGTAGAGCGGCACCGCCTCGTCGAGCGAGCGGACGGCGATGCCGAGATGGTCGAGGGCGGTGATCATGGGGAAGGGTCGGTCGCGCCGCGGAGCCCGGCGGCGGCGAGGAGGCGCGCGGCGGCGGCGGGCGGAGGCAGGCGTCCGGCGGCGACCTCGCGCTCGAGCTCGGCGCGCAGCGCCCGCAGGTCGGTGCGGGCGGCGAACGCCTCGCGCACGCCCTCCTGCACCAGCGCCTCGAACCAGGCCCCGGCCTGCGCCCGGCGGCGGTCCGCCAGCCGGCCCGCCGCCGCCTCGTGGACGAGGAAGCGCTCCACCGCGGCCCAGACCTCGTCCACGCCGGTCCCGTCGCGCGCCGAGCACGCGAGCACCGGCGGCGTCCACGCCCCGGCCGCCGGCGCGAGGTAGTGCAGCGCCCGCGCGCACTCGAGGCGCGCGGCCTCGGCCCGGAGGCGGCCGTCGCCGTCGGCCTTGTTGACGACCAGCACGTCGGCCAGCTCCAGCACGCCCTTCTTGATGCCCTGCAGCTCGTCGCCGGCGCCGGCGAGGAGGAGCACGACGAAGGCGTCCACCATCCCGCGCACCACCACCTCGCTCTGGCCGACGCCGACGGTCTCGACGAGCACGACGCCGAACCCCGCCGCCTCGCAGAGCGCGATGGTCTCGCGCGTGCGCCGCGCCACGCCCCCCAGCTCGCCGCCGCTCGGGGAGGGACGGATGAAGGCCGCGGGTTCGCGCCCGAGGCGCTCCATCCGGGTCTTGTCCCCGAGGATGCTGCCGCCGGACACCGGGCTGCTCGGGTCCACCGAGAGCACCGCGACGCGGCCGCCGGCCGCGCAGAGCCGCACGCCGAGCGCGTCGATCAGCGTGCTCTTGCCGGCGCCGGGCACGCCGGTGACGCCGACCCGCCGGGCCCCGCCGGCGAACGGCGCGAGGCGCGCGAGCAGGTCGTCCGCCGCCGCCCGGTCCCGCGCGGCGCGGCTCTCCACCAGGGTGATGCCCCGCGCGAGCGCGGACCGGTCGCCCGCGCGGATCGCCGCCGCCAGCGCCTCGGCCGGCTCGGCGCGGGTG
>CAYWTK010000207.1:0-3602 GCA_964460895.1 uncultured Opitutaceae bacterium
ATAGCGGCTAACTTCCTTGGAACGGAACGATGCTTTTTCGTCTTCGGAATCCAGGGAATGGGTGACACGGAGGTGGTGACGCGGTTGGCGGATGAGGGTGCAGTCAGGACAGGGGTACCGAGTCGGGCGCCGGGGGGCGGAAGTCCTGGGCGGGATTGGCATGCGTCCGGCTCCTCGGCGCCCATGTCCGCCGAATCCGAAGCCCGTTCCTGGTCCACCTGGGTCGCCGTCCCGTCCGACGGGCGACAGCCCGTGACGGCTCCGACCGGGCCGCAGGCGGCGACGGAGGGATGGCTGGCCGAGCCGACGGTGGCGCGCGACGCGGCGCCGACCTACTGCGACTGGCCGGAGGCGCTGCAGTCGAACTCCTGACCGGAGGCCCGGCCCGATCGGCTCAGGGCGTGCCGGCTGGGCTGACGCGTCGGTACACGCGGACGTAGTCGATCTCCATCCGCTGGGGCAGCGCGGCGGAATCGATGCCCTTCTGGCCGCCCCATTCGCCGCCGATGGCGATGTTCACTACGAGGTGGAACGGGCGGAAGAAGGGCCAGGAGGTCCAGTCGCCGCCCTCGCGCCGGCTAGTGAAGTAGTGCTGGTCGTCCACGGAGATGCGGATCTCGTCGGCCTCCCATTCGAGCACATAGGTGTGGAAATCCTCCTGGGCCCGCGGCACGGAGACCTTGGCGGTGCGCTGGGTGCCGATCTTCCACTGGTGCTTCTGCGAGTGGGTGGAGGCGTGGACCACGCCGGGGTCGTAGCCCACATGCTCCATGATATCGATCTCACCGACGTCGGGCCACTGGCCGTTGCCGAGGTCCCACTTGGTCGGCAGCATCCAGATCGCCGGCCACGTGCCGCGGCCGCGCGGGACCTTGGCGCGGATCTCGAAGCGGCCGTAGGTCCAGTCGCCCTTGTTCTTCGTGACGAGGCGGGCGGACGTGTAGTCGGCCCCCTCCCACTTCTCCTGGCGCGCCTCGATGACGAGGTGGCCGTCCTCGACGCGCGCGTTCTCGCGTCGGTCGGCGGTGTAGAACTGCAGCTCGCGGTTGCCCCAGCCGTGGCCGCCGACGTCGTAGGACCATTTCGTCGGGTCCGGCGCGCCGGGGCGGTCGAACTCGTCGGACCAGACGAGCTCCCAGCCCGGCGCGGCTGCGCGGGCGAGCGTGGCGGCGAGGAGGAGGAGGGGGGTGAGGCGGCGGATCATGGCGTGCGGATGTAGGTCTGGATGGCGCGGGCGGGGATGGAGCAGGCGAGCGTCTCGCTCCCGACGGCGAGGGAGAAGCCCGCGGGGGCGGCGGACTTGTTCATCACGACCGCGACGAGCGAGCCGTCGGGGTTGGCGAACGCGACGGAGTCGAGGCCCGCGCCGCCGCTGGAGCCGATGCGGCGGGCGCCGGGCTTCACGTACTTGCTGAAGTGCGCGATGTAGTAGAACGAGGCGCCGTAGCTGACCTCCTTGGTCTCCGTGTTCACGATGACCGGCGCGTCGCAGAAGTTGCCCACGTGGTTCGGCCCGCCGCGCTGGTCGAGGACGACGTTCCAGTCGATGTAGGCGGCGACCCAGTGGTGGAAGTCGCCGATCATCTGCGTGGCGTAGCGCTCGCCGTTCTCCCAGCGGCCGATGAGCGTGCCGCTCTCGACGCAGCCCTCGGTGAAGAGGATGGGCTTGTCGGGGAACTGCGCGTGCACGCGCGCGGACGCAGCGAAGTCGTTGCTCACGTACCAGTGGATGCCGAGGCCCCAGAGGTACTGCGCGCACTCCGGGTCGCCGAGCAGCGCGGCGGCGCGGGCCTCGAGGCGGTCGCGGTTGTGGTCCCAGCCGATGAGCTTGATGCGGTCGGAGAGGCCGGCGCGACGCAGGGCGGGGCCGAGGTGGTTCTTCACGAAGTCGCGCTCCTGCTCGGGGGTGTAGAGGCAGGATTCCCAGACCTGGTGGGCCTCGGGCTCGTTCTGCACGGTGAAGCCCCAGACGGGGAAGTTCTCCTCGCGCTCCATGTGCTGCGCGAACTTCACGAACATGTTGGCCCACGCCGGCGCGTACTCGCGGCGGAGGGAGCCGCCGTCGTCCATGCGGAAGTTGGTCTTCATCCAATGCGGCGGGCTCCAGGGCGAGACGAGGAGGCGGAAGCGGGCGTCGCCGCCGGCGACGCGGCGCGCGTCCTGCAGGAGCGGCAGGAGCCAGGCGCGCATCGGCTCGAGCGTGAAGCTGTGCAGGTCGTAGTCGCCGGGCGTGGGCGCGAGGGACCAGAGGCTGAGCGAGAAGTCGCAGCTGTTGAGGTGCGTGCGCGCCATCGTGTAGCCGATGCCGTGCTGCGGGTCGTAGTAGCGGCGGATGACCTCGAGGCGCCGCTCGGGCGGGAGCTGGGCGAGCACCCAGGCGGAGGACTCGGTGAGCGCGCCGCCGAAGCCGACCATCTCCTGGAAGCGCTGGGCGGGGTCGAGGACGAGGGCGCCGGCGGGCGCGGGCGCGGCGGCGGGGGCGGGCGGCGCGACCGGGGTGAGGCGGTGCGGGGTGTCCTTGGCCGTCTCGACGACGGACCAGGAGGCGGCGAGGGAGGCGGTCATGGGCACGAGCGCGAGCGCGGCGGCCGCGCGCAGGAGGGAGGACGCATTCATGGGAGGGAGGGGGGTCAGGCGCCCGGGGCGGCCTTGCGGGCGGCGAGTTCGGCCTCGATCCGCTTCACGTCGGATTCCTCGAGGCGGTAGAAGAAGATGGCGAGGCCGCTGAGCAGCGCGAAGCAGCCGGGGAGCACGCTGAAGAGCAGCGTGATGCCGTGGAGCGCGCGCGGGGTCTGCTCGACCTCGGCGACGTAGCCGTAGTAGCCGAGGAGCCAGCCGATCATGGCGCTGCCGATGGCGAGTCCGACCTTCTGGACGAAGACCGTGGCGGAGAACACCAGGCCCGTGCTGCGGCGGCCGAACTTCCATTCGCCGTAGTCGGCGGTGTCGGCGTACATCGACCACACGATGGCGGGCGTGGGACCGGCGACGAAGGAGGCGAAGATGTTGAGCGCGTAGAGCAGCGGCAGGTTGCGGGGGTCGGCGACGTAGAACGACGCCATGGCGAGCGCGTTGAGGATCGTCAGGCCGATCATGAGCCTCCGCCGCGAGGCGAAGCGCGTGAACACCTTCGTGCAGAGCGCCCCGGCGATGAAGGCGAGGAAGCCGGCGAAGTTGAAGCTCCCCAGTCCGGAGAAGTCGCCGACGACGTACTTGAAGTAGTACACGCCGGAGCCGCTACGCAGGCCGGTGTTGGCCAGGGTGAGGAAGCCCGCGAAGAAGAGCACGAGCCACGGGCCGTTGCGGAAGAGGTTGCCCAGGTCCTGGCCGAGGGCGGCCTGCTGGTCGGCGGGCGGGGCGACGCGTTCGCGGGTGTTGAGGAACGTGTAGAGGAACATGACCACCGACACGACGGCGAAGATGGCCATCGTGTAGCGGAAGCCCCCGGCCTTGCTGCCGGCGACGGCGGCGAAGTACTCGCTCAGGATCGGCACGAGCCAGCCGATGAGCAGGGCGCCGAGGAAGGCGCAGGCGAAGCGGTAGGTGGAGAGGGAGGTGCGGTCCTCCGAGGAGGACGACATCACGCCCATCAGCGCCGAGTA
>CAYWTK010000208.1:0-3583 GCA_964460895.1 uncultured Opitutaceae bacterium
CGACGACCGAGACGAGGGTGTCCCGGTTCGAGTGCATTCCAATGGGGATGCGGCGTCGTCGCCGCGTTGCGTCCGACGGTCAGGAGGAAGTGTTTCGATCCCAATGGAGAGGGATGCGGCGCCCGCGCCGCGTTTCGGTCGCCGACCGGGACGGGGGCGTCCCGGCTCCAGTGCATCCCGATGGGGATGCGGCGGCGTCGCGGCGGCGCGTTCGACGACCGGGATGAGGGTGATCCGGTTCCAGTGCATTCCAATGGGGATGCGGCGCCCTCGCCGCGTTTCGTCCGACGAGCAGGAGAAAGTGTCCCGGGGGGATGCGGCGCCCCCGCCGCGTCGCGTCCGTCGCAGGACCGACGACCGCTTCCCGTTGCGAGCCTGCTCGCCTCAGGCGCCGAGGCGTCGGCGGAGCTCCTCGGGCGCGAGCCCCGCGAGCCGCACGCGCTTGCGGCGGGAGGCCGTGCCGCGCTCGAGCGTGACGGCCCGGCGCGGCAGCCCGAGATGCGCGGCGAGGAACGCGAGCAGCTCCTCGTTGGCGCGGCCCTCCTGCGCGGGCGCGTGGACGCGGACCTTGAGCGCTCCGCCGTGCCAGCCCGCGACCGCGCTGCGCGGCGCGTTGGGCACCACGTGCACCTCGAGCGTCGCGTGCGGCACGGAATCGGCGTCCATCGCCCCCACCGTGGGCGCGCGGTCCCCGCGCGCGCAAGCCGCGAAGCCGTGCCCCCGCCCGTCCGCCGCGGACGCAGGTCCCGCGCGCCCGAGACCACCGCAGGTCGCGGCGCCGCGGGCGGGTGGCCGCCGCGGGCGAATTTTCGCGGCTTCGCGGCCCCGACGGAGGCCGAATCCGCCCTTTTCCCCGGTCGGACGGCGATTCCCGTGTGACAAGCGCACGATGACAAGGGCGCGTCCCGCCCGCCGGCCGGCTGGCACGGCGGTTGCATTTCCCCGACCGCACGCGCGAGTCGCGTGGTTCCTTGACCTCCAGGTCGATGACGCGCCCGCGGGGCGCTCCCCAAACCAAAGGTTTCGTCGCGGCCGCCATTCCGGCGGGGCGACGGAGGCGTCCGGGATGGTCCCGGACGCGACAACGAAAGGTACCCAACATGAAGCAAGTCATCCGACTGATCCTGTTCAGCAGCTTCCTCCTTCCGGCCTCGCTCCTCGCGAAGCCGGGGGCGGAGGCCTACGTCGCGTCCTACGCCGGACGTGCCGACGTGCCCGTGCCGGTCTCGGTGGTCACCCCCGAGATCGAAGCGGGCCATGAAGGCACGGAGGTGAGGCTGACGTTCGTCATCGAGGCCGACGGCACGCCGCGCGACATCTTCGCGCCGGTGGACGCGGACCGCCGGCTCGTCCGGCAGCTCGCGGAGGCCGTCGCGCAGTGGCGGTTCAAGCCGCTGACCCGCGATGGCGAGGTCGTGCGGGCGCGCGTGACGCTCCCGTTCCGCATCGGTTCCCGCGAGGGGGCCGCGGCGTCGGCCGAGAGCTGAGCCGCCCCTTCACCAGGCCGCCTTCCCCCCCGGGGAGGGCGGCCTGTTTTTTTCCGGGCCGGCGCTTGCCAACGGGCGGAGGTCCGGCGGAATCGGCGCGCATGAAGCTCGTCTCGTGGAACGTCAACGGCGTGCGCGCCGCCCTGGGCAAGGGCCTGCTCGACTGGATGGCGTCGTCGCGCGCCGACGTCATTTGCCTGCAGGAGGTGAAGGCGACGCCCGGCGACGTGCAGGGCGTGGCGTGGCCGCGGGGCTACGAGGTCGTGTGGAACGCCGCGCAGAAGAAGGGCTACAGCGGCACGGCGCTCTTCGCGAAGACCAAGCCGCTCGCGGTCACGCTCGGCCTAGGCTCGCCCGAGCACGACGCCGAGGGGCGGGCCATCACGGCGGAGTTCGAGGACTGCTTCGTGGTCGGCGTGTACGTGCCCAACGCGCAGCCCGAGCTCGCGCGCATCGGTTTCCGCCAGGCGTGGGACCGCGCGCTGCTGGCGCACGCGCGCCGGCTGGAGAAGCGCAAGCCCGTGCTGTTCTGCGGCGACCTCAACGTCGCGCACGAGGAGATCGACCTCGCGCGGCCCAAGGAGAACGTGGGCCAGCCGGGGTTCTCGGACGAGGAGCGCGCGGGCTTCCGCGACTACCTCGCGGCGGGCTTCGTCGACACCTTCCGGCGCTTCGAGCCCGGCCCCGGACACTACTCGTGGTGGACCTACCGCGCCGGCGCGCGCGCCCGGAACATCGGCTGGCGCATCGACTACGTCATGGCCTCGGCCGCCCTCGCCCCGCGCCTCAGGCGCGCCTGGATCGAGCCACACGTCCACGGCAGCGACCACTGCCCGGTGGGCGTGGAGCTGAAGTGACCGCGCCCGTCAGGGCGCGAAGGCCTTGGCGGCGTCGGCCTTGGGGACGAAGCGCACGGCGGTGACCACGCCCTGCGCGTCGAGGTCGAGCACGGTCAGGTGGTTCTCCTGCCGCGGGTAGCGGTCGAGGAAATGCTCGCCGTCGGCGAGGAGGATGCGGTGCGGGTACTTCCGCATCTTCGGCAGCGCGAAGGTGCGGGCGATGCCGGGCATGCCGTGGATGTTCGAGAGGAACAGCGTGGCGTGGCGCGCGAGGAAATCGGCGCCCTGCTTCTCGAGGAACGCGTTGGCGGCCTTGCCCGTGTCCATCTCGAACGCCACCACGAGCCGGCGCGCCTCGCCCGCCCAGGCGTAGGGCCGGTCGTGCTGGTCGCGCGTGGAGAGTCCGGGGAAACGCTCGCCGGGCGCGAAGACCGCCGCCGCCGGCTCGCGGGCGAGGCCCGCCGCGGCGAGGACGAACACGAGGAGGAGGAGCGCGGCGGAGCGGGCGGGTGTCATGCCCCGAGCATGGAGGAACGGGCCGTGGCGACAACGGGTTTTCCTGTCCGGGCATGGCCGGGTTTGCTTGCGCGAGGGGGGCGGACGGACAGCCTGACGCCATGACTCCCGCGGCCGAACTCAAGAAACTCATGCAGCGCCCGCCGGTCCTCACGATCGCGGCGGCGGAAAGCGTGACCGGCGGTCACGTGCAGGCGATGATCACCGCGGTGTCGGGCGCCTCGGACTACTTCCGCGGCGGCGTCACCGCCTACACGCTCGACGAGAAGGTGCGCATCCTCGGCGTGACCCGCGCGCCGGCGCGCCGCGTGGACTGCGTGTCGCAGCAGGTGGCGGTGGAGATGGCGCTCGGCGTCGGACGGCTGTTCGAGACCGACCTCGCGGTCGCGACCACGGGCTACGCCCAGCCGGCTCCGGCGAAGGGCATCAAGGTCCCGATGGCCTGGTGGGCGATCTGCCACCGTCAGGGCGGCGGCAGCGCCGTCGTCATCTCCGGCTGCGTCGAGGTGCGCGGCGAGGGTCGCGTGGCGGTCCAGCACCGCATCGCCGACACCGTCCTGCGCGAACTGGTGAAGTACGTGCGCGAGCTGCACCCGACGCTGCGTCGCCGGCGCGCGCGCCGCGCCGCGAGGAAGTAGGCCCGGGCGCGGGCGCCGAGGTCGGGCGGCCGACAGGATCTGCGGATCGCTGTAGATGACATGAAGCCGACAGGCGGCCCACGAGCGGCCAACCTGTCGGCGC
>CAYWTK010000209.1:0-3500 GCA_964460895.1 uncultured Opitutaceae bacterium
CCTGAAGATGAGGAAATCAGGGAGTCAGGAACCAAGCCCATTGCCCAAGCCCTGTTTTCCTGAGTTCCCCATTCAATCCGTGGTTCAACCCAACGGGTGCGGCTCAGCGCGCGGCGCCCGTGACGGCCACGTCGATGGCGTAGAGGGAGGTGCGGGCAGTGATGAAGAGGGTCATCCCGTCGGGCCCGCCGAAGCAGAGGTTGGCCGGGCTTTCCGGGACGAGAATCTTCCCGATCAGCGCGCCGGAAGGGGCGACGATGTGCACACCGTCGCGGGCGCTCGTCCACACGCGGCCGGCGGCGTCGACGCGGAGGCCGTCCGGGACCCCGGCGTCCATCGCGTAGAAGACCTCGCCGCCCGAGAGCGAGCCGTCGGCCGCGACGGCGAAGCGCCGGATGTGCCGGGGCGCGCCGGAATCGGCGACGTAGAGGACCTTCTCGTCGGGCGAGAAGGCGAGGCCGTTGGGCTGGATGCAATCGCGGACGAGGGCGTCGGTCCGCCCGGTCCGCGGGTCGTGCCGGAAGACGAACTGGCCGGGTTGCTCCTGGCCGATGCGCCGCTTCGTGGCGGGATCGGTGGGCAGGCCGTAGGTCGGGTCGGTGAAGTAGAGCGTGCCGTCGGAGCGCTCGACGATGTCGTTGGGCGAGTTGAGGCGCCGGTCCTCGAAGGCATCCACGACGGTGCGCAGCGTGCCGTCCTGCTCGAGCCGCGACACGCGGCGGCCGCTGTGCTCGCACGTCAGCAGGCGCCCCGCGCGATCCAGGGTGTTGCCGTTGGCGTGGAAACTCGGGGCGCGGAAGGTGGCGACTCCGGCGGCGGGGGACCACTGCTTCATCTCGTTCTGGCGGATGTCGCTGAACACGAGCACGCCGGCGGCGGGAAGCCACACCGGGCCCTCGACGAACTGGAAGCCGCCGGCCAGCTTCGTCACCTGCGCGCCGGCGGGCACGCACCGGGCGAATTCCGCGGCGTCGACGACCTGGAAGTCCGCCGCGCCGACGCGGGTCGCGACGAGGAGGAGCGCGAGGGCCCCGCAGGCACGCGAGCGTCCGGGATGGCGGGGCTTCATGGTGGGGAATCGTGGACGTCGCCCGCGCTCACTCCTTCAGCGCCGCGGCCGGCACGCGCCGGACGGTGACGAACTGGGCGCGGGTCGTGGCCACGGGTAAGGCCCGGGACTAAATCGGCCGCGGCCCGCGGCGGCAATGCCGCTCTTCTCCGCCGCAGGATGACATTGACTTGGCGGAGCCGCACCCGTGCATAGGGCGTCCATGGACTCGTCCGGCGGCTTTAGCGCCCTCTTCCCGCAGATTCCCGAGTCGCTGCTGCTGAAGGTCAACGGCAACGCCACCGAGGACGCCTTCCACTTCATCGGGGGTGAGATCGCGAAGGGCATCCGCGGCGCGCTTCCGGAGTCCTGTCCGCTCGCGCGGGCGCGTCACATCCTCGATTTCGGCTGCGGACTGGGGCGCGTGAGCTCGCGGCTGCTGCAGGATGCGCCCGAGGCGCAGGTCGTCGGTTTCGACATCGATCCGGCGATGCTCCACTGGAGTCGCCGGCTGCTGCCCGACCCGCGCATCCGTTTCGTGTCGAGCACGCTGCCGCTGGCGGCGGGCGGCTTCGACCTCATCACCGTGGTGTCCGTCTTCACGCACCTCGACGAGACGACCGATTTCTGGCTCTCGGAGATCAACCGCCTGCTCGCGAACGACGGCGTCGCGTTCATCACGTACCAGGACGAGACCCTGTTCGCCGAACTCAAGGCGACGGGGGCCTTTCCCGCTTCGGCCGAATGCGCGGATCGTTTCGTCACCGGCCAGGGCGGCCCGGAGGGCGGCGCGGCGATGGGCACCTTCTACGCGACCCCCTACTGGCAGACCCTGCTGGCCCGCTATTTCGAGGAGGTGACCGTGCAACCCCGGGGCCTCTTCGGCCATCAGTCCATCTCGGTGGTCCGACGGAGCCGGGCCGGGACGTTCGACCGGGAGCGACTGGCGCGGCAGTACGCCGCGAGCCTCGAAGGCGAGATCTTCGCCCTGCGGCGCGATCACGGCATCGGGTACTGAACCCGTCCCCGCGTCCCGAACGGGCGACCGGAGGGGCGCGACGCGGCCCGGCCACGACCCGCGCTCACTCCTTCAGCGCCGCGGCCGGCACGCGCCGGACAGAGACGAACTTGGCGCGGAAGAGTTCGTCCATGAGTTCGCGCGTCGGGGCGGGGATGCGGGCGACGAGGTCGTCGAGCGCGGGCAGCGGGGTGTCCGGCTCGGCGGGCGCCGCCGGGGCCGCGGCCGGCGGCGCGTCGAGCGGGGCGGACGCGCGCTGCTCGGCGAGGAACGCGGCCTCCTCGCCCTCGGACGGACCGACCGGCGCGCCGTCGTCGGGGATGCCGGCGTCGGCGGCAGGTTCCGCGGCGACAGGTTCGCCGCCGGGCGCGGCGGAACCCTCGGACCAGGCGACGGGGGCCGGATCCGGCGCGGCCGCGCCCTCGAACTCGTACGGCGCCGCGACCTCAGGCTCCGGCCTCAGCCGTTTTTTTTTGAGCCGTCCTCGGGCAGGCTCTCGGCGAGCGTGGCGATCTCCTTGATGAGGCTGTCGATCGCGCGCGCGCGGCTGGCCTCGACGGCCTTGAGGAGGGCGACCTCGAAATTGACCTTCTCGGACAGGCCGTGCTTCACGCCCGCCTCGCCCTCGCGCAAGCCGTCGAGGAGACGGGTGACCTGCTCGGTGCTGAGCGGCGTGCCGAGCAGGGACGACGTGCCGCCCTGGGCGATGGCGTCGAGCAGGGCCGCGCGCACGCGGACCTGGAGGTCGACGAGGAGGCGGAAGAGGTCGCGGCCGTTGGCGTCGCACTCGTCCACCAGCCGCACGATCGCCCGGTGGTCGCCCGCGGCGAGGGCGGCGGCGAGCTCCGCGACCTTGGCCGCGGAGACGAGGCCGTAGACATCGAGCACGTCGGCCTCGGCGATCTCCCCGCCGCAGAACGCGATCATCTGGTCGAAGATGGACTGCGCGTCGCGCATGCCGCCGTCGGCCAGCCGCGCGATGGAGCGCAGGGCCTCGTCGCTCACCTGGATCTTCTCCGCCGCGGCGATGCGCTTGAGGCGCTCGACGATGAGGTCGGCGGGGATGGGCTTGAGGTCGAAGCGCTGGCAGCGGGAGAGGATGGTCGGGAGGACCTTCTGCACCTCGGTCGTGGCGAAGAGGAACTTCACGTGCGCCGGCGGCTCCTCGAGCGTCTTGAGCAGCGCGTTGAAGGCCGCGGCCGAGAGCATGTGCACCTCGTCGATGATGTAGACCTTGTACTTCCCCTGGGCCGGGGCGTACACGACCGTCTCGCGCAGCTCGCGGACCTGGTCGACGCCGTTGTTCGAGGCCCCGTCGATCTCGATCACGTCGAGGCACGAACCGTCCGCGATGGACTTCGCGACCGGGTCCTCGGGGTCGAAGTCGGCCTTCGGCCCGCCGGTGCAGTTGAGGGCCTTGGCGAAGATGCGCGC
>CAYWTK010000210.1:0-3481 GCA_964460895.1 uncultured Opitutaceae bacterium
GAGCCGCGACTGGTAAGGCCTACGACCCTCGCGTCGCCTTTTCGCGCCCGCCCTCGCAAGGGGCGGGCGCTTGGCTTTCGGAGGGCCGCGCGTGGGCGCCGCCTCGCTGCCGATGACCGCACCGGATTGGCGGTCCGTCGCACCGCCGTTGCCTCGGTCGGGGCCGTTGCCAGTCTCCGCGGATGGCTGCCTTGCTCCTCCGCCTCCTGCTCGTCGCCGCCTCCGGCTCGTTCGCGCTCGCCCAGACTCCCGCCGGTCCGCCTCCTCCGCCGGACGAGTGCCGTCAGTTCGATTTCTGGCTGGGGGAGTGGGATGTCACGTCGCCTGACGGGCGACCCGCGGGCACGAACCGAGTCGAGAAGATCGCCGGAGGTTGGGGCATCATCGAGCATTGGCAGGGCGTCGGGGGCGGCGCCGGCAAGAGCCTCAACGCCTATCACCCGGCGCGGCGGGCCTGGCAGCAGTTCTGGGTCGGGATGGGCGGCATCCTCGAGTTGAGCGGTGGCCTGAATCCCGAGGGGGAGATGGTGCTGAACGGTGAAAGCCGGGGACGGGACGGGCGGGTGCGGCTAAATCGCGTCACGTGGACGCCCCGCGCCGACGGCACCGTGCGCCAGCATTGGCAGGTTTCCACCGACTCCGGCGCGACCTGGACGACATCCTTCGACGGTCTCTACCGCCGGCGGGCCGGGATGACGTCAGCGGCCGAGGTGCGGCTTCCGGCCGGTTCTTGAGAAACGCCGCCGGCTCAGACCTGCAGCACGCCCGTGTGGAAGGCGGCCGACGGGGTCGGGCGGGCGGCGAGGGCGAAGGCGCGGATCAGGGTCTCGCGGGTCTGGTGGGGCTGGATCAGCGCGTCCACCCAGCCGCGCGCGGCGCCGTAGCGGATGTCGGTCTGCTCGACGTAGCCCTGCTTCACCTGCTCCCGCAGCGCGGCGAGCTCCTCGGGCGTGCGCTCCTGCTTCGAGGACCTGGCGAGGATGTTGAACACCACGTCGCTCGCCTGGGCCGCGCCCATGACCGCGTACTTGGCGTGCGGCCAGGCGAAGATGAAGCGCGGGTCGAAGGCCTTGCCGCACATCGCGTAGTTGCCGGCGCCGAAGGAGCCGCCGGTGATGACGGTGATCTTCGGCACGGTGGAGTTGCTCAGCGCGTTCACCATCTTCGCGCCGCTGCGGATGATGCCGCTCTGCTCGGCGTCCTTGCCGACCATGAAGCCCGACACGTCCTGCAGGAACAGCAGCGGCACGCGCGTCTGGTTGCAGTCCATGATGAACCGCGCGCCCTTGTCGGCGCTGTCGGCGTAGATCACGCCCGGCATCTGCAGGCCCGCGCCGCCCGCGGCCTTCGACTGCACGCGCATGCGCTGGTTGGCGACGATGCCGATCGGCCGGCCGCCGAGCCGCGCGAAGGCGCAGACGATGGATCTGCCGTAGTCGGCCTTGTACTCGTCCATCGAACCCGCGTCCACGAGGCAGCGGATGACGTCGCGCACGTCGTATTCCCTGCGGCCGTCGACGCTCACCAGTTCATAGATTTTCGATGCCGGAAACTCGGTCTTCAGCGGATCGTTGACCGCTGACCGCGGATCGCTCGTCTCAGCGGGCAGCAGCCCGAGGAGCGACTTCAGCCGCTTCAGCGCCGCCGGGTCGTCCTTCTCCTTGAAGTCCACCGTGCCGGAGATCTCCGCGTGCATCGCGGCGCCGCCGAGGGTCTCGGTGTCGGTCTCCTGGCCGATGGCGGCCTTCACGAGCTGCGGGCCCGCGAGGTAGAGGCCGCTGCCCTCGGTCATGAGGACCTTGTCGCAGAGGACGGGCAGGTAGGCGCCGCCCGCGACGCAGTTGCCCATGATGGCGGCGTATTGCGGGATGCCGGCGGCGGAGAGGACCGAATTGTTGCGGAAGATGCGGCCGAAGTCGTCCTCGTCGGGAAAGATCTCGTCCTGCATCGGCAGGAACACGCCGGCCGAATCCACGAGGTAGACGAGCGGCAGGTTGCACTCGAAGGCGATGCGCTGCGCGCGGAGGACCTTCTTGCAGGTCATCGGGACGAACGCCCCGGCCTTCACCGTGGCGTCGTTCGCGACGATCATGCACGGGTGCCCGGCGATGTCGCCGATGCCGGTGACGACCCCCGCGCCGGGGAACGCGCCCCACTCCTTGTACATCCCGTGCGCCGCCCAAAGGCCGACCTCGAGGAACGAGTCCGGCGAGTCGACCAGCGCCGCGATGCGCTCGCGGACGAAGAGGCGCCCGAGCTTGTGCTGGCGCTCCTGGCCGGCCGCGCCGCCGCCCTCGCGGAGCTGGGCTTCCTGCTGCGCGACCTCGCTGCAGCGGTCGAGCAGGGCGGGGGTGGGGGAAGGGGTGGAGGGCTTCACGATGGCGCAGTAGGGTGGGAGAAAATCCTCTAGCCGAGGGTGCCGGAAAAGGTATGGTTCCGGGGTCGGCCATGAAAAGCGCGTTCCCAGAGCCCGAGATCATCTCCCGCCGCGGCAAGCCCGTGTCTGTGGTGCTGCCGCTCAAGCGCTACCAGGAACTGCTGGAGAGGGTGGAGGATGCGGCGGACATCGCATGGCTCAAGAAGGCCCGCCGGAAGGCGCGGAGCTATCGTCCGCTCGAGGAGTATCTGGCGGAGCGCGGAGCACGCTGATGCATGTACGCGGTCCTGCTCGAACGGGCGGCCGAGCGTGACTTGAGGCGTTTGTCCACCGAGGTGCACGCCCGGGTGATTGGCACGATCAAGGGGCTCGCCACGGACCCCCGCCCCCCCGGTTGCCGCAAGCTGATCGGCGGGCGGAACGATTGGCGCATCCGCGTCGGCGACTACCGCGTGCTCTACGAGATCGCGGACACCATCCGTATCGTGCGCGTGAACCGGGTGCGGCATCGGCGGGAGGTCTATCGCTAGTCCGCCTGGCGCCGACGGAAATGGACCGCCCGCAGCGCGACCTCGTTGCAGCCGTCGAGGGGGGCGGGGGTGGGGGAAGGGGTGGAGGGTTTCACGGGAGTCTCAGACCATCGGCCGGAACTTGCCGACGACGGAGGTCAGGCAGGCGGTGATCTGCCCGAGGGAGCAGACTTCGACCGTGTCCACGAGCTCGGCGAAGACGTTGCCGCCGTCGCGGGCGACGTTCTCGAGGCGCTGGAGGGCGGCGGGGGCCTTCTTGGCGTGCTTCTTCTTGAACGCCTTGAGGCGCTCGACCTGGAGGCGCTGCTTCTTCGGCGGCGTGCGGGCGAGGGGGACGTTGGGGATCGGCTCGTCGGAAACGTACTTGTTGAGGCCGATGATCGGGCGCTGGTTCGCGTAGATCTGCTTCTCGTAGGCGTGGCCGGCCTCCTGGATCTTGCTGCGCTGGTAGCGCTGCTCCATCGCGGCGATCACGCCGCCGAGGGTGTCCATCTCGCGGAAGACATCGAGGATGCCCTGCTCGACCTGGCGCTCGAGCGCGAGCAGGCCGGGCGCGCCGCCGAACATGTTCATC
>CAYWTK010000211.1:0-3388 GCA_964460895.1 uncultured Opitutaceae bacterium
TGTTCAACCACCGCTTCATGCACGTCGCGGAGCAGATGGGCGCCGTGCTGCAGGCCACCGCGGTCTCGGTGAACATCCGCGAGCGGCTCGACTTCTCCTGCGCGGTCTTCGACGGCGCAGGCGCGCTGGTCGCGAACGCGCCGCACATGCCGGTGCACCTGGGCTCGATGGGCGCGAGCGTGCGCGCGGTGATCGCGGCGCACGGCGGCCGGATGGCCGCCGGCGATGCGTGGATGCTGAACGACCCCTTCGCGGGCGGGACGCACCTGCCGGACATCACGGTCGTCTCGCCGGTCTTCGCCGGCGCCGGCCGGCCGGACTTCTACGTGGCCACGCGCGCGCACCACGCCGACATCGGCGGCATCACCCCGGGATCGATGCCGCCGGGGAGCCGGCGCATCGAGGAGGAGGGCGTCCTGTTCGACGGCTTCCGGCTCGCGCGCGGCGGCGAGCTGCTGGAGGCCGAGGTTCGCGCCGCGCTCGCCGCGGCGCGCTGGCCGGCCCGGAACCCGGAGCAGAACATCGCCGACCTCGCGGCCCAGCTCGCCGCCAACGCGCGCGGACGGGACGAGATCGGCCGGCTGGTGGAGGCCGACGGCCTCGAGGTCGTGCGCGCCTACATGGGCCACGTGCAGGACAATGCCGAGCGCGAGGTGCGCGCGGCCATCGGTCGGCTCGCCGACGGCCGGTTCCGCTACGAGATGGACGACGGCGCGGCCATCGAGGTGCGGGTCGCGGTGGACCGGCGGCGGGGCTCGGCGCGGGTCGACTTCGCCGGCACGTCGGCGCAGTCGCCGGGCAACTTCAACGCGCCGCTGGCCGTCTGCCACGCAGCCGTTCTGTATGTCTTCCGCACCCTGGTCGAGGCCGACATCCCGCTGAACGAGGGTTGCCTGCGCCCGCTCGAGATCCTCGTGCCGTCCGGCTCGCTGCTCAATCCGCACCCGCCCGCGGCGGTCGTCGCGGGCAACGTCGAGACTTCGCAGTGCGTGGTGGATGCGCTCTACGGCGCGCTCGGCGTGCTCGCCGCGGCACAGGGCACCATGAACAACCTCACCTTCGGCGACGCGAGCCGCCAGTACTACGAGACGATCGCCGGCGGCGCCGGCGCCGGGCCGGGCTTCGACGGCGCGAGCGGCGTGCAGACCCACATGACCAACTCGCGCCTCACCGATCCCGAAGTGCTCGAGGCGCGCTTCCCCGTGATCCTCGAGTCCTTCGCGCTGCGCCGCGGCTCCGGCGGCGCGGGCCGCCACCGCGGCGGCGACGGCCTCGTGCGCCGCCTGCGCTTCCTCGAGCCGGTGACGGCGTCGATCCTGTCCAACCACCGGCGAGTCGCGCCGTTCGGACTGGCCGGCGGCGGGCCGGGCCGCACCGGCCGCAATCTCTGGCGCCGCCGCGACGGCCGCGAGCAGGAGCTGCCCGCCTGCGCGACGATCGAGGCCGCAGCCGGTGACACGCTTGTGATCGAGACGCCGGGGGGCGGGGGATGGGGGAAGGGAGAGTGACCGGTGACCAGTGACCGGTGATCAGCCAGAGACCGCGATCCAGGGCGCTGCCCGGTTCGGCCGATCACCGATCACCGGTCACCGATCACTTTTTCATCCCTGCCCCACCACCAACGTCGGCAGCTCGTCGTCCTCCACCACGATCTCGCCCTGCGCGTGGCCGCCGTGCAGGCGGTTCGGCGTCACGGGCTTGACGCGGCTGCCGCCGGCGCGGTGGGTCAGCAGGTAGGCCTGCATCCGCCCGGCCCGGCCGGTGACGAAGCCGAACAACACGTTGACGGTGCCGCGCTCGCGCTCCAGCTCGCGGTTGATGCGCTCGTCGCAGACCACGAACCAGCGCACGCCGGCGACGGCCTCCGACTCGGCGAACGCGCCCTCCTCCTCGAGGGCGCGGAAGAACGCGCACAGCTGCGCGAAGGCCCGCCGCCAGAGCGCCGGGCCGTTCGGCTCGAACAGCATCCAGCGGGTGCCGCGCTCGACGCTGTCCTGGATCAACAGCGACAGCCGCCGCGCGCCCAGCAGCCGCAGATCCTGCGTCGCGCCCGCCCCGGCGAGCGTGCCCGCCGGCATCGCCTCGGCCTGCGGCGGGCGGATCGCCTGCAGCACGTTGACGCCGGCGGCGGCGAGCCGGGCGCGCTCGGTCTCGGTGACCACGCACAGCGGCCGCAGGCCCGGCCGAAGCGTCGCCTCGTTGGCCGCGGCAGACCAGACCTGCCCGCGGTCCGCCGCGCGGGCCAGCATGCCGGCCACCGCGCCGCAGGGCGCGAAGGACTCGAAGCGGCCGCGCAGCCTGTCGTGGGCGAGCAGCCGCGGGAAGTACATGAAGGCGCTGTCGCTCGCCAATGGCCAATCGCGCATCGCGGCGATGGCGTCCGCCGCGGTCTGCCAGGCGGAAGGCGGGTCGACGACGAGGAGCGCGCGCCGGTCGCGGCAGTAGCGGTGCGCCACGAGCAGGGCGCTCGGGCCGAGGTCGGCGTCGCGGGCGAGCGGCGGGATGCAGAGGAAGTTGAACGACTCGGCGGCGGCGAGCGCGAACAGGCCGGTGCCTCCGGCGGCGGAGCCTATGACGTCGTAGTCGGTCAGGGGCCCGCCGTCGTCGCCGTCCGGGTTGGAGAGCACGTAGCCGGCGAGCCCCGCGCGGCCGGCGGCCGGCACGATGTCGGGACGCGTGGCCGGCGCCGGCCCCGCGACGCGCACCAGCTGGCTGGCGGCCAGCGCCGCCGCCACGTGCCGGGACGATTCCGGGTCGGCCGACAACCGGCGGTAGATCTCCTGGTCCTCGATGTGCTCCGAGCCGGGCGCCCGGACCCGCTGCACGACGAGGTTGAACCGGTCGGTCTCGTTCTCGCCGATGCCGTCGTAGTCGACGGCCGCGCGCAGGAACTCGCGCGTCCCGGGCTGCAGGGCCACGAGGCGCAGCACCTCGCGCCCGGCCGGCAGTTCGAGGGTGCAGGGACGCGCGTCGTTGGCGACCCTCACCACGATGGCCGTGACGCCGCCGCTTTCGAAGAACTGCTCGACGGCGTAGGACAGCGTGCTCGGCTGCCAGAGGCCGCCGAACACGCGCTGGTAGTCGGCGTAACCGCGGAGCGTGACGGGGTGGTTCAGGGGACCGCGCAGCGCCCGGCCGACGAAGGCGGTGATGGCGACGGGCGCACGCGCAATGGACTGCCCGGCGCCCACTTCCTCGTGGACTCTTATTCCGGTGTGTCTTTCTGCCACCGGTCGCTCCCCTGTGCCCGCGCAAGCCTATCACAAGGCCGGCGTGCGGACGCGCGGGCGTCAGCGATTGGTCTTGCGCCGGCCGCGGCCCGGCGGCCGCGGTGGCGGCGAACCGCGCGACGGCGCGGCCTCGCCGGCGCCGGCGCGGCGCTCCGCCG
>CAYWTK010000212.1:0-3372 GCA_964460895.1 uncultured Opitutaceae bacterium
GCTGGAGGCGGGCGACGCGCCGGGCGCGGCGTCCGCGGCCGAGCGCGCCGTGCGGCTCGCGCCCGACTCGGCCGCCGCGCACTTCCACCTCGGCAACGCCTACGCCGCCCTGCGCCGGCTGACCGACGCGGAGCGGGCCTTCGTCGCGTCGGCGGCGCTCGACCCCGCGCGCGCCGAGGCGCGGGCCAACCTCGGGCACGTGCTGGTGGAGTCCGGGCGGTTCGCCGAGGCGCTGCGGGAGTACGACGCCGCGCTCGCGCTGCGCGCCGACCTCGTGCCGGCCCTGCGCAACTCCGCCATCATCCTCGCCCAGCAGGGCCGGTTCGCCGAGGCGCGGGCGCGCTTCGCCCGCGTGGCCGCGCTCGTGCCCGACGACGCGCAGGCCCGCGACGCGCTCCGCAGCCTGCCCGGCGGTCGCTGAGCTACCGGAGGCGGCGCGAAGCCGGGGATGCGGCGGTCCGGCCGCTTGACCCCGCCGGCCGGGGCGGGGGCGCCCCGGCTCCAGTGTTTCTCCCTGGGAATGCGGCGGCCTTTTGGGGATGTGGCGCCCTCTGGGGATGCGGCGCCCTCGCCGCGTCGCGCCCGCGCCCCGGGCCCGACTCGCGCGCGGCCATTAGCCCGCGCAGGGACAACGGATGCGCAGCATCTGCGGTGGCATGGCCGCCGGGGGAAGGGTAGCCTGCAGGTCGGCGGCCCGATCGCCGCCGGAGGAGGCAGTCATGAACCGGAGATTCGCAGACCGCCGCGAGGCGGGTCGGGAGGTCGCGGCCCGATTGGGCCGCTGGGCGGGGCGCGCGGATGTCGTCGTCGTCGCGTTGCCGCGGGGCGGCCTGCCGGTGGCGCATGAGATCGCGCGGACGCTGGGTGCGCCGCTCGACATCCTCGTGGTGCGGCGGCTGGCGGTGCCGGGCGACGAGCCGCGGACCTTCGGGGCGGTGGCTGCCCGCGGGGTGCGGGTGATCGACCGCCGGGCGGTGGTGGACTGCGGCGTCACCCCGGCCGAGATCGAGCGCGTCTCGCGCGAGGAGGCGCGGGCGGCCGAGCGGGCGGAGGCGGCCTGGCGCGACGGCCGCGAGCCGCTGGCCCTTCAGGACCGCGTGGTGCTGCTCGTGGACGACGGGGTGGCGACGGGCGCGACGATGCGCGCGGCGGTCGGCGCCGTGCGCGCGGCCCGGGCGGCCCGCGCGGTCGTGGCCGTGCCGGTGGTCGCGCGCGAGGCCTACCTCGAGCTCCGGTCACATGCCCAGGAGTTCGTCGCCCTGCGCATTCCGAAGGAGTTCGGCGCGATCGGGGACCACTACGAGGATTACCCGGACCTGGACGACGCGGACGTCGGCGAACTCCTCGCCGCCGGCGCGGCCTGACGCCCGACGCGCGAGCCGGGGGGCGCCCCTTCGGACGCGGGGCGATTGCCCGCGGTCCGGAGCGCCCCACGGGTTGCGGAGAACCTGCAGCCGGGGTCGCCGACGCCGGAGAGGACGTCTGGGCAGCGGAGAATCGCCGACCGGGCTCCGCGAGCCCGGCCAAAAATCGACCGAATTCGCGCTCGCGGCAGATTCGATCCGCCCGAGCGGCGCGCGGCGGAGTCGGAGGCTCCCGGATCAGCGCACGCGGGCGCAGAGCGCCGCGAGCGTGCGGTCGAAGACCACTTCCGGCGAGCCGTCCGCGTCCACCGACACGAGCAGGTCCCGCCGGCCGTAGTAGTCGAGCAGCGGCGCGGTGTTGGCGGCGTGGGCGGCCTGGCGGACGTGGACGGCGGCGGGCTGGTCGTCGTCGCGCAGCACGAGTTCCCCGCCGCAGGCGTCGCAGCGTCCGGCGGTGCGCGGCGGGCGGAGTTCGACGTGGTAGACGGACTTGCAGGCCGGGCAGGTGCGGCGTCCGCCGATGCGCGCGACGATCGCCTCCTCGGGCAGCTCGTAGCTCAGGACCGCGTCCAGCCCGAGCTCCTCGTCGGAAAGCATCCGGTCGAGGGCCGTCGCCTGGGGCACGGTGCGCGGGAAGCCGTCGAGGAGGAACCCGCCCCGGCAGCGGAGGCACTCCACGCGCTCGCGCACGAGGTCGAGGACGGTCACGTCGGGCACGAGTTCGCCGCGGCGCATGCGGGCGAGCGCGTCGCGCATCGCGGGCGAGAGGCGGTCGCCGTCACCGTGGAGGGCGGCGCGGAAGAGGTCGCCGGTGGACAGGTGGCACGCGCCGAAGGCCGCGGAGAGGAGGGCGGCCTGCGTGCCCTTGCCGATGCCGGGCGCGCCGAGGAGCACGAAGCGCCGGCCGGGGAAGCGGGGCGGCGGGTCCTGGCAGCGGGCATCCGGACCGTGCAACCAGGCCGAGCGGTCGCGTCGCGGGTTCATGGGGTGGGCGGGGCGTCCCATCCTGCACCCGCGGCGGTCGTCCCGCTGGTCCGGTCTTGGCCAACCCTGCGCGTCCGTTGCCCCGGCGGCCGGAGGGGGGCGAGGCGGGGGTGGGGCGGATCGACGCGATCCGCTCCGGGCGCCTCGCGGACGACGCGTCCCACCGGGAGGATCGCGGGCCGGGCGGCGTCCGCCGCCGGGCCTCAGCGCAGCTTGGCGAAGGTGCTCTCGAGGAGCTGGAGGGCGCCGGCGCCCTTGGTCTTCTCGCGCGTGCGGTTGATGAGGTCGCGCTCGAGCTGGTTCTTGGTCGGGCGCTTGACCTCGTAGAAGACGCCGAAGGAGCCGGGCCACGGCTCGAGGGCGAGCTTCATCGCGGCGAACTCGTCGGTCGGGTCGTGGCGGGCCGCGTCCTCGGGCGTGCCGTCGTTCTTCCGCAGCTCGATCGTCCGCCAGGCGCCGCCCTTGCGCGGGTTGGCGCCGTCGAACGCGCCCTCGAAGAACTCGACGCACTCGGAGAGGATCTCGACGACGGAGAAGCCGTCGTGCTGCGCGGCGCGCAGCATCATCTCGACCATGTGGTTGACCTGGGTGGCGTGGGAGCGGGCGACGAAGGTGGCGCCGGCGGTGAGCAGGGACTTCATCGGGTTGACCGGCTGCTCCATCGCGCCCCACGGGTCGGTCTTCGACTTGAACCCGACGGGCGACGTCGGCGACGTCTGCTTCTTGGTCAGGCCGTAGACGGAGTTGTCCATGATGACGTAGGTCATCTTGGTGTTCTTGCGCGCGGCGTGGAAGAGGTGGTTGCCGCCGATGGAGAACCCGTCGCCGTCGCCGCCGAAGGCGAAGACGTGCAGGTCGTCGCGCCCGAGGGAGATGGCGGCGGCGAACGGCAGCGAGCGGCCGTGGATGTAGTGGCCGCCGTGGCTGTTGACGAAGTAGGGGAAGCGCGACGAGCAGCCGATGCCGGCGAAGGTGACGATGCTCTCCTGCGGGTAGTTGAGCTTCTCGAGCACCTTGTAGAACG
>CAYWTK010000213.1:0-3292 GCA_964460895.1 uncultured Opitutaceae bacterium
GTAGGTGACCGACCAGTCGCCGACGTAGGTTCCCCAAGTCCAGGTGCCGAGTCCCGCCGCGAGCGCCGCGACGCCGGCCCGCGGCCCGCCGAAGCGTCCGGCGTAGAGACCGCCCACGAGCAGCACGCAGATGCCCGCGCTGCCGACGCCGTTGGCCTGCTGGACGAGCTCGAAAATCGATTCCGCGCCCATCGCCAGCCCGCAGGCGACCAGTCCGAAGACCGCGACCCCGGCCCGCGCGAGCCGCAGGCGGGCCCGGTCGGAGAGGCTCGGCCGGAAGGAGACGACCACGTTGTGCGCGGTCAGCGACCCGGCGGCGAGGAGGGTCGAATCGACGGTCGAGAGGATGGCCGAGACGAGCGCCCCGGTGAAGAGGACGAACAGCAGCGGCGGCAGGTGGGCCTCGGCCAGCCGCGGCAGGAAAGTCTCGGGATCCGCGAGGTCCGGCAGCAGCGACGGGCCGATGAGGCCGAGGAACGCCGGCACGAGGCCCACCGTCAGGTAGAGCAGGCCGCCGAGGTGGGTCGCGCGCACCGCGGTGTCGGCCGTCTTCGTCCCGAGGACGCGCGCGGCGATCTCCTGCGCGACGACCGAGCCGAGGAGCAGCGTCAGCCAGACGTCGAGGCGCTCCCAGAAGCCGGCCTCGCCGGAGAAGAACTCCAGCCGCTCGGGACCGACCGCGCTCCACGCGCGGCCGAGGTCGACGTCCGGCGCCAGCGCGAGGAAGACGAGCAGGGCCCCGAGGCCGAGGATGATGGCGACGCCCTGGATGAAATCCGTGATCACGTCCGCCAGCAGCCCGCCGGTGCACGTGTACACGATGACCACGCCCGTGGCGACGAGCACGGCGGTGGTGACGTCGATGCCCGTCGCCGCGTGCAGCACGATGCCGAAGGCGCGGATCTGCGCGGCGGCCCAGAAGACCGATGTCGGCACCATCATCAGGGCCGCGAACCGCTCGGTGGCCGGGCCGTAGCGCGCGCGGAAGAGGTCCGCGAGCGTGGTCAGGCCGCGGTTCCACAACGGCCGGGCGATGAACCAGCCGACGAGGAACAGGGCGAGGGCGTAGCCGAACGGGTCCGTCGTGCCGCCGCTCAGGCCGTCGGCGTAGAAGAGCCCGGCCGCCCCGATGCAGGTCTCGGCGCCGAACCAGGTGGCGAACATCGAGAACACCGCCAGCGGCAGCCCGATGCGGCGTCCGGCGACGAGGTAGTCGGATTCCGTGCGGATGCGGCGCGACACCGCGACGCCGACGGCCAGCTGCAGGACGATGTAGCCGAGCACTCCCCAGAGGACGAGGTTCATCGGGGGAGCTTGCTGCCGCGCCGGCCGGCGGGCGGCAATCCCGCTCTTGCGCGGTCAGCGCCCGCGCGCCAGCTCGTCGAGCCCGGCGTTGACCTTGCGCTGCTCCTCGCGGGCGCGGGAGGCGGAAGCGGGGCGCAGGAGGATCGCCTCGCGCTCGTCGCCCGTCAGCGCGGACCAGTCGGCCGCCGCCTTGGCCGCCGCCTCGCGGGAACCGAGGCCCGCGGCGGCGAGCTGGTTGGCGCGCCGTTCGATCCAGGCCGCGCGGTTCGCGTCGCCCCGGTCGCGCGGCCGACCCGCCTCGCGCGAGCCGACGCAGCCGGCCGCGACGCCGAGCGCGAGGAGCAGGAGGACGGACCGGACGAGTCGGGCAGGGGAGCGTTCGTGCGCGGCGCGCATGGGAGGGAGGATGCGGGGGACGGGTGGGAAGTCGAGTGGGTGGCCGGGGCGCCCCGGCCGTGATTTTTCCCGCAGGTCGCGACACGGCTGGCATGGAATCGGCTTCGCGGGCGCGCGTGTCCCTGAGCGTCCGCCCAGGGGCGTTCTCCCCCAACCCAGCATCGCGTTCTCCCACCCAACCATGAGCGTCAGTCCGTCCCGTCTCGCCGCCATCTCCGCGGCGAACAACTACCGCACCTCGAAGACCGTGGCTTTCACCGAGAGCCACTCCGCCGGCCTGTTCGGCAAGAACGTCTTCAACGACAAGATCATGCAGCAGCGCCTGCCGAAGGCGGCCTACAAGTCGCTCAAGCGCACGATCGACACCGGGGCCACCCTCGAGCAGGGCGTCCTCGATATCGTGGCGACGGCCATCAAGGACTGGGCGCTCGAGCACCACGCGACGCACTACGCGCACGTCTTCCAGCCGCTCACCGGCATCACGGCGGAGAAGCACGACAGCTTCCTCGAGCCCGACGGCCGCGGCGGCGCGATCGCCGAGTTCTCCGGCAAGCAGCTCGCCCAGGGCGAGCCCGACGCGTCCTCGTTCCCCTCGGGCGGCATCCGCGCCACCTTCGAGGCCCGCGGCTACACGGCGTGGGACGTGACGAGCCCGTGCTACCTCGTCGAGAACGCCAACGGCGTGACCCTCTGCATCCCGACGGCCTTCGTGTCCTGGACGGGCGAGGCGCTCGACCTCAAGACCCCGGTGCTGCGCTCGATGAAGGCGCTCGACCAGCAGGCCCGCCGCATCCTCAAGCTCTTCGGCCACTCCAACATCGCGATGGTCACGGCCACCGCCGGTCCGGAGCAGGAGTACTTCCTCATCGACCGGAACTTCTACCTGAGCCGCCCGGACCTGCTCACGGCCGGACGCACGCTCTTCGGCGCCAAGCCGCCCAAGGGTCAGGAGTTCGAGGACCAGTACTTCGGCGTCATCCCGGACCGCGTCCTCGCGTTCATGCACGAGGTCGAGGCCGAGCTCTACAGCCTCGGCGTGCCGGTCAAGACCCGCCACAACGAGGTGGCGCCCTCCCAGTACGAGATCGCGCCGATCTATGAGAACGCGAACATCGCGGCCGACCACCAGCAGCTGATCATGATCACGCTGCGCCGCGTCGCCCGGAAGTACGGCCTCGAGTGCCTCCTGCACGAGAAGCCGTTCGCCGGCGTCAACGGCTCCGGCAAGCACCTCAACTGGTCGCTCGGCAACGGCACGCAGGGCAACCTGCTCGAGCCGGGCCACACGCCGCACCAGAACATGCAGTTCCTCGTGTTCTGCGCCGCCGTCGTCCGCGCGGTCCACCGCCACGGCGCGCTGCTGCGCGCGATGGTGGCCTCCGCCTCCAACGACCACCGCCTCGGCGCCAACGAGGCGCCGCCGGCCATCATCTCCATCTTCCTCGGCGAGCAGCTCGCGGACGTCTTCGAGCAGCTCAAGAAGGGCCGCGCCAAGTCCTCCAAGGCCGCCGGCACGATGCACCTCGGCGTGGACAAGCTGCCCGTCCTCATGAAGGACGCCGGCGACCGCAACCGCACCTCGCCGTTCGCC
>CAYWTK010000214.1:0-3276 GCA_964460895.1 uncultured Opitutaceae bacterium
TTCTACGCCGCGCTCTGGTCGACCATCTCCGCGGGCCGCGTGTGGCGGGGCGAGATGCAGAACCGGCGCAAGGACGGCACCCTCCTCCACGAGGACGCCACCATCACGCCGGTCACCGACGCGGACGGCCGCATCAGCCACTACGTCGCCATCAAGCAGGACATCACCGAGCAGAAGCGGCTCGAGCAGCAGCTCATCCGCTCGCAGCGCATGGAGGGAATCGGCCTGCTGGCCGGCGGCATCGCGCACGACCTGAACAACGTGCTCGCCCCGATCCTCCTGAGCGTGGACCTCCTCCGGCGCCGCGCGACGAACCCCTCCGACCGGCGGGTCATCGACACGATCGAATCCTCGGCCCGGCGCGGGTCGGGCATCGTCCGGCAGGTGCTCACGTTCGCGCGCGGCATCGAGGGCGAGCGCGTGCCCCTGCGGCCGCGCGACCTGATCCGCGAGGTGGTCGGCATCATCGAGGAGACCTTCCCCCGCAACATCGACGTGCGGCGGCAGGTCGCCGACGACCTGCCCGCGATCCGGGGCGACGCGACGCAGCTGCACCAGGTCCTGCTCAACCTCGCCGTCAATGCGCGCGACGCCATGCCCGAGGGCGGTACGCTCACGTTCGAGGCCGAGGCCGTGACGCTCGGCGCGCCCCTGGTGCTCCCGGCCGCGGACCTGACGCCGGGCGCGTACGTCCGGATGCGGGTCCGGGACACCGGGCACGGCATGCCGCCCGAGGTGCGCGACCGCATCTTCGAGCCCTTCTTCACCACCAAGCCCCACGGCAAGGGCACCGGACTCGGGCTCCCCACGGTCGTCGGCATCCTGCGCAGCCACGGGGGCGGCATCGACGTGGCCTCCGCGCCCGGGGTCGGCTCCGAATTCTCGGTCTACGTGCCCGCGCTGCCGGTCGAGGCGAGGGATTCCACCCCGCCCATGGCGGTGCCGGTGCGGATTCGCGGGGAGGACCGTCTCGTGTTGGTCTGCGACGACGAGGCCATCATCCGCGAGGTCGCGCGGTCCCTGCTCGAAGCAGCGGGTTTCCGGGTCGTCGAGGCCGCCAACGGACGCGAGGCGGTGGAGGCCTTCCGCGCGCGTTCGGACGATGTCGCGGCCGTGCTGATGGACATCATGATGCCGCTGATGAGCGGCGACCGCGCCGCCGCGGAGATTCTCGCGGTCCGGCCGGACCTGCCGGTCCTCTTCATGTCCGGCCTGATGGACCAGGACACCGTCAGCGCGGCGCTTGGGCAATTCGGCTCCCGTCCCGTCCGGCTCCTGCGCAAGCCGTTC
Source organism: uncultured Opitutaceae bacterium (assembly GCA_964460895.1). Lineage (GTDB taxonomy): Bacteria > Verrucomicrobiota > Verrucomicrobiia > Opitutales > Opitutaceae > Didemnitutus. The sequence goes on from CAYWTK010000214.1 coordinate 1,291, forward strand.
GCGACCGACGACCTGCTGCGCGCATTCGAGCAGTTGCTGGATCCGAGCACCGCGTCCACGCGGTGAGGCCCGCTTCGGCGGTGTCCGGCTTCCGTCGGTCCACGCGCCGCCCGCTTCCGCGCCGGGCAACGAAGGATTGACCGCCCGCCCGGCCTCGCGCGGGCTGGCGCGATGCCGCGTTCCGTCGTGCTCAAGGGCGCCCCGCGCTGCCCCCGCTGCCAGCTCGCGCCGCGCTGGTGCATCTGCGCCGGCCTGCGGGAGATCGCGGTCGCGCCGCAGGTCGACGTGCTGATGCACTCCCGCGAGCTGCTCCGGCCGAGCAGCACCGGCCACCTCCTCGGACGCATCGTGGCCGGCGCCCGCGTGCACGAGTGGCGGCCGGAGGCCCCCCCGCGCCGCGAGCACGTGGCGCGGCCGGACCGGGAGCTGTGGATCCTCCACCCGCAGGGCGACGCCCCGCCGGCCGACGCCGACCCCGCCGCCCTGCAGGTCCTGCTGCTCGACGGTTCGTGGGTGCAGGCCACCGACATGGCCCACGCGGTCGCGCCGTGGGGACGGCGCGTGCGGCTGCCCATGGCCGGCGCGAGCCGCTACTGGCTGCGGCGGCAGGCGGGGGAGGGCAGGTTCTCCACCGCCGAGGCCCTGCTGTTCCTCCTCGACTCGCTCGGCCTTGCCGCGACCGCCGCCGAGCTGCGGGCGCGGTTCGAGCTGCACGTCTGGGCCACGCTCCTCTCCCGCGGACACAAGGCGCGCGCGGCCGACTACCTCAGGGATTCCCCGGTGGCCTCGGCCTTTCCCGAGGTGGTCCGGAGCCTGCAGCCCTCGCGGGACGACCCCGACGGGTCCGCCTGATTCCCCGGAGCCGGTCAGAACTCCGCCAGGATCTGGCGCAGTTCGGGGAGGTGGATGGGCTTGGGGAGCACGTAGTCCACCTTCAGCTGGACGTAGATGTTGTTCACGTCCTCATCGATCTCCGAGCTGAAGATCATGATGCGCCCGCGGAACGAGAGCGACCGGAGCTCCCGCACGACGTCGAGCCCGTTCATCCTCGGCATGTGGTGGTCGCAGATGAAGACGTCGAACGCCGTCGGGTCCTGCCGCACCCGCTGCATCGCGCTCAGGCCGTCCTCGAACGTCTCGACCACGTGGCCTTCGCGCTCCAGCGACGCCCGCACCACTTCGCAAAGCGGCTTGTGGTCGTCGACATGCAGCACCCGGAGCGACCGCCGGGGGGCGGTCGGTGCGCTCGAGGAGGAGGCGAACCCAAAGGACATCTTGTTGCAAATGACTAGGGGTTTTCTCCCAGATTGCACGCTTTGCTTTTTGGTCCGGCATCCGGTGCGGTGTCCACGCGGCCGGACCGGCCTGTCCAGCAGGATTTTGACCTGATTTCCGCGCGGACCGGGTCACGCTCGGGGCATGCCGTTCCGTTTCCCGGTCGCCGCGTCGCTCCTCCTCGCCCTCCTGTCCGGCTGCGCCCCGCAGCCCCCGGCCCCGCCGCCGGTCCCGCAGAAGTCGGTGGCCGAGGAGCGCCGCGAACGCTGGTTCGGGCCGGCGATCGCCGCCAAGCCGGGCATCGCCTGGCGCGACAGCGGGCTCGGCGTCGAGGTGATCGCCCCCGGCGAGGGCACGCCGCCGCAGCGCACCGACCGGGTCCGCGTCCATTACGTGGGGAGATTGGTGGACGGCACGGAATTCGACTCCAGCCATGCGCGCGGCAAGCCGAACGACTTCCTCGTCCAGCACCTCATCACCGGCTGGGCCGCCGCGATGCCCGAGCTCCGGCCGGGCGGCAAGGGGGTCTTCTACATTCCGCCCCACCTCGGCTACGGCGGCCTCCGGGCCGGCCGCATCCCGCCGAACTCGGCGCTGATCTTCGAGGTCGAGCTGATCGCCGTGAATCCCTGAGCGCGCCGCGCCGGGGCGGGCGGGCTAGGTGTGAGTCGTCAGGACGTTGTCCCGCAGATTGAGGCGGGAGACGGGTGG
>CAYWTK010000215.1:0-3223 GCA_964460895.1 uncultured Opitutaceae bacterium
CCGACGGCGACGCGCTCGAGATGACCAGCAACGTCCAGCTCGCCTACATCGACGGCGCGAAGATCGACCTGCGCTCCCGCCAGACCGACCTCCACCAGAAGTACCGCCAGCGCCTCGGCCAGTGAGCGGGGCCGGAATGCAGAACCCCGCGGCCCACCTGTAGGGCGGGGTCTCCCGACCCCGCCGCCGCCCGCCCGCGCTGCCATCCACGATTGCGGACACGGCCCGCGGAGCGGATTCGCCCCCGGCGCGTTCCGGCGTCCCTACGTGATTCACGCGGTGGTGCCGGCAACGACGCTCGCGGCGGGGTCCGGAGACCCCGCCCTACAGCGGCGGGCGCCGCTTGCGCGGCCGCTTCCGCCGTGCCTCTCCGTTGTCTCGGTCGCCTCCTGTGCGACTTCGCTTCAGTACGCCTTCGTCACGCCGCCGTCCACGAGGAGCGTCTGGCCCGTGACGTAGCTGTTGGCCGGGGAACAGAGGAAGACCGCGGTGCGCGCGAACTCGTCCGGCGCGCCGTAGCGGCCGAGCGGGATCGTCTTCTCGTTCGCGGCCCGCACCTGCTCCGGCGTCGTGCCCGTGCGCGCCGCGCGCGCGCCGTCGAGCTGGGCGAGGCGGTCGGTGGCGACGCGGCCGGGGCCGAGGGCGTTGACGAGGATGTTCTGCGGCCCGAGCTCCCCGGCCAGCGTCTTGGTCAGGCCCATGACGCCCGTGCGGAAGACGTTCGAGAGCAGGAGCAGCTCGAGCGGGGCCCGCACCGACGTCGACACCACGCTCAGGATCCAGCCGCGGCCGGCCTTCCGCAGGTGCGGCAGCGCGGCGCGCGTGGCGCGGACGTAGCTGAGGAGCGTGAGCTCGAACGCCGCCTGCCAGGCCGCGTCGTCGAAGGAGTCGAACGTGCCCGCGGGCGGGCCGCCGCAGTTGTTGACGAGGATGTCGAGCCGGCCGAAGCGCCCGACCGCGCCGTCCACCGCCGCCTGGATGTCGGCGGCCTTGGTCAGGTCGCCCGTGACGACGTGCGCGTCGCGGCCGGTGGCGGACTTGATCTCCGCCTGCACGGCGCGGCATTCGGCGGCGCGACGGGCGAAGAGCGTGACATCCGCGCCCTCGCGGGCGAAGGCGACCGCGATGGCGCGGCCGAGGCCGGCGCTCGAGGCGAGCACGAGGGCGGATTTTCCCTGGAGTCCGAGGTCCATGGTCAGGAGGGGGTCTGCTTGAGGTCGATGACGGGGTTGGAGAGTTCGGGGAAGCCGTCGATGCGGCACGCGACCGTGTCGCCGTGCGCGAGCGGCGCGGCGCCGGGCGTGCCGGTCGAGAGGATGTCGCCGGGCAGCAGCGTCATGATCTGCGAGTGGTAGGCGACGAGCTGGTCCGGCGGGAAGGTCATGCGCGCGACGGTGTTCTCGGCGTGGACGCGGCCGTTGTGGATCGTGCGCACGACGAGGGCGTTCACGTCGGGCACCTCGTCGGTCGTGACGAACTCCGGGCCGAAGCTGAAGAAGGTGTCGAAGCTCTTGCTCTGGGTCAGGTTCCGCGGGTTGCGGCGCAGGATGTCCTCCGCGGTCATGTCGAGGATCGGACAGAACCCCGCCACGACCTCGCGCCACCGCTCGCGCGGCACGTCGCGGCAGGTGCGGCCGAAGATCAGCCCGAGTTCCGCCTCGCCCGTGGTGCGCTGCGAGAGCCGCGGAATGCGGATGGCCTCGCCCGGGCCGATGATGCTCGTGTCGGGCTTGAGGAAGCTCGCCGGCTCCGCCGTCGGCGCCTGCTCGCTCAGGTCGGCGGCGTGGTCGCGGTAGTTCAGGCCGATGCCCCAGATCTTGCGCGGACGCCGGTAGAGCGGCGCGGGGCGCGCGGCCGCGAAGGGCACGACGTCCGCCGCGAGTTCCGGCGGCGCGACCCCGCCCGTGGCGTCGTACCAGGCGCGGAGCTCGTCGAGCCGTCCGGCGACGAGCAGCGCGAGGAGGCTCGAGGGCCAGTCGCGGCCCGCGTGGCGCGCGAGCAGGGGGAGCGGCAGGTAGCCGGCGTCGAAGCGCACGCAGGCCTCCTCGACGTGGTCCAGGCGGAGAGTCGCGATCCTCACGACCGCAGGCTGGCACGGCGCGCGGGCGGCGCGCAATCCCGCGCTTCCGCCTTTGCCGTTGCCCGCCCGCGCCGGCTGCGCTGCGCTGCGGGCGTCCCCCCTCCGCCATGCCCGCGCCCCGCCTCGCCGGTGTCATCCCCATCCTCGCCACGCCGTTCCGCGACGACGAGTCGCTCGACCTCGAGTCGCTCGACCGGATGGTCCGGTTCTACGGCGCGCTGAGCGTGGACGGGTTCACCGTGCTCGGCGTGCTCGGCGAGGCCAACCGCCTGACCGACGCCGAGCGCACCGCCGTCGTCCGCACCGCGGTCGCCGCCGCGGGCGGCCGTCCCGTCGTCGTCGGCACCAGCCACGCCGGCACCGCCGCCACCGTCGCCCACGGACGCGAGGCGGCCGAGCTCGGCGCGGCCGCGGTCATGGTCGCGCCGTCCAAGCAGCCGACGCCGTCCGAAGCGGTCGTGTTCGAGTACTACCGGCGTGTCGCGGAGTCGTCGCCGCTGCCCGTCGTCGTCCAGGACCACCCGCTCTCCACCGAGGTGCATCTGGGCGTGCCGCTCCTGCTCCGCCTGGCGAACGAGCTGCCCGCGGTCGCCTGCCTCAAGGCCGAGGCCCTGCCGTCGCCCGCGCGCATCGCGGCCTTCAAGGCCGGGCTGCGGCGGTCCGAGGTGACGGTGCTCACGGGGCTCGGCGGGCTCTACGGGTTCTTCGACCTCGAGCGCGGGTCCGACGGCTTCAACACCGGCTTCGCCTTCCCCGAGGTCCTGCAGGCGCTGGTCGCGCGCGTGCGCGCGGGCGACCTCGACGGCGCCCGCCGCCTCTACGCGCGTTACCTGCCGCTCCTCGTGTTCGAGCAGCAGCCCGGCGTCGCCATCCGCAAGGAGATCCTCCGCCGCCGCGGCCTGCTCGCCTCCGCCCGCGTCCGGCATCCGGGCGCCGACCTCGACGCCGCCACGGCCGCGCAGCTGGACCGCCTCCTCGCCGCGACCTTCCCCGGCCAGGACCTCACGCAGCCGATCCGCGTGGCGGATTGAAGAGCGACCTCTCCTTGTAGGGCGGGGTCTCCCGACCCCGCCGCGAACGTCGCTTCAGGATGCGGTCCTGAAATCGCGGGCGGACGACGGCGGGGTCGGGAGACCCCGCCCT
>CAYWTK010000216.1:0-3213 GCA_964460895.1 uncultured Opitutaceae bacterium
CCCTAGCTGGCCCTCACTCGCACCCAATCCCGCAGTCCAACTTCGGAATCCAGGCAATAGGTGACACGTCCTCGGGACGCCTTCGCGGGCCGGCGGCCGACGACCCGCCGTTCAACGAGGACGCGCGGGAGCGGGCGCGGCCCGCGGGCGACCGAGCGGGGAGGGCAGGGGAGGCCCGAGGGGGCCGAGGAGAGGTGTCACCTATTGGGTGACACGGCGGCCGGGGGCGGGCCGAAAGTACCCCGGGGCGGGCGCAAACGGCGGTTGCGCCGGGCGGCGGGCGGCGGAGGATGCGCTTCCCGCCGTCATGTCCGTCCGTTCCCCGCTTTTCTCCGAGCTCCGCGCGACCCTCGCGCTGGCCTTCCCCATCGTGGTGGGGCAGGTGGGGCAGATGCTGATGGGCATCACGGACAGCGTGATGATCGGCCAGGTGGGCACGGTGCCGCTCGCGGCCTCGGCCTTCGCGAACAGCGTGGTCGGCGTCGTCTTCGTCGTCGGCATCGGCCTCCTCCTCCCCGTCGCCGTCTTCACCGCCCGCGCGCACGGCGCCCGGGAGCCCCGCGAGTGCGCGGAGTACCTGCGGCACGGCGTGGCGCTGGCCGGCGCGGTGGGGGCCGTCGCGGTCCTGCTGCTCGCGCTGGCGGTGGCGAACCTCGACCGCTTCGGGCAGCCGCCGGAGGTGGCGGCCGAGGCGGGTCCGTACCTGCTGCTCATCGCGTTCTCGCTGGTGCCGGCGTTCTTCTTCCAGGTCTTCAAGCAGTACGCCGAGGCGCTCGGGCACCCGTGGGCGCCGATGGTGATCCTGCTCGGCTGCGTGGGGCTGAACGCGTTCCTCAACTGGGTCTTCATCTACGGCCACCTCGGCGCGCCCGCGTGGGGGCTCGCCGGCGCCGGCGTGGCCACGCTCATCGCCCGGGTGGTCGCCTGCGCGCTCCTCGTCGCCTGGCTGGCGCGCAAGCCCGACGTCCGGCGCGAATGGCCCGGCGTCGCCGCCGCGGACGACGCGCCGAACCCGGCGTGGAACGCCGCGCTCGGCGGCGGCCGCCTGCGCGAGATGCTGCACCTCGGCGTGCCGGCGGCCGGACAGTGGCTGTTCGAGGCCGGGGCGTTCACCGCGGCGGCGTGGATGATGGGCTGGCTCGGCACCGTGCCGCTCGCCGCGCACCAGATCGCGCTCAGCTGCGCGGGCTTCACCTTCATGTTCGCGCTCGGGCTGTCCTCGGCCGCGAGCGTGCGGCTGAGCACCGCGGTCGGCGCGGGCGAACGCGCGCGGCTCCGGCCCATCGGCTTCGGCGCGCTGGCGGCGGGCTTCACCGTGATGGCGGCGTTCGGCGTCGTCTTCGCGCTCGGGGGCGCGCTGATCGCGCGCGGCTTCACGCCGGAGGGCGAGGTGGTCGCGCTGGCCGCGCGCCTCCTGCTGGTGGCCGCGTTCTTCCAGGTGCTCGACGGCGGGCAGGTCATCGGGGCCGGCGCGCTGCGCGGGCTCGGCGACGTGCGCGTGCCCACGGCCATCACCTTCGTGGCCTACTGGGTCGTGTCGCTCCCCGCCGGCTACCTCCTCGCCTTCCACACGCGCCTCGGGGCCGTCGGGGTGTGGGTCGGGCTCGCGGCCGGCCTCGGCTGCGCCGCCCTCCTCCTCGGGTGGCGGTTCCAGCGCCTGACGGCGCCGGCGGACGCAGCGCGCGTTTGAGATTTCGCGCGGGACGCGCACGGTGCGCGGCCGTGAACCTCCTCCAGCCTCTCCCGCTCGGTCCCCTCGTCCTCCCCAACCGCGTCCTCATGGCGCCCCTGACCCGCGTCCGCGCCGACGAGCGGCACGTGCCGGGCGACCTCATCCGCGAGCACTACCGCCAGCGCGCCTCCGCGGGGCTCATCATCGCCGAGGCCACGATGGTCGCGGGCGACGCCCGGGCGTTCGGGCTCGAGCCGGGGATCCACACCGACGCGCACGCGGCCGGCTGGCGGCGGGTGACCGAGGCGGTGCACGCGGCCGGCGGACGCATCGCGCTCCAGCTGTGGCATCCCGGGCGCGCCACGCACCCCGACCTCAACGGCGGCGTGCAGCCCGTCTCCTCCTCGAACCGGCCGATCCGCGACGACACGATCCACACGCCGTCCGGCAAGCAGCCGTACCCGACGCCGCGGCCGCTGCGGACGGACGAGATCCCCGGCATCGTGGAGCTCTTCCGCGCCGCGGCCGTGAGGGCGAAGGCCGCGGGCTTCGACCTGGTCGAGGTCCACGGCGCGCACGGCTACCTGCTCGACCAGTTCCTGCGCGACGGCGTGAACGACCGCACCGACGCCTACGGCGGCAGCCTGGAGAAGCGGGCGCGGCTGCTGTTCGAGGTCGTCGACGCGGTCGTGGGCGTGTTCGGCGCCGAGCGCGTCGGCGTGCGCATCTCGCCGCTCGTCGCGTTCAACGACATGGTGGACAGCGACGCGCCCGCGCTCGTGGCCCATGTGGCCCAGGGGCTGCAGGCGCGCGGCGTCGCCTACCTCCACCTGCGGGCGGCGAAGCACGACCTGCCGGGCGAGGTCGAGCTTGCGCACGTCGCGCGCCGCCACTACCGCGGCGTCCTCGTGCGCAACGGCGGCTACACGCGCGACGCGGCCGAGGCCGACGTGAAGTCGGGCTTGGCCGACGCGGTGGCGTTCGGGATGCCCTTCATCGCCAACCCCGACCTGCCCGCGCGCTTCGCGCGCGGCGCGGCGCTCAACGAGGTCGACGTGGCGACCCTCTACACCCCCGGCCCGAAGGGCTACACCGACTACCCGGCGCTCGCGGGCTGAGGGCGCCGCGGCGCATCGCGCCGCGCCCGTCGGCCGGGACGAGGGCGTCCCGGCTCCAGCGCATCCCGATGGGGATGGGGCGCCCGCGCCGCGCCGCGGCGCGGGGACGAGGGTGGCCCGGTTCCAGAGCATTCCAATGGGGATGCGGCGACCGCGCCGCGCTTCGGTCGCCGACCGGGACGGGGGCGTCCCGGCTCCAGTGCATCCCAATGGGGATGGGGCGCCGTCGCCGCGGCGCGTTCGACGACCGAGACGAGGGTGTCCCGGTTCGAGTGCATTCCAATGGGGATGCGGCGCCTCGCCGCGTCCGGCCGCCCACCGGGGCGGGGGCGCCCCGGCTCCAGCGCTTCGTCCGCGGCTGTTCGTTGGGGATGCGGCGCCCGCGCCGCGTTTCGGTCGCCGACCGGGACGGGGGCGTCCCGG
>CAYWTK010000217.1:0-3210 GCA_964460895.1 uncultured Opitutaceae bacterium
GGGTCCAATCCGAGCTATGCCTTTGATGTCATTCTATTACGCGAACCTCAATAAGTTGCGGAGGGCGGAGGACGGACGACTGAGGACATTTATCGGCCAATAACCCACTAACCCAACCGCCCGCTCCACCCCGGCACTCTCTTGCGCCTCTTGTGCCTCTTCGCGGCCAATTTCAGGACAGTCCGACGCGGCGAGGGCGCCGCATCCCCACGGCGCCGCATCCCCAGGGGCCGCAGGCCGAGGGCCGGATTCGTCCGGCCGCCCGCGATTTCCGCCTTCGCCACGGCTTCGGCGGACAATCTCTTCGCCCCGCGAAGGAAAATTGGTGCTCGGGGGGGGACTCGAACCCCCATGCGGTTAGGCACAGGCTTCTGAGACCTGCGTGTCTACCAATTCCACCACCCGAGCAAACAACGGAACGGGGATGGATACGTCCGGCCCCCAGTGGTGCAAGGCCATTCTCTATCGGGCGGAGGCGGCTCCCGCGGCGAACTTCCGCTCGTGCTCGAGTAGCCGCTGCTTGCGCCACAGGCCGCCGGCGTAGCCGCAGAGCGTGCCGTCGGCGTTGATCACGCGGTGGCAGGGAATCACCACCGCGATCATGTTCGAGCCGTTCGCCCGGCCGATGGCCCGGGCGGCCTTCGGCACCCCCACCCGCTCGGCCATGTCCCGGTAGCTGCGCGTCACCCCGGGCGGAATCCGCCGCAGCTCGGCCCACACGCGCCGCTGGAAGTCCGACCCGACCGGCGCCAGGGGCAGGTCGAAGCCCAGCGATTCGCCGGCGAAATAGCGGGCGAGCTGCCGCGCCGTCCGGTCGAGGACCGGGTGCTCGCCGGGCAGGATCACGCACTTGAGCCGGCGGCGGACGAGCTGGATCTCCCGCTCGAGGCCGCGCCGGTCCACGAATTCGAGCAGCCGCAGACCCGCGTCGTCCGCGAGCGCGAGCATCGAGCCGAGCGGGGTCTCGATCCGGCGGGCGGCGAGCACGGCGCGGTCCTTCGCCTCGCCGGGCGCCGCGCCGAAGAGCCGCGCGAACGCCTCGCGGAAGCCGCTCGGCGATTCGTAGCCGCCGTCGAGCTGCGCCTCGACCACGGGACGACCCGACCGGATGCCCTGCAGGGCCCGGCCCATGCGCCGCGCCCGCTGGTACGCGTGGAAGGTCATCGCGTAGTAGGCCCGGAACTGCCGCCGGGCGGTGGAGGGCTCGATGCCGAGCGCGACGAGGTCCTTGTCGGTCACGCGCCCGTCGGGCGCCTCCTCCACGGCGCGCCGCAGCGTCTCCACGAGCGAGGGCACCGGCCGGGTGGAGTCCATCGGCCGGCACATCCGGCAGGGCCGGTAGCCGCCGTGCAGGGCCTCGCTCACCGAGGCGACGAACTCCACGTTCTCCGCCTTCGCCGGCTTCGCCCGGCAGGTGGGCCGGCAGAAGATCCCGGTCGTGCGCACGCACGTGAGGAAGACGCCTTCGTAGGCCGGGTCGCGCCGCGCGATCGCCCGGTACATCGTGCGGAAGGTCGGGAGCGTGCGGACGGACGCGGTCACGGGAACGGGGTGGTCGAGCTGGATCATGCTGCCAGCATGGCGAAAGGCCGCGCAAGTCCGCGGCCGAAAATCGGGCAACCCTTTCCGGCCGCGACCATGTCGCTCCGCCCGCCCGGAGGGCAGACGGAGTTCTCCCTGCGTGAGCCCGACAGGGGTGGGAAACATCCGGGTCAGCGCCGCGTTGACCGGACGGCGCGGCCGGGGTTGGCTCTCCGGCATGAGCAAGCGACCGGACGCCTGGCGAGAAGCGGTCGAGCGATTCCCCGCGGCCCTGCGCCCGGAGCTCGACGCCCTCTGGTCACGCGGCGGACGGCTCGCCCCCGACGTGGTCGCGCGCCTGCGCTGGGACTGCGGCGGCGACCTGGCGCGGCTGATGGTCCGCCTCCTGCCCCTCGCCGCGCAGTACGCCACCGCGCCCCTCTCCGCCTACCGCGTCGGCGCCGTCGCAGCCGGCGTCTGCGCCGAAGGGCAGAGCCCCACGCTCTACTTCGGCGCCAACCTCGAGTTCCCCGGCCTCGCCCTCAACTACACCGTCCACGCCGAGCAATCCGCCGTGAACCACGCCTGGCTCTGCGGCGAGAGAAGCCTGAGCGCCCTCGCGGTGAGCGCGGCCCCGTGCGGCCACTGCCGCCAGTTCCTGAACGAGGCGACGCCCGACGGCTCGCTCCCGCTCCACCTGCCCGGGCCGATTCCGGGCGAAGTCTCGACCCTGCTCCTCAAGGAACTCCTGCCGCAGGCGTTCGGTCCCGCCGACCTCGGGGTCCGCGGCGGACTCCTCGGCACCCCGCGCCGCGCCAACCTGCGCGTGGGGCGCGACGCCGGGCGCGATCCCCTCGTCGCCGCCGCCCTCGCCGCCGCCCGGACGAGCTACTCGCCCTACCGCGCCGGCCGGGCGCGCCCGCTCGCCGGCGTGGCGATCGAATTGGCCGACGGCTCGACCGTCACCGGACGCCTCGCCGCCAACGCAGCCTACAATCCCGGCCTGCTCCCCCTCTCCGCCGCCCTCGCCTTCGCCCGCCTGCAGCATCCTCCCGGCGCGCCCCTCCGCGTGCGCCGCTGCGTCCTGGTCGAGCGCTCCGCCGAATCCGGCCAGCGCCTCGCGACCGCCGCCCTCCTCGCGGCGATTGCCCCCCGCGTGCGCCTGGAGCACCACGAGGTCGGCCGCTGAGCGGGAGATGGGGGGCTGGTTGTTGGGTTACTGGGTTAGTGGGTTATTGGGTTGCTGGGTTATTGGTTGGTGATGATCGGCCGACGCCGGAGCGGAACGCGGGAGCGTTTCGTGGATCGAGAGTTTGGCGGCCCGAACACCGAACCTACCCTCACAGGAGCCGAGCCGAGGGAACGGAGACGAGGCGACCGACTGTCGCCCGGTGGCGCGCGTCGACCTCGACGCACCGCAGCGGGTTGCGGTCAACTCGCTCCACCACTCTCTGCGTCCCTCGGCGGCCTCCTGAGAATCCAATCATTCGATCACCTTACAGGAGGACGCAGAGAGCGCAGAGAACGGACCGTGAACCGTTTCGCCGAACTCTCCGTTTCCTCCGTTGCCTCCTGTTCAAACCCCATCGCCACGCCGCGGCGGAGTCGGGAGACGCCCGCCCTACACGGGACCGATCGCAACGACCTCGTTGGATCCTCCGCCAGCTCTCGACGTTGAAGCACGCCCTC
>CAYWTK010000218.1:0-3199 GCA_964460895.1 uncultured Opitutaceae bacterium
TTCTTGGTCGGATTTCGGATCAACGGACCTCCGATACGGGCTCTCCGAGCACGGGGGATCGGGCCGTAGCGGAACCCGTCAGGGTTTCGCCCGCGCGCGGCGTGCGGTGTGATGCGGAGGGATTCCACAGGAGGCCGCGGAGAGCGCAGAGGTTCGGGAGACGGACTCTGTTTCCTCCGTTCCCTTCTGTTCAAGACCGTGTGGTGGCGGAACCCGTCAGGGTTTCGCGCGCGCGGCGGAGGCAGAGAGCGCGAGGAAAGAGAACGATCGGGCTGCGTCCGCGTGCGGCGCGGTGAACGGGGAGAGAAAGAGGAAAGAGAAGGATTGGGACCCTCAACCTTCGGCATTCGACGTTTGTCGCCCGATCGCCCCGACGTTTTCACAGGAGGCCAAGGAGGGCGCAGAGGTTGGGGGCCGGGCTCTGTTTCCTCCGTTCCCTCCTGTTCCTGAAATCTCCGGGACGGAAGACGTTCGATTCCCGTGCGGCGGCAGGATTGGACGAAAAAGAGAACGAGGAGCGAGAGCGAACGGGCGCGGAGCGTCGGGCGGTCTCCGTTGCCGCCTGACCCAAACCGAACACGGGGGCGTGGTGACGGCCGCGTGCGTCGAATGCCCGGGACCGCCGGGACCTTCTCAAACCGCCACGTCCACCTGATCAGCGACGGCCTGCGGACGCGGGGCACGTTCGCCGCGCAGGCGCATGTCCTCGAGATGGAGCTCGATGGCCCGCCGGATCAGGCGCGCGGCGGCCGCGTGGGTGCGCGCCACCGCCACGCATCCGGGCAGGTCGGGCACGAAGGCACCGTAGCCTTTCGGTCCCTTCTCGATGACGACGGTGTAGCGATGGATCATGGCTTCAGTCCGGCCTGTCGGAGGATACTGTTCAAGGTGCCCGGCGGGATGTCAACGGACGGGTGTCCCGCGAGGGTGACCGTGCCCGGCTTGTGGGGATGGCGGTACTGCCGATGGCTTCCGCGGGTGCGGACGAGTCTCCAGCCCTCGCGGTGCAGCAGCTGGATGGCATCCCGGACCTTCATTACCGGCTGGAGCGCGCGCCAGTGCGCGGCGGGTGACATTTCCCCGGGATCACGTCGGGGTGGCGCGCGCCTGCTGCCGGTGTTCCGTCGGGGTCTTCCATGAGGCGCAGATTCGCGCCACCCCCGCGGCGCGCAAGCGGTCGGGGCACCGAAATTCCGTGACTCCCTCAAGTGGCGGTCGGGGTAGGGGTTGGGGGAAACACTGATCTGCACTAATCTCCGCTGATCCGGAGGAGGCGGATCTGGTGGGTTGGAGATCTTTCTCTTTCCTCTTTCTCGTTCTCTTTCTCTCGGGCTCGTCCCGCCTCGACCGGCGCCCGGAGGTCGCCGGCTACCCACGGAGACGACGCAACGTGGGTAGCCCGGGCTCTCCGAGCACGGGGGATCGGGCCGTAGCGGAACCCGTCAGGGTTTCGCCCGCGCGCGGCGTGCGGTGTGATGCGGAGGGATTCCACAGGAGGCCGCGGAGAGCGCAGAGAATCGGACTCCGACTCTGCGTCCCTTTGCGGCCTCCTGTTCCCGCCCGTCTGGTAGCGGAACCCGTCAGGGTTTCGTCACCCGCGGCGAGACGAGAGAACGAGAAAGAGAACGAAGAACGAGAACGATCAGGCTGCAGCCGCGCGCGGCGCGCTGCGAATAGGGGAGAAAGATAAAGGGAAAGAGGAAAGAGAAAGAGCGGGGCACGTGACCCTCGCCCTCGTCTCTCCGCTTCCGCCCTCGTCTCTCGACGCTCGTCCCTCGACTCGCCCTCAAAACCCGTGGCGCTGGAGCTGCATCTGCAGTTCGCGCTGGAAGGCCTGGACGTCGGGGGTGCTCGGCTTGTAGCCGGGCTGGCCGGTGTCGAGCATGAGGCGGCCGTACTGGTCGAGGGCCCACTTGCCGCTGACGCCGTCGGAGAAGGTGACGCTGCCGCTGATGACGGCGCCGGGGCGGACGACGCGGTCCACGTCCACGGAGACGCCGCCGCCGGGACCGGGCGCGGGCTCCTCCTCGGGGAACTCGTCGGTCGCGGCCTCGTCCTCGTCGTCGGCCGCGCCGCCGCCGAGGCCGACCTTCTCCTTGAGCTTGTCGAGCATGCCCTTCTTCTCGCCCGCCGCGGGCCGTCCGGCGGCCGGGGCGGGGGGCGGGGACTTGCTCACGTCCGAGGTGTCCACCTTCGGCGCGGCGTCCTTCAGCGTGAGATCGAGGTCGTCGACGAGGAAGCGGACGTCGCGGTAGGTCAGCGAGAGCTGGAACTGCTCGGCCAGCTTCTTCTGGATGATCGAGAGGCCGTCGCCGGCGGCGACCCAGGAGGAGACGGCGGCTTTCTGTTCGGGCGTGAGGGACATCGGGGATTCCTCGATTTTCGATTTCTGGATTCTCGATTTTCGATTCCGGCGCGGTCCCAGGTGCGTCGTCAGGCCGCCGATGGGGCAGGCAGGCGCGCGGTGACGGGGAAGCGGGAAACCGGAATCGTCAAGCCGCTCACTTGGCGAGCTGGGTCTTGAGGAAGTCCACGCTGCCGCGCACCGATTCGTCGGTCTCCATCATGTTCTCCACGGTCTTGATGGCGTGGATGACGGTGCCGTGGTCGCGGCCGCCGAAGGCCTCGCCGATCTGCTGCAGGGAGTTGCGGGTGAGCTGGCGGCTGAGGTACATGGCGATCTGGCGCGGGAACGCGATGGCGTTGGGCCGGCGCTTGCTCGTCATGTCGCTGTGGCGGATCTGGTAGTGGTCGGCGACGCGCTTCTGGATGCCCTCGATGGTGAGGCGGTTCTGGGCCTCCTCCATCAGCACGTCCTTGAGCAGCAGCTCGGCGGTCGCGAGGTCCACGGGCTTGCCCGTGAGGGCGGAGTAGCTCGAGACCTTGATGAGGGCGCCCTCGAGGCGGCGGATGTTCTTCGCGATGTGGCGGGCGATGAACTCCATCACCGGCATGGGCAGGTCCACCTTGAGGGAGACGGCCTTGGTGCGGAGGATGGCGACGCGGGTCTCGAGGTCGGGCGACTGGATGTCGGCGGCGAGGCCCCACTGGAAGCGGGAGACGAGGCGCGACTCGAGGGACGCGATCTCGGTGACGGGCCGGTCGCTGGAGAGGACGATCTGCTTCCCCGACTCGAAGAGGTCGTTGAAGGTGTGGAAGAACTCCTCCTGGATGCGCTCCTTGCCGGCGAGGAACTGGA
>CAYWTK010000219.1:0-3136 GCA_964460895.1 uncultured Opitutaceae bacterium
CGGTGCGACGGCGGCGGCGGCAGCCGCGGCGGCCGCGGCCTTCGCGGCGGCGGCGGCCTTGGCGGCCTCCTCGCGCTCGCGGGCGACGTCCTGCACGGTCTTCACGAACACGCCCGGCGGCAGCTTGACCTGCGGGGGCGCGGACGCGTCGGCGACGGGCTCGGGAGCCGGCTCCGCCGGCGCGGCGGCGGCGGCGGCCGCGGCCTGCTTCGCACCCCAGTGCTTCTCGATCTCGTCGTAGTAGATCTTGCTGACGGTGCTCGAGACCGACTTGGTGTCCGGCGTGACGAAGCCCTGCTCCTTGAGCCAGGCGAGCATTTCCTTGGGCTCGGCTTCGTACTTCTTGGCGATCTCGTGAATGCGGGCGCTCATCAGGTCGGGGAGTGGGTGGGCGGAGGTTGGGTCGGGCGGCGGATCAGGCCTGCGGCGGGGCGACCTTGGCGATCACGCCCTGCGCCTCCTCCTCGGAGAAGCCCATGCCCACGAGGTCGCTGGCCTCGACGCCCTCGAAGGCGGCGGGGGAATTGATGCCGTTCGCCACGAGGCGTCCGGCGATGGCGGCGTCGAAGCCGAAGGCGCCCACGAGGGCGCTGATGGCCTGGGCGCGCGGGTCGGAGGTCGTGGCCTTCCACTCCTCGATGTCGAGCCGCCAGCCCACGAGGCGCGAGGTGAGGCGGGCGTTCTGGCCCTTGCGGCCGATGGCGACCGCGAGGTCCTCGTTGGCCACGCGCACGAGCATGCGCTTGTTCTTCTCGTCGAGCACGATCTCGCGCGGCACCGCCGGCTTGAGCGCCTCGACCAGCATCTCCTTCGGGTCGGCGTGGTAGGGGATGATGTCGATCTTCTCGCCGCCGAGCTCGCGCACGATGCTCTTCACGCGGGCGCCGCGGGCGCCGACGCAGGCGCCGACGGGGTCGACCTTCGGGTCGGAGCTGGTGACCGCGATCTTGGTGCGGTAGCCCGGCTCGCGGGCGAAGGCCTCGATCTTGACCGTGCCGTCGGCGATCTCGGTCACCTCGAGCTCGAAGAGGCGGCGGACGAACTTGGGCGTGGCGCGGCTGAGGATGACCTCGGGGCCGCGGCTGGAATTCTCGATCTCGAGCAGGAAGCAGCGGATGCGCTCGCCCGGGGCGTACTCCTCGCCCGGGACCTGCTCCTTGCCGGGCATCACCGCCTCGGCCTTGCCGAGGTCGATGAAGAGGTCGTTGCGCTCGCGGCGGCGGACGGTGCCGCTGACGATGTCGCCCACGGAGTCCTTGAAGTCGTCGTAGATGCGCTCCTTCTCGAACTGCCGGAGGCGCTGCATGATGGCCTGCCGCGCGGTCTGGGCGGCGATGCGTCCGAGGTAGGCCGGGTCGATCTCCTTCTCGATGGTCTCGCCGAGGGCCGCGCCATGCCGGAACACCTGGGCCTTCTCGACGTGGATCTGGGTCTTCGGGTCCGAGACGGAATCCACCACCTTCATCACGGCCCAGGCCTTGAGCTTCCCGTCCTTCGGGTTGATCTCGATCTTGAGCTCCTGGCCGGAGTTCACGCCCTTCAACGCCGCCGTCTTGATGGCGTTGACGATGGCGGAGATCATGTCGGCACGGGGAATGCCCTTCTCCTTCTCCATGTACTCGAGGACGGACAGGATTTCGCTGCTCATGGGTGGCTGGACTGGACGATGGGTGGGAAAAAAAAGGCGGGACCCGAGGGCCCGCCCACTTGTGGAAAGTGAACTGAGTGAGCGTGAGAGTTAGGGTCCGGCCGAAAGCCTTGTCAAGAGCGCCGCCCCGCGCCCGCCGGCCCTCACGCCAGCGCGCCGCGCGCGACCAGCCAGCCGAGCAGTCCCTGCCCCCACCCGTGGCAGCGCGGGCCGTCCTCCCCCGCCCCGGGCCCGAGGCGCCGGAGCCCGGCGACGACCGGCTCGGGCAGGTCCCCCGCCGGCCAATGGTGCCAGAGCGTGTCGAGGTCGGGCCGCTCCGCCCCCGCCGCGGCCAGCGGCAGGAGCCCGTCGCAGACCAGCGTGTCGAACCGCGGGCCGCCGACCGCGCCGCCGCACAGTCCGCGCAGCGCGGCGCGCGCCTGCGCCCATTGGGGCGTCCGGCGGAAGTCGCGCGGGGACGCCGCCCACGCGCGGTCCGGCGGCCGGCAGCTGCGCGCCCACGCCAGCAGGTCGGCCGGCCAGTCGGGCCGGACGCGGACCCACGCCGCGTACTGCGCCAGCCGCACCTCGGGCCGGTTGGCCGGGCGGACGCCGTCGTGCCGCCAGCCCCCGACCTCCGCCCGCGCCCGCGCAGGCACCCCGCCGGCACGCCAGGCCGCCAGCGGCCAGCGCTCCGCGGTCGAGAGCATGGGGACGCGGTTGCGCCGGTAGCCGAGGATCTCGAGCGCGGTCTGGTGGGCGGCCGCCTCCCAGCCCAGGCGCTCGACCCGCCGGCGCGCGTAGCCGACCTTGCGCGCCCACCGGTCCGTCGCCAGCGCCAGCAGCTCCGCGCGGCGCTCCGCGGCGGGCAAGGCCGCCAGTTCCTCGAACCGCCGCCACGCGTCCCGGGCGGTGAGCGTCACGAGCGCGTCGTCCGCGGCGTACTCCTCGAGGTCGCGGTGCAGCAGCGGCAGCAGCGCCACCGACGGGATCGTCGCGCCGTCCGCCCGGCGGGCCGGGGCCTCCTCGGGGTCCGGCGGGTGCAGCAGCACGTGCAGCACCACGCCGCCGAAGGCCGGGTTCGCCGCGTGGCCGTGCGCCCGCCAGTCGCGGACGCGGAAGTGCACCTCGACGTCGCCGTCCACGGCCCGCGCGTCCAGCCGCAGCCGCGCGCCGAGGAAGTCGGGCCCGCCCAGCAGGTTCCAGCGTCCCGGCGCGTCCACCCGCAGCGCGCGCCCGTCGGTCAGCGTCGCCCGCTCCGCGGCGAAGTCCTGCTCCGCCCAGATCCGCTGCAGCACGCGCTCGGTGAGCGTGAAGGGCCCGTAGAGCCCCTGCATTTCTTCGACTCGAGGACGGACGACGGCCATGGCGCGCGGCTTTGCGGGCTCGACTCTGCGCCCGTTCCGGCAACGCTCCCCACCCGAAAAAACACCGGAAGGGTGGCAGAGTGGTCGATTGCGGCGGTCTTGAAAACCGCTGAGCCGCAAGGCTCCGGGGGTTCGAATCCCT
>CAYWTK010000220.1:0-3091 GCA_964460895.1 uncultured Opitutaceae bacterium
TGGTGGAGCAGATCGGGATCAAACCGACGACCTCGTCGTTGCGAACGACGCGCTCTATCAACTGAGCTACTGCCCCGGAGGGAGCGCTTTCTTTGGAGCCCGCCCCGGCCGGAGTAAAACAAAATCTTCAGGGGTCGGCGGACGATGCCGCACGGGATTTCACCGGGGCGCGACGTTGGCGTCGAATTTGCTCTTGCTCCGGTCGTCCTCCGCAGGGACACAGACCCTTCGTCAATTCCCTCCAACCCATTTCCGCCATGAAAAAGACCACCAAGAAGAGCGCCGCGTCCGTCGCGGCCCCGACGTCCTCGTCCGCCAAGTCCGCGGCCCCGAAGAAGGCCCCGGCCCGCAAGGCCGCCCCCGCGGCCCCGGTCCGCAAGAAGGACACGGTCCAGCGCGAGGCGCCGGCCACCTTCATCTCGGCCCGCGTGGACGTCGGCTTCGGCAACCACCTCTACCTCCGCGGCGAGGGCCCCGGCCTCAGCTGGGACCACGGCATCGCGATGGACTGCACGGCCGCCGACTGCTGGGCCTCTACGCTCAAGGGCGCGACCGCCCCGGTCGTCTTCAAGGTGCTGATCAACGACGAGACCTGGAGCACGGGCAACGACTACGTGGTCGAGCCCGGCCAGAGCGTCACGATCCTGCCCACTTTCTGACGCGTCCGAAAGGGCTCCGCGTAGTCTCCCCTGAGAAGAGGGGCCGGATTCGCCGGTCCGGGGCGGCGCTTGGCGTGGGTCGACTCTCGTCCTCGGCAACGGAGGGTGAAGGGGGTCGGCTTCCGCCCCGTCGTTCCCCGGAGCCGTGCCGTCCAGCCGAAACGTGCGTCTGCGCCGTGGAGCCGGGGCGCCCCCGCCCCGGTGCCGCGAACGGACGCGCCGAGGGCAGAGCATCCCCAACTGCCCCTGCGGGCGGGAGCCGCGGCGACCGGCGTTCGGCGCGGGGCCGGAAATGACCTAGCCCGATGATGGGCAGGGGATTGCGCCCGGGATTCGGCCGTCCGCCGCGTCCGAATCGCGCTTGCGCTCCGGTCGGTCCGGTGCGTCACTCCGCGCCCTAACCACCCCTACCAGACCATGAACCTCCTGCGTTCGCGCCTCTCCCTCGTGCTCGCGTCGCTGGGTCTCGCGGCTTCCGCCGTCGCCCAGCCCGCCCCGCGCAGCTACTCGAACTACTATTTCTTCGGCGATTCGCTGACCGACAACGGCAACCTGTTCGCCGCCACGGGCTCGCCGCCGCCGCCGTATTTCCAGGGCCGCGTCTCGAACGGCCTCACCTACGCCGAGTACGTGGCGCCGGGCCTTGTCGCGGCGCTGACGACCCCGACCAATCCGGCCCGCCTGAACTTCGCGTTCGCCGGAGCCACCGCGACGACCGGCGTGGTCAACCCGCCGAACCTCGCGATGCAGATCGGCCTGTACCAGTCGCGCGGCATCACGGCCAACGCCAACGGCCTCTACGTCATCCTCGCCGGCGCCAACGACCTGCTCAACGGCGTGCAGGTGGCCGCCAACCAGAACGCGACGTCGATGACCAACATCGGCGTCGGCGCCTCGACCGCCGTGGCGGGCGCGGTGCAGTCGCTGGCCGGGCTCGGCGCGAAGAACATCCTCGTCCTCAACCTCCCCGACATCTCGCGCACGCCCCGCTTCACCACCGGCTCGGGCGCACCGGGCGCGCTCTTCGTGCAGAACGGCGTGCTGGCCTACAACCGCGACCTCACCGGCCGCATCGGCGCGCTGCCGCTGGCGCCCGACGTGCGCGTGACGGTCTTCGACCTGAGCGCGATCTTCAACCAGATGGTCCTCACGCCCCAGCGCTTCGGCTTCACCATCACGAACCAGGAGTACCTCGGCGTGCTCGCCTCGGGCGCCAACCCCGGCGACGTGAACAACTACATCTTCTGGGACGGCATCCACCCGACCACCAAGGCCCACGCGGTCTTCGCGCAGGTCCTCACCGAGGTGCTCAACCCCGAGTTCGTCCTCGGCACCGCCGCCGTGCAGGGCACCGCCGCGCTGGCCGCGTCGGACATGTCCGGCGACGCCCTCGCCGCCCGCCTCGACCAGGTCCGCACCGCGACCAAGCGCGCCGGCGCGCAGGCCTACGCGAGCTACAGCTACAAGGACGGTTCGCGCGACTACACCGGCTACCAGAACGAGTTCGCCTACACCGGCAGCGTCTTCGCCGCGGGCTTCGACCTCGCGTTCGGCGACGACCTCGTCGCCGGCCTGGCGCTGACCAAGGACGCGATCGACGCCGAGCTCCGCGGCGGCGCGGGCTCGTTCTCCCTCGAGGGCCAGAGCGTCTCCGTGTACGGTCAGTGGAAGGCCGGCGCGCTCTTCGCCGACGCCTCCGCCGGCTACGGCTCGCACGACATCCGCAGCATCGCGCGCCGCACGATGTTCGGCGGCATGATGACCTCGGGCAAGACGGACGGCGACCGCTGGGGCGGCGCCGTGCGCGTGGGCGCGGGCTTCGCCTCCGACTCGCTGCGCGTCACGCCCTTCGTCGGCCTCCGCTACACGAAGGCCAAGATCGGCACCTACACCGAGACGGGCGTGGGCGGACTGAACTTCGTCTTCGAGGAGCAGACGGCCAAGTCGGTCGACGGCCTGCTCGGCGCCACCGCCGACTGGCAGATGATCGGCGGCGAGAACCCGGTCTTCCTCGGCCTCTCGGCCGTCTTCCAGAAGGACTTCGCCGACGACACCCGCGCCGTCGCCGGCCGCCTCGCTGAGACGGTCGCCGCCCGCAACAGCATCAGCGTGCAGGACGGCCTCGACCAGAGCATCAAGCTCGGCGCCCGCGTCGGCGGCGCGCTCGGCCAGCGCTGGGGCTGGTCCGCCGGCTACACCGCCGAGATCCGCGACGACGGCGACACCGCCAGCCAGTACTCCGTCTCAATCCAGACGGGCTTCTGAGCCGCGGAGACGATCGTCTCCCTCCCGGGCCGCGCCGCCAGCGCGGCCCTTTTTTCTGTCCGCTCGCCGGGATCGCCTGAGTAACACCATTTGCGGCTCGGATCGGCACTGGAGGGGCGGACCTTGTGTCCGCCCGCGCGGGCGTGGACAAGCCACGCCCCTGCAAA
>CAYWTK010000221.1:0-3046 GCA_964460895.1 uncultured Opitutaceae bacterium
CGCGCGACCAGGCCGCGGGCCAGCACAGCTTCCTCGACATGCTCGACGACGACGCGCCCCGCGCCGCGCGCGCCCCGCGCGCGGCCGCGCCGGCGCCGGCCGCGGCGGACTTCGCCCCGGCCGAGCGCCTCCAGTACGAGAAGGAGCTCCTCGGCTTCTACGTCTCCGGCCACCCGCTCAACGCCTACACGGGCCTGCTCGAGGCCCTCTGCACCCACACGGAGGAGGCCGTGCTGCAGCAGGGCGACCGCGTCGAGTTCCGCCTCGCGGGCCTGATGGGCGGCGTCACCAAGCGCCTCTCCAAGCGCGACAACCGCCCCTGGGCCTTCTTCAACCTTTCCAGCCGGCGCGCGACCATCGCGGTCAACATGTACGCCGACGCCTACGAGACCTACGGCAAGGTCCTCGCGGAGAACCTGCCCGTCGTCGTCCTCGGCTCCGTCATGCGCGGCAACGACGGGGCCCGGCTCAACGTCAAGGAGGTC
This sequence comes from uncultured Opitutaceae bacterium, assembly GCA_964460895.1. GTDB lineage: Bacteria > Verrucomicrobiota > Verrucomicrobiia > Opitutales > Opitutaceae > Didemnitutus. Next base: position 486 of record CAYWTK010000221.1, read on the forward strand.
TACCCGCTCGACGCCTACCTGCCCGGCGCGCTCCGGCGCGTCACCTGGGTCCTCCACCCCGACCACGCCGGCACCGAGGACTTCCTCCGCACCCTGCGGCGCACGATCGACGCGGCCAACGGCGAGACGCGGGTCGAGCTCGCCTTCCTCTTCGGCGACCGCGCCGCGCCCGTCGCCGAGACGTCCCTCGCCCTCAAGTGGCGCGTGACCGGACCGTCCTTCCAGGAGCTCCGCACCCACCCCGCCTGCGCCGGCGTCGTGGTCGAGGCGCGTCCGCCCGAGATGAAGGAGACCCGCCGCTGGGGCCGGCGGTCCTGACCTTTCCGCCGCACGATCTCCGATGTCCGCCTCCGCCGTCCCCAACGAAGCCGCCCGGGTCCTGCGCGTCGCGCTGGCCGGGCGTCCGGCCGACGCCGCGCTCCGCGAGGTGCTCGGTCCGGCCCGCCCCGGCCCGGCCGCCGCGCGCCGCGGCCAGGTCAGCCGGGCCGTGTTCGCCTACTTCCGCTGGTGGCGCTGGCGCGACGAGGGCGCGTCGCTGCAGCGCCAGGTGGAGGCGGCGCTCGCCCTGCAGGCGCGCTTCGCCCGCGACCCGCGCGCGGTCAAGCCCGAGGCCCTCGCGGCCCGCGCCGTGCCGGATTGGGTCCGCGCCGAGCTGGACGCGCCCGCCGCCTGGCTGGTCCAGCTCCAGCGAGAGCCGGCCCTCTGGATCCGCCCGCGCCGCGCCGACGAGGCGGCCGTGGCGGCCGAGCTGGGCGACTGCGAGCCCGCCCCCGCTTTCCCGGGCGCCGCGCTCGCCGCCCGCCGCTACCGCGGCCCCGTCGACCTCTTCCGCACCGACGCGTTCCGCCAAGGACGCTTCGAGATCCAGGACCTCGCGTCGCAGCTCGTCGGCCACGCCTGCGCGCCGGTCCCGGGTCAGACCTGGTGGGACGCCTGCGCCGGCGAGGGCGGCAAGACGCTTCACCTCTCGGACCTGATGGGCAACAAGGGCCTGATCTGGGCCAGCGACCGCTCCGCCCGCCGCCTCGAGCAGCTGCGCGTCCGCGCCGCGCGCGCCGGCGTGTTCAACTACCGCGCGGCGCCGTGGGACGGCTCGGCGCGGCTGCCGACGAAGACGCGGTTCGACGGCGTGCTGCTCGACGCGCCCTGCTCCGGCGTCGGCACCTGGCAGCGCAACCCGCACGCCCGGTGGACGACCACGCCCGACGACGTGCGGGAGCTCGCCGCCATCCAGTCCCGGCTGCTCGAGCACGTCGCCCCGGCCCTCAAGCCCGGCGGGCGGCTCGTCTACGCGGTCTGCACCCTCACCCGCGCGGAGACGTCCGCGGTGGCCGACGCCTTCTCCGCCGCGCATCCGGAGTTCGAACCCGTCCCGGTCTTCCCGTCCTCCGACCCCAGCCCTCCGTCCTCCGTCGTCCTCTGGCCGCACGAGCTCGACGCGAACGGCATGTTCATCGCCGCCTGGCGGCGGCGCTGACAGGAAGGCCGCGCATGGCTGGGGACGTCCCGTTCCGCATCTCCGGCGCCACCGTGCGCGCGGACTTCAACGCCCCGGAATCCGTGCTGCACTACGCGCGCGCCGCCGAGCGCGTCGGTCTGTGGCAGTCCGAGCGCCTCCTCATCGCGCGCCATTTCCCCGACTGCGCCGCCCCCCTGCTCGAGGCCGGCTGCGGCACCGGCCGCGTCGCGCTCGCCCTCGCGGCCGAGGGCTACGCGGACCTGACGGGTTTCGACTTCGCGGAGGAGCTGCTCGCGCACGCCCGCAGCTTCGCCGCCGAGCGCGGCCTGCGCGGCGTCGCGTTCCACCACGCGGACGCCACCGACCTCGACGCGTGCCCCGCCCTCGCCGGACGGCGCTACGCCGGCGTGCTTTTCCCCTTCAACGGGCTCATGCAGATCCCCGGCCGCGAGCGCCGGCGCGCCGCCCTGCGCGGGCTGCACCGGCTCGCGGCGCCCGGCGCGCCGCTGCTCTTCACCACCCACGACCGCGACGACGAGCCGGGCGAGCGCCGTCACTGGGCCCGGCAGGCGGCGGTGTGGGCCCGCGGGGAGCAGGACCCCTCGCTCCTCGAGTTCGGCGACCGGTACTTCGTGGACGACGACGGCTACCGCGTCTTCATGCACCTTCCCGACCGCGCCGAGGTGCTGGCCGACCTCGCCGCGACCGGGTGGACGCACGAATGGGACGAGATGCGGCGCCGCGTCAGCCCCGAGCCCAAGGCCGTGCGCGACTTCTCCGACGAGTGCCGCTTCTGGCTCGCGCGCCGCGCCTGAGCCGCGCGGGGGCGTGAGCTTCGCGGCGAGGAAGCACGGCGCCGCGCCTTGGCGTCTCGTTGGCCACGGATTGAACGGACGGAAACGGATCACCCCAATCCGTCCCGTTCGCGACTCTCCGGGCAATCCGTGGCCAAGAAAACGCCGGAGCGGGTCGAGGCGCGACGAAGCGACGGGAATCGATCCCGCCGGCAGTCTGTCTCTTATACCAATTGCGGTTCGATTTGGCTCTTTTGCAGGGGCGTGGCTTGTCCACGCCCGCGCGGGCGGACACAAGGTCCGCCCCT
>CAYWTK010000222.1:0-3023 GCA_964460895.1 uncultured Opitutaceae bacterium
AGGATGCGCTCGGCGGGCTGGGCGAGATACTCCTGGCCGGCGGGGGAGACCAGGCTCGGCGTGGCGTTGCTGTCGAAGGCGAAGATGGCGACGTCGATCTCCTCCATGACCGTGCGCAGCAGCGCCGTGGCCTCGAGGGCGCCGAGGCGCTGCTCCTGGAGCACGCCGCCGAGAAGGTTGATCTCGGACATCACGTCGCCGAGCGGCTCGTCGCGGTTGGCCCCGCGCGCGCGGGTGGAGAAGTCGCCCTCGCGCAGCGCGGTGAGCAGGTTGGCCATCGTCTGCAGCGGCCGCATGACGTTCTCCCGGACCGCGAGCGCGTAGCCGAGCCAGAACCCGAAGACCACCAGGCCGAGCGTCCAGAACTCCTTCGTGTCGATGTCCGGCGACGTCGCCATCAGCCACGTCGCCACCGCCACGCCCGGCAGCCCCGCGAGCAGCGCGTACGCGAAGATCCGGTTCTCGTGCGCGAGGCGGCGTTTGCGGGGAGCGGGCATCGGACGGGAGACGAGGGTCGAGAGTCGAGGGTCGAGCGTCGATGCGCGGGGCTCCGGTGGCTGGCCTTCGACGCTCGGCGTTCGACCTTCGACGGCGGCGCAGCCGCCTACAACCCGTACCGCTCCAGCCGGCGGTAGAAGGCGCTGCGGCTGAGGCCGAGCTGTTCGGCGGCCTGGCGGGCGTTGCCGTCGCAGCGGGCGAGGGTCTTCTTGATGAGGAAGGCCTCGACCTCCTCGAGGCTCATGTCCTCCAGCCGCGGCGCGGCCTGGCCGGCGTTGAGGCCGAGGTCGGGGGCGCGGATGACCTTGCCCTGCGCCATGAGCACGCCGCGCTCGACGGCGTGGTCGAGTTCGCGGACGTTGCCCGGCCAGGCGTAGTCGCGCATCGCCTCGAGCGCGCCGTCCTCGAAGCCCGTGATCGGCTTCCGGTAGCGCTCGACGTGCGCCTTGAGGAAGTGCTGGGCGAGGAGCGGGATGTCCTCGCGGCGCTCGCGCACGGGCGGCAGGTGGATCTGGATCGTGTTGAGGCGGAAGAGGAGGTCCTGGCGGAACTTGCCGGCCGCGACCTCGGCCTGGAGGTCGGCGTTGGTGGCGGAGACGAGGCGGACGTTGACGCGGTAGGTGCGCGACGAGCCGACGCGCTCGAGCTCGCCCGTCTCGAGCACGCGCAGGATCTTGGCCTGCTGGCTGAGCGGGATGTTGCCGATCTCGTCAAGGAACAGCGTGCCGCCGTCGGCCAGCTCGAAGCGGCCGGCGCGGTCGGACTTGGCGTCGGTGAACGCGCCGCGCACGTGGCCGAAGAGCTCGCTCTCGAAGACGCCCTCGGGGAGGCCGCCCATGTTGACCGAGATGAACGGCTTGCCGGCGCGGGCGGAGACGGCGTGGAGGGCCTGGGCGACGACGCCCTTGCCGGTGCCGTTCTCGCCCGTGATGAGGACGTTGGCGTCGGACGGGCCGACGCGGGAGATGATCTCGAGCACCGGGCGCATCGCGGCGGACTGGGCGATGAGGTTCGGGCCGCCCTTGCCGCGGAGGATCTGGTTCTCCTGCTCCAGCCGCTGGTAGGCGCGGACGGCGCTGGCCAGCTCGATCTGGTTCTTGACGATGGCGATGAGCCGCGGGTTGTCCCAGGGCTTGGTGATGAAGTCCTTGGCGCCGCGGCGCATCGCCTCGACCGCGACCTCGACGGAGGCCCAGGCGGTCATGACGACGACGGGCAGGGTCGAATCGGCGGCCTGCAGCTTGGCGAGGAGGTCGAGGCCCTCCTGGCCGGACGTGGTGTCGCGCGCGTAGTTGAGGTCGATGAGGGCGAGCGCGTAGTCGCGCTGCTCCACGGCCTTCATGACCGAGCCCGGCGACTTGGCCGTGTCGATCAGGTAGCCCTCGGCCTTGAGGAGGAGGCGGAGCGCCTCGAGGACATCGGGCTGGTCATCCGCGACGAGGATGCGACGCGGCGCGGGGTCGTTGGCTGCCATGCGCGGGAAGTGACTCGCGGCGGGCGTGGGGAGTCAAGTGCCCCTTGCCCGGCGCCGGCCGGAACCGGCGCGGTGGCGCGGCGACGCCGTCGACTGCGGGGCGGTCGGCGGCGGGCGCCGAGGGGCGGACGGCGCGGAGGCCGTCGCTCCGCCGGCCCCGGCGCTCAGGCGGCCTTGCGCTCCACGAGCGCCGCGCGGCGGCGGCGGACCGAGTAGGCGGTGGCGCGCCGGGCGGCGACGAGGACCGGGACCATCGGACGCACGACGTGAACGGGGACGGCGAGCCGGCGGGGCTTGCGGCCGTAGTCGCGCAGTGCGAGGGCGACGATTCCGCCCGCCGCGAGGGAGGCGACGGCGTAGCCGACCGTGGTCGTCGTGACGAAGGGGGCGTTGGCGAGGGCGGCAAGCGCGGCACCGGCGGTGGCGCTGAGGGCGGTGAGGGAGAGGATGGTCTTCATGGGAGAGTCGGGTTGGAGGTTGAACCCATCCTTGCACCGCGCGTGCCAACGCGGAACCGCTCACCCTAAGCGACTGCGGGGCAGTCTATTGTGTGTCCCAAGGCACGAAAGCCGGATACCTGCCGCCGCTTCGGCGGCGCGATTTTCCCTCGGGCGCGGGATGTCCGAATCCCGTAGCTGGGACGTGGCGGGTGGGGCGAACGGCTAGGGCCGCGGTCGCGGATGCCGTTGAAGGGCGGGGTCTCCCGAACCCGCCGTCGTTCGCTCGCGATTTCGGGTGCGAAGCCAGAAGGGACGTTCGCGGCGGGGTCGGGAGACCCCGCCCTGCTATGGGGCCGATCCACGCGAGCAAAAAAGGCAGGGGCGTCGCCGCCGGGCGTGTTTCCGGCGGGAGGGTTCCCCGCTCCTTGGGGAGCGGGGGAAGGGGCGTGAGGGGCACTTGGGCGTGCGTGGGGACGTTCTCCGCCAGAACGCGTCGGCGGCCAGCCGGCGGTCCAACCTGCTATCCAAGCTGCGGCGCGCGTGCGGCGCGCCGCGCCCTATTGAGGTTCGCGTAATAGAATGACATCAAAGGCATAGCTCGGATTGGACCC
>CAYWTK010000223.1:0-2912 GCA_964460895.1 uncultured Opitutaceae bacterium
GGCGAGGAGCGCGGCGGCGCCGGCGGGCAGCGGCGGCAGGCCGGCGGCGCGCGCGGCCGGCAGGGCGGGCGCGGCCAGGGCTGTGGCGGCGGCGGTGCCGAGGAAGCGGCGGCGGGTCCAGGCGGTGGGGTCGGGCATGGTCGGGGGCAGGATGTCCACGTCCGCGGGCCGGCCAAACGCCCGGTCGCTCACACTGTTGCCCGCCGGGTCAGGACGGGCAGCTCGAGCCGGACGAGCCGCGGGACGAGGACGTGGAAGACGGCGAAGGCCACGAGGTAGACGGCGCCGGCGATGAGGAACATCTCGGTGAGGTGTCCGCCGTCGTCGAGCACCGCGCCGGTGAGGAGCGTCATGAGCGCCGCGCCGAGCTGGGCGGCCGAGCCGCCGAGGCCGACGACGGTGCCGACGGCCTGCGGCGGGAAGAGGTCGGAGACGGCGGTGAAGAGGTTGGAGGTGAGCCCCTGGTGCGCGGCCATGGCGAGGCCGATGAGCACGACGCAGAGCCAGAGCGAGTCGCTGCGCGTCACGCCGAGGACCGGCACCGTGCAGAGGCAGCAGAGCAGCATCGCGAGCTTGCGCGCGCGGGTCAGGTCCCAGCCGCGCGCGATCCAGTGGGAGGAGAGCCAGCCGCCGCCGACGCTGCCGACGGAGGCGATGGCGTAGACCGCGACGAGCGGGAGGCCGAACTCGCGCAGGCTGAGCCCGAAGCGCTGGGCGAGGAAGAGCGGCAGCATGGCCACGTACCAGTGCCAGACCGCGTCGGTCAGGAACTTGACGCTCATGTAGGCCCAGGTCTCGCGCCGCCGGAGCAGCACGCGCCAGCGCACGCGGCCCGGGACCGGGGCGGCCTCCGCCTCGCCCGCGGCGGGCGGCCGGTAGAGCCAGAGCCAGAACGCCAGCCAGACGAAGCCGGTGGCGGCGAGGATCACGAGGGTGGCCCGCCAGCCGGTGGCGAAGAAGAGCGCGGGCACGACGAGGGGCACGAGGATGGAGCCGAGGTTGGCGCCGCCCTTGAACAGGCCGGTGGCGAGCGCCTGCTCGCGCGGCGGGAACCACTCGGCCACGACCTTCACGCCGGCCGGCATGTTGCTCGGCTGGCTGAGGCCGAGGACGAAGCGCGCGGCCTTGAAGGCGAGGAGGGTGGTAACGAGCCCGTGCGCCGCGGAGGCGAGGCTCCACACCGCGACCGCGAACGCGAAGCCCCAGCGCGTGCCGACCGCGTCGAGGAGCCGGCCGGTGAGGGGGAAGCCGATGGCGAAGCCGACCTGGAACCAGAAGACGAGGTCGGCGTAGTCGCCCGCCGTCCACCCGAGCTCGTCGATCAGCTCGGGGGCGAGCACCCCGAGGGCCTGGCGGTCGACGTAGTTGTTGGCCGTGACGAGGAAGAGCAGGCCGCAGACGACCCAGCGGAAGCGCGGGGGGCGCGCGGGGGCGGCGCTCATGGGCGGGCCGCGGACGCGGGGGCGGCGCGGCGGACGGTGCGGCCGTCCACCCAGGTGCCCTCGATGAGCAGGCGGCGCGGCAGCGCCGGCAGGCCGCGCTCGTTGCGGTGGATCATGCCCGTGACGTAGTCCACCGCCGCGGCCCCGACCTCGGCCGGGTTCTCGTGCACGCCGGCCAGCTCGCCGCCCGGCGCGGCGAGCGTGAGGTAGGCCACGCCGACCTCGCGGGCCCCGCGGCGCGCCGCGCGCCGCAGCGCGGCCCCGACCTCGGGCAGCTTGGTGATGAGCGCGTCGGGCCGATGCCGGCGGAACCACGCGGCGAAGCGCGCCTCGTCCCACGCCTCGAGGAAGAGCGGCGCCACCCGGTCGCCCCGGGCGCAGGACTGCTGGGCGACGAGGTAGCCGCCCTGCCAGTGCTGGTCCACCCGGTCGTCGCTCGCGCGGAGCATCACGAGCCCGGGCCGGCGGTAGCCGCGCGCCAGCAGCTCGTGCATCGCCACCTTGATCGCGCCGAACTGCGCCGGGCAGACGAGGTGCAGCCGCGGCCGGGCGAGCGAGTAGCCGATGGCGACGGCGGAGAAGTCCGCCCAGTCCAGCTCCACCGCCATCCCCGGCTCCGGCTGCGGCGCCACCACCAGGCCCGTGATGTTGCGCGCGCGCAGGATCTGGCCGGCGCGCGCCGGCGTCATCCCGGGCTCGCGCAGCCAGAACTCCTCCAGCCGGTAGCCGAGCTCCGCCGCGCGCGCCGCGGCGCCGCGGTAGTAGTCGAGGAAGATCGGCACCTGCCGCCAGCCGCCCCGCGCGGGGTGGTTGGTCAGCCACGCCAGCGTCGCGTGGTAGGCGACCGGCCGCAGCGCCGACCGGTAGTGCGCGAGCGAGGCGAGCATTGGGTCGGGCACGTAGCCCAGCTCGCGCGCGAGCCGCTGCACCCGCTCGCAGGTCGCCCGCGGGAGGCGCGGGTGGTTGCGCAGCGCGAGCGAGACCGTCGAGAAGTGGCAGCCGGCGGCGCGGGCGATGTCGCGGAGGCAGACGCGGCGGCGGACGGGCATGGCGGCGGAGGCTGGACCGCCCGCCGCGCCCGGGCAACGGTATTGGTCAACAAATTGACCTCGCGCCCGTTTTACCGCCCCGGACTCCCCGCTATGGGTGGGTCGATCTACCACCCCCCGCTGCCGGCCCGGCCGGCAGGTCCGTCCCCCCACCGCCCATGAACTCCGCCTCCCCGGCCCGCGCGCTCGCCGCGCTCGCCCTGCTCCTGCCCGTCGCCGCCCCCGGACTGCGCGCCCAGTCCGCGCCGCCCGCCCCGACCCCGCCCCCGGGCGAGGTCGTGCAGCTCGAGACCTTCGTCGTCGAGGCCATCGCCGAGGGCCAGGCCAAGGCCCTCAAGGACCAGCGCGACGCCGACAACACCAAGAACGTCATCACCTCCGACGCCGTCGGCCGCCTGCCCGACTTCTCCGTCGGCGAGGC
>CAYWTK010000224.1:0-2893 GCA_964460895.1 uncultured Opitutaceae bacterium
GGGCGCCCTTCATGATTTCCGGGGGTCGCGAATCGACGGTTGACGGTCCGGCGCGCGGGCGCTTCGGTCCGGCTCGCCTGTAGGGGTGTCCTCCGCGGAGGGCTGAGATTGCGGTGCGACCGGCCGCTCGACCCTTGGAACCTGAACGGATCATGCCGACGAAGGAAACAGACAGGCGCCGCGACGAGCGCCGGGTGGCGTGAGGAGCGACGCCCCTTCAACGGGAGTCCGATTCCGGTCGGGCATCGCACGATGCAGCTCCCGACAAGAATCCTCTCCATCACCCTCGCGCTGGCCGCGCTCGCCGCGGCCCGCGCCCAGACGCCTCCGGGCGACCCGCGACCTTCGGGCGCGAATCGACCTCCCGCCCTCGGAGAGGCCGGACTGCCCGCGGCGGGCGGGGATTCTCCCGGTGAGCCGGCCGTGCGCCTCGCGCCGGTCCGGGTCACGGCCGACCTCTGGCAGTCGCCGCTCGACCGTCTGCCGGCGAGCGTGACGGTGTTCGACGAGGCCGCCCTGCGCGCCGGCGCCGTGCGGCACTTCGGTGACCTCCTCGACGGCGTGCCCAACCTCACCTTCACCGGCGGCACCTCGCGTCCGCGGCACCTCCAGATCCGCGGCGTGGGCGAGAACTCCCAGTTCGAGGGCGAGACGCCCGACTCGGCCGTGCGCTTCCTCGTGGACGACCTCGACTTCACCGGCCTCGGCACGATCGCGTCCACCTTCGACCTCGCCCAGGTCGAGGTCCTGCGCGGCCCGCAGGCGGGCGCCTTCGGCGCCAACGCGGCGGGCGGCGTCGTGCGCCTGGTCACGCAGGCGCCCACGCCCTACTGGACCGGGCGCGCGGAGGCCACGGTCGGCGGCGACGACCTGCGCTCGGCCGGCGTCGCCGTCGGCGGTCCGCTCGCGGCGGGCCGGCCCGACGCGCTCATGGCGCGGCTCGCGGTGCAGACGGCGCGCGCGGACGGCTTCCGCCGCAACGTGACGCTCGGCCGCGACACCAACGCCCGCGACGAGACCCTCGCGCGGCTCCGCCTCGAGTGGAATCCCTCCGACCGTTGGCGCTGGGAGGCGGCGCTCGTGGCGGCCGACTTCGACAACGGCTACGACGAGTTCGCCCTCGACAACAACGGCGAGCGCACGTTCTCCGACCAGCCCGGCCGCGACGAGCAGCGCTCGCTCGCGGCGAGCCTGCGCGGCACCCGCCGGGAGTTCGCCGACGGCGTGCGCCTCACGACCGTCACGTCGGTCGCGCGCACGCGGGCGCGCTACGCCTACGACGACGACTGGACGGCGGCGTCCTACCAGGGCTTCAGCGACCTGCACCGCACGCGCTGGGCCTGGAACCAGGAGCTGCGCCTCGATTCCGAGCCGTCGGCGGCGCGCGAGGGCCTCGTCCACCGCTGGACGCTCGGCGCCTTCCACGCCGACCTGGAGGAATGGTCGCGCTACGCGAACACCGATCCCGGCAACGTGCGCGGCCTGCGCACGACCTACCGCTCGGCTAACACCGCGCTCTTCGGGCAGGCGGGCCACGACTTCTCGGCGCGCACGCGGCTCGTCGTCGGCCTCCGCGTCGAACGCCTCGACCTCGACGGCCGCGGCGTCCGCACGCGCTTCCGCGCCAGCCGCGGCACGTTCGACGCGCCGGTCGAGTTCGCGCCGTCGTTCCGCGACACCCTCGTCGGCGGCAAGGTCTCGCTCGAGCACGAGGTGCGCGCCGGCCTGCTCGCGTTCGCCTCCGTCACCCGCGGCTACAAGGGCGGCGGCGTCAACGTCGACGCCCGCATCAACCCGCCCGCCGACCCGCTCACCTACGGGACGGAGACCCTCTGGAACCACGAGGTCGGCCTCCGGGGCCACGCCCGCGACGGCGCCGTGCGCGGCGAGGTCACGCTCTTCCACCTGGTGCGGCGCGACGTGCAGGTCCGCGACTCGGCCGGCTTCGGCGGCAACTACCGCTTCTTCACCGCCAACGGCCGCGGCGCCCGCGTCTCCGGACTCGAGGCGTCCGGGGCCTGGGACGCGGCCCGCGGCCTCACCTTCCACGGGTCGCTCGCGCTGATGGATTCCGCGCTGGACCGCTTCACGCTCACCAACGGCAACGCCGGCGGCGGCCGCGCCCTCGCCAACACGCCGCGCCACGGCTTCACGCTCGGCGCGCGCGCCCGGTCGGAGGCCGGATTCTTCGGCAACCTCGAGCTCGTGGGTCGGGCCGGGCAGTTCGACTCCAACAACCAGAACGAGGCGCGCCGCGCCTTCCGCGTGCTGCATGCCACGCTCGGCCGCGAGTGGGGCGCGTGGACGTTCACGCTGTGGGCGCGCAACCTCCTGGACGAGGCCTACGACAAGCGCGTGTACTTCTTCGGCAACGCGGACCCCGACTACCTCGAGACCCGCTACGAGACCCGCGCCGACCCGCGGCAGGTCGGCGTCACCGCGGCCTGGAGGTTCTGACGCGCTCGAACCGCGGCGCGCGGAGGCTGCCTGCAACCCCGGGACAGCTGATTCGCAGTTAGCCCGGGCGCTCCGCGCACGGGTTTTTGGGCGTAGCGGAATCCGTGAGGATTTCGCCGTGCGCGGCGCTGCCGCCGAGAGAAAGATGAAGAGAAAGAGGAAAGAGAAAGATTGGGCAGGTTCGACGCTCGCCCTTCGTCCTTCGACGGCTCACTGCCGGCTCCGCTCCACTTCCCGCTTTCCCTTGGCACGGCTTCTGCCAGAAAGCCGGCCCTCGGATCCCATTTCCGCGCCCCCCCCCATGGACGATCTCGATCTCGGCTCCACGATCAAGGGATTCATCGCCGGCCAGAAGGTCCTGAACCGCTACTCACTGGTGAGGATCCTCGGCCGCGGCGGCATGGGCGTCGTGTGGCTGGCCCGGGACGAGGAGCTG
>CAYWTK010000225.1:0-2860 GCA_964460895.1 uncultured Opitutaceae bacterium
GACGGCCTGCTCGGCGCCGACCGCTTCAAGACGATGGGCGCGGCGCGCGGCGCGTGGCACGAGTACGCGGGCATCCCGCTGCGGGCGACGTACCACCCCTCGTACCTGCTGCGGCAGGAGGGCCTGAAGTCGGCCGCCGCGATGAAGATCAAGCGCGACGCGTGGGAGGACCTGCTCGCGGTGATGGAGCGCGCGGGATTGCCGATCTCGGAGAAGCAGCGGGGCTATTTCCTCCGCGGCTGAGGGGCCTCAGCGGACGTTGGCGTAGGCGCTGACGACGACGGGGCGCCCGTCCGCCGTGCGGCCGTGGAGCCGGAGGGCGGCGTTGGCGGGCGCGGCGGTCGATTCCGGGCGGACGTGCAGACGGTAGGTGCGTCCGGGCCGCACCTCCTCGAGGCGGGTCGTGAAGCCCGGGGCCGTGGGTTCGAGCGTGGCGAAACGGACGTCGAGCTCCGGCGCGACCTCGACCTCGACGGTGCGCTCCGCCGGCGCGGAGCCGCGCGTCCACTCGACGGCCACGGGCGCGAGCCGCGCGGGCGGCGCGATCTCGACGTGCAGCGTCAGCTTGCGCGGCGGCGCGCCGTCGTCGGTCACGACGGTCACGATCCGCTCGACGCGGCCGGTGCGCTCGCCGACCGAAAAGCGGGCGCGGACCACGCCGGACTCGCCCGCGCCGACCACGAGCCGGCTGGCGCGGGCGTCGAGGCATTCGCAGTTGGTCTGGATCTCGCGGATGACGACCGGCGTCGGGCCGGCGTTGCGGTAGGGGAACAGCACCTCCAGTTCGGTCGCCAGCGGGGGCGCGACGCGCTCGAGCTGGATGCTCTCCCAGTCCAGGGCCGCGAGCGCCGGCGCGTTCGCCGCGAGCCAGACGACGCACGACGCGAGCAGGCGGAGGGGTCGGGCGGACTCAGGGACCACGGAGTTCCCTCAGGGCCGCCTCGACGCGGGCGAACTCCCCGCGCAGTGCCGGCAGGACCGCGCGCATGCCGTCGGCCCGTTCGGCCTTGGCCTCGGATTCGGCCTGGAACGCGAGCCGGGAAAGTCCCGAGGCGCCGAAGTTGCCGGCCGAGCCCTTGATGCTGTGGACGGCCCGCCCCGCCGTGGCGAAGTCGCCGGCAGCCAGCGCCGTTTCCGCCTCGGCCAGGCGCTGCGGGGTGTCCGCGAGGAAGATGTCCACCAGCTCGCGGAAGAAGGCCCCCCCGTCGCCCTCGCCGACCGCCTGGAGCGCGGCGATCGCCTCGGGGTCGAGCACGGGTTCGGGAGCCATCGAGGCATCCCACCCGCGGTCGCGGAACGAGGCAAGCATCCGGCTTGTACGAGCAGACGTATCAAGAAATCCTGATATGTTGATAATCTACTTGCCGGCCCCGCGCCGCTCACCTTTCGTCGAGCACCATGGCTAACCACTTCGTCTTCTCCTCGGAGTCCGTCGGTGAGGGTCACCCGGACAAGGTCGCCGACCTCATTTCGGACAGCGTCCTCGACGCCTGCCTCGCGATCGACCGCAACTCCCGCGTCGCCTGCGAGACGTTCGTGAAGTCGAACGTCGCCGTCGTGGGCGGCGAGATCACGATCCCGAAGCTCCAGGACCCGAAGAAGGGCACGACCAAGCCCATCGAGCAGGTCATCAACCTCGGCAAGGTCGTGCGCGACGCCATCCGCGAAATCGGCTACGTGAACGACGACGACGTCTTCCACGCCGACAAGGTCTTCATCAACAACCTGCTCACCGCGCAGTCGCCCGACATCGCGCAGGGCGTCGACGCCCGCAAGGCCGAGGGCAAGAAGACCGCGGAGCAGGGCGCCGGCGACCAGGGCATCATGTTCGGCTACGCCTGCAACGAGACGAAGGAACTGATGCCGACGCCCATCATGTTCGCCCACCGCCTCGGCCGCGAACTCACCCGCGTCCGCAAGTCCGGCGCGGTCTCGTGGCTCCGTCCCGACGCCAAGACCCAGGTCTCCGTCCGCTACGAGAACGACCGCCCGGTCGAGGTCGTGAACGTCGTGATCTCCACCCAGCACACGCCCGAGGTGAAGCACGCGACGATCGAGAAGTACCTCATCGAGAACGTGGTCAAGAAGGTCATCGACGGCCACCTGCTCACCAAGAACACCGAGTACCTCATCAACCCGACCGGCCGCTTCGTCATCGGCGGCCCGCAGGGCGACACCGGCCTCACCGGCCGCAAGATCATCGTCGACACCTACGGCGGCTGGGGCCGCCACGGCGGCGGCGCCTTCTCGGGCAAGGACCCGTCCAAGGTCGACCGCTCCGCCGCCTACATGGGCCGCTGGGTCGCGAAGAACATCGTGGCCGCCGGCCTCGCCACCCACGCCGAGATCCAGTTCGCCTACGCCATCGGCCACCCGAAGCCCGTCTCCGTCCGCGTCGAGACCTTCGGCACCGCCAAGCTCGGCATCTCGGACGAGCAGATCACCGAGGCCGTGCAGCGCGTCTTCAGCTTCAAGCCGGCCGACATCGTCGCCCAGCTCGACCTCCTCCGCCCGATCTACCGCCGCACGACCAACTACGGCCACTTCGGCAAGGCCGGCATGCCCTGGGAGTCCACGGCCAAGGCCGCCGAGCTCCGCGCCGCCATCCAACACTGAACCGCAACCCACCGCTTACCATGGCCACCGCCACCGCCCACGCCGCCGACTTCCACGTCAAGGACCTCTCCCTCGCCGACTGGGGGCGCAAGGAGATCCACATCGCCGAGCACGAGATGCCCGGCCTGATGTCCGTCCGCCGCAAGTTCGGCGCGTCCAAGCCGCTCCAGGGCGTCCGCATCACCGGCTCCCTCCACATGACGATCCAGACCGCCGTCCTCATCGAGACGCTGGTCGAGCTCGG
>CAYWTK010000226.1:0-2860 GCA_964460895.1 uncultured Opitutaceae bacterium
GCCCACCCATCCACAAACCAGCTTGACGGACCTCCTCAGCTTTTGGGCTACCCGTTTGCCGGCGGGCCGACTCGTAGCGGAAATCGTGAGATTTTCGCCGACCGGCGGATGAAGCGGGTAGCGTGGGAATCGTGAGATTTTCGGTCGGCCGTGCGACCGAAGCCTCACGGCTTCAGCCACGGATGCCTGGCGCGGCGTGGGGTAGCCGGCGACCTCCGGGCGCCGGGATCGGGGTGCGGGCGCGCGTCGCGCCGCGGGCGGCGAAAGCCTCACGGCTTCCGCTACGGTTACGGGCGGGGTGGGGCTCGGCGGGCCCGGGGGACCTGCGGTCTACACCCGCTGACCGCCGCAGACGACGAGGTCCACCGGGTTGCCGCCGAGTTCGTAGGCGAGCAGGCGCTCGTCGCGGTGGTGGAGCAGGACGAGGTCAGCGCGCCTGCCCGGCTCGATCGTGCCGCGATCCTCGAAGCCCAGCAGCCGGGCCGGGTTGACCGTCGCGGCGGCGATGGCTTCCTCGGGACGCAGGCCGCAGAAGCGCACCGCCAGCGCGACGACGAAGGGCATCGAGTGCGTCGGCGACGACCCGGGATTGCAGTTGGTCGCGAGCGCCAGCGCCCCGCCGCGGTCGACGAAGAAGCCCGCGCGCGCGAAGCGCTGGTCGGTGTGGAAGCCGGTGGCCGGGAGCACGACGCCGAAGGTCGCCGATTCCGCCAGCGCGGTCAGGTCGGCCTTCGACGAGGCCTCGAGGTGGTCCACGCTCCGCGCGTGCAGGCGGATGGCCTCGGGGACCATGCCGAGGGAGTTGAACTGGTCCGCGTGGACGCGGATCGGGTGGTGCTTGCGGGCCTTCTCGAACAGGCGCACGCAGGCCTCGACGCTCCACGCCTCCTTCTCGCAGAAGGCGTCCACGGCGATGTCGGGGAACTCGCGCGACACCTCGGCGAGCATCTCCTTCGTCACCATCCGCGCGTACTCGTCGAGGTCGCCCTCGAACGCGTGCCCGAGCAGCGCGGTCGGCACGACCGTGCCGGACCACTCGCCCGCGGCGCGGCGGATGGCGCGGAGCATCTTCAGCTCGGCCTCGGTGTTCAGCCCGTAGCCGCTCTTGACCTCCACGGTGGTCGTGCCGGCGCGCAGCATCTGGCCGAGGCGCTCCCGGAGGTTGGCGGCGAGCTGCTTCTGGGTCGCCTCGCGGACGGCGCGGACGGTCGAATGGATGCCGCCGCCCGCCTTGAGGATCTCGAGGTAGGGCACGCCTTCGAGCTTCCGCACCCACTCGTCGAGCCGGTCGCCCGCCCAGCAGGCATGGGTGTGGCAGTCCACGAAGCCGGGCAGGAGGACCCGTCCGGCCGCGTCGACGACCTCGGCGCCGGCCGGCGCGTCGACCTTCTCGCCGACGGCGGCGATGCGGCCGTCGGCCACGAGCACCTCGCCCTGGGGGATGACCCCGAGGTCCCGCAGGGCCGCGCCGCGTCGCGGACCGGGCGCGCCGCGCAGGGTCAGGATGCGGGCGTTGCGGAAGAGGAGGCTCATCGGGCCGCGAATCCGGCGAGGAACGCGAGGAAGAGGTGCGCCGCCACGCGGGCGGTGCGGCCGTCGGGGTCGTGCGCGGGATTGAGTTCCATCAGGTCGAAGCACCGCACGGCCGGGTCCGCGCCGCAAGCGCGCACCCAGGCCTCGGCCTCGCGCACGGTCCAGCCGGCGGGGTTGAGGGCGCTGACCCCGGGGGCGTGGGCGGCGTCGAGCACGTCGAGGTCGAGGCTGACGAAGAGCGCGCGGGCGCGCGGCAGGCGGACGGGCGAGCCGTCGGGGTGGAGGCGGCCGCCGAGCGCGCGGAAGGCCGCGAGGTGGTCGCGGGCGTTGACGAGGGGGCGGTGGCCGTGGAGGTGGAGCGAGCGGATGCCGCACTCGGTGGCGAGGCGGCGGAACGTCATGCCCGAGCCCGGCGTGTCCCGCACGTCGAGGTGCGCGTCGAAGTAGAGCCCGGCCATCCCGGGAAACCGCCGCGCGACGGCGCGCACGAACGGGTACGTCAGGTCGTGGCCGCCGCCGACGGCGATGGGGAAGAGCCCGGCCGCGAGCAGCGCCGCGGTGGCCGCCGTCACGCGGTCGTGCGTCTCGTCCAGCGTGCGTCCCGGCCGCACGTCGCCCGCGTCGAACACGCGCGGCAGCGGTCCCGAGGCCGGGACCTCCGCGCCGTAGCGGGCCAGCGCCGCGCGGAAGGCGCGGGGACCGAGCCGCGCGCCGGGCCGGCCGTGGTTGAGGCGCACGCCGTGGTCGTCGGGGAGGCCCAGCAGGGCGACCTCGCAACCAGCCGGCGACCGGCGCGCCACGGTCCGGGCGAAGCGGCCCGGGGCGACCTCGGCCGGCCAGCGGCCGGGCTGGACGTGCGGGAGCCTCATCGCCAGGTCCGCATCGGAATCGGCACGCCGAGCCGGTCGGCGCAGGCCTGCGCGTCCTCGTAGCCGGCGTCGGCGTGGCGGAAGACGCCCATCATCGGGTCGTTGGTGAGCACGCGCTCGAGCCGGCGGGCGGCCTCGGGGGTGCCGTCGGCGACGACCACCTGGCCGGCGTGCTGGCTGTAGCCGATGCCGACGCCGCCGCCGTGGTGGACGCTCACCCACGACGCGCCGCTGGCGATGTTCACCATCGCGTTGAGGATGGCCCAGTCGCTGATGGCGTCGGAGCCGTCCTTCATCGCCTCGGTCTCCCGGTTCGGGCTGGCGACGGAGCCGCAGTCGAGGTGGTCGCGGCCGATCACGATCGGGGCCCGCACGCGTCCGTCGGCGACCATCTGGTTGAAGAGCAGGCCGGCGCGGTGGCGCTCGCCGAGGCCGAGCCAGCAGATGCGCGCGGGCAG
>CAYWTK010000227.1:0-2815 GCA_964460895.1 uncultured Opitutaceae bacterium
CCCGAGATGCGCGCCTGCCGCTCGGGGCAGACGATCGACCAGCTCAAGCTCTACGGCGACCACGTCGTCCATTTCCACGAGCTCGCCGTGCCCGCGGCCGACCTGGGCCTGCTGCGCTACCTGCGCCAGACGGTGGCGCACGCGGTGGCGCGTGCGCTCGGTCCGGTGGCCGGACCGGTCCACCTCAACGTCCCGTTCCGCGACCCGCTGCCGCCGGTGGAGGACGGCACGGCCGAGTCCCTGCGCGGACAGGTCACCGCCGCCTTCTTCCGCCACCTGGAGCCGCCCGTCGACGCCGCGCCCGCGCCGGCCCCGTTGCGCCTGGGCGGACGCGGCCTCATCGTCGCCGGGCAGGCCCGTCCCGCCGACCCCGCGGCGTACGCCCGGCGCGTGGGCCGGCTGGCGCGGCGGCTGGGCTGGCCCGTCCTCGCGGACGCGCTTTCGCCGCTGCGCAATTTCGCGCGCGCCGTCCCCGGCCTGATCACGCGCTACGACCTCGTCGCGCGCGCGCCCGAGCTCGCGCGGGAGTTGCGGCCCGAGCACGTCGTGGTCCTCCACGACTGGCCGACGAGCAAGGCCCTGCGGCAGTGGCTGGCCGCGGCGGATGTGCCGACGACCCTGGTCACGCGGCTCGACGAGAATCCCGACGCGCTGCACGGCGCCGCCCGGGTGGTCCGCGCCGACGTCTCCGCCTTCGAGCCGGCCGTGCGCGCGCGCCGCGCGCCCGCGTCGTGGTTGCGCCGCTGGCTGGCGCTCGAGCGCCGCGCCGACGCCGCCTTGCGCCGCGGGCTGGCGAGCGCCCCCGCGGCCTTCGAGGGCCGCGTGGCCGCGGCGCTGCCGTCGCTGCTGCCGCGCGGGACGACCGCGATGGTGGCGGCGAGCATGCCCGTCCGGGACGCGGAGTACTTCTGGCCGGCGAACGACCGGGGTCACGTCGTCCACGCCAACCGCGGCGCCAACGGCATCGACGGCACGCTCTCGACCGCGGTGGGCCTCGCGCTCGGCGGCGACGGACCGGCCTGCCTGCTCACGGGCGACCTCGCCTTCCTCCACGACAGCAACGGACTCCTCCTCGCGCGCCGCCTCCGCGGACGCAGCCTTACGGTCGTCGTCGTCAACAACGCCGGCGGCGGCATCTTCGAGCACCTGCCGGTCGCGCGGTTCGACCCGCCCTTCGAGGAGTTCTTCGCCACGCCGCAGGACGTCGACCTCTCCCGCCTCTGCGCCGCCCACCGCGTGCCACACGCGGTCGTGCGCGACGTCGCCGACCTCGCCCGGCGCCTCGCGCGTCCGTCGCGCGGCCTGCGTGTCCTGGAATGGCGCTCCGACCGCAAGGCCGACGCCGCCTTCCGCCAGCGCCTGTTCGCGGCGATCGCGGCGCGGCTGGGGTAGGGGTTGAGGGGGAACACTGATCTCCGCTGATCGGCGCTGATCCGGAGGTGGCGGGTCTGGTGGGTTGGGAATCTCTCTCTTTCTCTCAGGTTCGTCCCGCATCGACCGGCGCGACCTTCGATCCTCGGGTCGCCTACCAGGCAGGTTCACAGGAGGCCGCTGAGAGCGCGGAGAATCGGACCGAAACCTCTGCGCTCTCCGCGACCTCGTGTCCCGTTCCGGGACGTAGCGGAACCCGTGAGGGTTTCGCCCGCGCGCGGCGCGGACCGAGAGAACGAGAATGAGAATGAGGAGCGAGAACGATGGGGCTCCCGCTGTGAGCGGCGGTCGGCTGAGAGAAAGATAAAGAGAAAGAGGAAAGAGAAAGATTGGGGGCGACCTTCGACCCTCGGGCCGCCTACCTGGCAGGTTCACAGGAGGCCGCCGAGAGCGCGGAGAAACGGATCGAGGCCTCTGCGCTCTCCGCGACCTCCTGTTTCGTTCCGGGGCGTAGCGGAACCCGTCAGGGTTTCGCCCGCGCGGGGCGGAGGCTGAGAGAACGAGAAGGAGAACGAGGAACGAGAACGATGGGGCTCCTGCGACGCGCGGCGGTCGGCTGGGAGAAAGATAAAGAGAAAGAGTAAAGAGAGAGATTGGGAGCGATCTTCGACCCTCGGGCCGCCTACCAGGCATTCCCACAGGAGGCCGCTGAGAGCGCGGAGAATCGGCTCGAGGCCTCTGCGCTCTCCGCGACCCCCTGTTCCGTTCCGGTACGTAGCGGAACCCGTGAGGGTTTCGTTCGCGCGCGGCGCGGACCGAGAGAACGAGGAAGAGAACGAGGAACGAGAACGATGGGGCTCGCGCTGTGCGCGGCGGTCGGCGGTCGGCCGGGAGAAAGATAAAGAGAAAGAGGAAAGAGAAAGATTGGGTTCTTCGACCCTCGTCCTTCGACCTTCGCCCCTCGACGCCCCTCGTCCCTCGTCGCTCTCGCGCTACAGCTGGATCGGCATGCCCACCTCGATGATTTGCATCGGGGGCAGCTGGTAGTAATCGCGCGCCTGGCGGGCGTTGCGGCTGAGGAAGGCGTAGAAGTGCTTTTGCCACTCGAACATCCGGGCGTTGCCGCCGGTGAGGATCATCTCGCGGTTGAAGTAGTAGGTGGCCTCGTTGAGCTTCACGGGCACGCCCCCGGCCTTCACCTGCTCCATGAGGCGCGAGACGTCGGGCGATTCCATGTAGCCGTAGCGGCCGACCGCGCGCCAGACGCCGTTGCCGATCTCCGTCAGGGCGAGGCGCTGGTCGTCGGGCACGGTCGGCACCTCCTCGGTCACGATGCTCAGCAGGATGACGGTCTCCTGGAGGACCTTGTTGGCCTTGAGGTGGTGGAGGAGGACGAGCGGCGTGCCCTTCGGGTTGCCGGCCATGAACACGCCGGTGCCGCGCA
>CAYWTK010000228.1:0-2762 GCA_964460895.1 uncultured Opitutaceae bacterium
CGAGGTAGTGGCGGACCTCCTCGGCGACGGCGTTGAAGTAGGCGATGACGTTCTCCGGGCGGCCGCGGAACTTGGCCCGCAGGTCCTCGCGCTGGGTGGCGACGCCCACCGGGCAGGTGTTCTGGTGGCAGACGCGGAACATGGCGCAGCCCGCGGCGATGAGCGCGGCCGTGCCGAAGTTGAACTCCTCGGCGCCGAGGATGGCGGCGATGACGATGTCGCGCCCGGTCTTCATCCCGCCGTCGGTGCGCAGGGTCACGCGGTTGCGGAGCCCGTTCATCATCAGCACCTGGTGCGCCTCGGCCAGGCCGAGGACCCAGTCGGAGCCCGCGTTCTTGATCGAGCCGAGCGGCGAGGCGCCGGTGCCGCCCTCGTGGCCGGAGACGAGCACGACGTCGGCGTAGGCCTTGGCCACGCCGGCGGCGATGGTGCCGACGCCGGAGGAGGCGACGAGCTTGACGCAGACCTTGGCGCGCGGGTTGACCTCCTTGAGGTCGAGGATGAGCTGCGCGAGGTCCTCGATGGAGTAGATGTCGTGGTGCGGCGGGGGCGAGATGAGCGTGACGCCGGGAACGGAGAAGCGGAGCTGGGCGATGAGCGGCGAGACCTTGTGGCCGGGCAGCTGGCCGCCCTCGCCGGGCTTGGCGCCCTGGGCCATCTTGATCTCGATCTCGCGCGCGTTGGCCAGGTACTCGGCGGTGACGCCGAAGCGGCCGGAGGCGACCTGCTTGATCGCGCTGTTGGCGCTGTCGCCGTTCTCGCGCAGGCCGAAGCGGGCCGGGTCCTCGCCGCCCTCGCCGGAGTTGGACTTGCCGCCGATGCGGTTCATCGCGACGGCCAGCGTCTCGTGCGCCTCGGGCGAGAGCGCGCCGAGCGACATGCCCGCGGTGGTGAAGCGCCGGCGGATGTCCTCGACGGGCTCGACCTCCTCCAGCGGCACGCCGGAGGCGGGGAAGCGGAGCTTGAGCAGGTCCTTGATCGTGACCGGCGGGTGCTCGTCGGCGGTCTGGGCGAAGACCTTGTAGTCGTCGGCCTCGCCGCCCTTGAGGAACTTGTGCATGCCGGCGACGACCTTGGGGTTCCAGCCGTGGAACTCGCCGTCGCCCTTCTTGGCCACGCGGTAGTAGCCCTCGTTGGGCAGGGCCGTGGCCGGGACCGCGCTGGCCTCGGCCTCCGCCTCGGACGCGGCGCCGCTCGGGCGCGGGAAGGCGCGCTCGTGGCGGCGCAGGGTCTCCTCGGCGATCTGCCGGTAGCCGATGCCGCCGATGGGCGACGGCGTGCCGGCGAAGCACTCCTCCATCACCTTCCCGCCCACGCCGATGGCCTCGAAGATCTGGGCCCCGCGGTAGCTGGCGATGGTGCTGATGCCCATCCGCGCGAGGACCTTGAGCAGGCCGGCCTCGACCGCCTTCTTGTAGTTGCGCTCCGCCTCCGCCGGCGGGACCGGCGTGGGCAGCTTGCCCTGGGCGGCGAGCTCGCGGACGGTGGCGAGGGCGAGGTACGGATTGACCGCGTTGGCGCCGTAGCCGACGAGGCAGGCGAGGTGGTGGACCTCGCGGGCCTCGCCCGTCTCGGCGACGATGTCGCACTTCAGGCGCAGGCCGGCGCGGATCAGCCGGTGCTGGACGGCGCCGGTCGCGAGCAGCATCGGGATGGCGGCCTGACCGGGCGCGAGGCCGCGGTCGGTGAGGATGAGGATCTTGGCGCCCTGGTTCTCGACCGCGTTGAGCGCGCGCTGCGCGACGTCGTGCACGGCCTCGGCGAGCGCGTCGGGTCCGCCGCCGACGTTGAAGAGCACGGGCAGGCGCACGACCGCGTTGCGGAAGAGCGGCACCGCCGGCAGGGCGTCGAGCTCGTGGTCGAGCAGCACGGGCGACTCGAGGGTGAGCACGCCGCTCGGGGCGAGCGCCGTCTCGAACAGGCTGATGCGCGGGCCGAGGGCGGCGCCGAGCGACATGACCGACTTCTCGCGGATGGAGTCGATCGGCGGGTTGGTGACCTGGGCGAAGAGCTGCTTGAAGTACGTGTAGAGCAGGCGCGGGCGGCGCGAGAGCACGGCCAGGGGGGTGTCGTCGCCCATCGAGCCCGTCGGCTCGTTGCCCTGGGCCAGCGGGCCGAGCACGAGCTCGAGCTCCTCGGCGTCGTAGCCGAACGCCAGCTGCTGCTGCAGCACCGAGGCGGTGAACGCGGCCGGCGGGGTGATGACGGACGACTCCGGGGCCGAGGCCGCGAACTTCTGCAGGTTGATGAGGTGCCGCTCGCACCAGTCGCGGTAGAGGGGCTTCTCCGCCACCTCGCGCTTGATGTCCTCGTCCATCAGGACGCGCTGGTTCTCGAGGTCGACCGCGATCATCCGGCCCGGGCCGAGGCGGCCGGACTGCACGACCTGGCCCGGCAGGTTCGGGACGAGGCCGGTCTCGGAGGCGAGGAGGATGTGGCCGTCGTCGTAGAGCTTGAAGCGCGCCGGCCGCAGGCCGTTGCGGTCGAGGGTGGCGCCGACGACCTTGCCGTCGGAGAAGACCAGCGCGGCCGGGCCGTCCCACGGCTCCATCAGCAGCGAGTGGTACTGGAAGAAGGCCCGCGCGTCGGCGCTGAGCCGCGGGTTCTGCTCCCACGCCAGCGGCGCCATCATCATCATCGAGTGCAGCGCCGAGCGGCCGCCGAGGGCGAGGACCTGGAGGACGTTGTCGAAGCTGGCCGAGTCGGACATGCCCGGCTGCACGATCGGGTGCAGGTCGGCGAAGCGCCCGCCCCAGACGCCG
>CAYWTK010000229.1:0-2706 GCA_964460895.1 uncultured Opitutaceae bacterium
GGCGCCGGGGCCGGAGCGGGCGCGGGGGCGACGGGGGCCGCGGCGGCGGGGGCCGGCTCGGGCGTCGCGGGAGCGAACGGATTCTGGTACTCGCGGGGAGCGTTCAGGATCTCGATGGCGGTGGGCTTGTACTCGGTGCTGGCCGGAGCGGCCGCGGCGGCGGAAGCCGCCGACGAGCCGGGACGCTTGCCGCGGGCCAGGCCGGACCCGCGGCTGCTGCCGAACGTGGAGGCCGGCGCGCTCGGGGCGACAGCCGGCGGAGTCGCGGCACCCTCGGCAGGGGTGGCGGACGATTCAGGGGAGGACATGTATCTGCTGGGTTGAAGGCGCCTGCCCGGTGGGCGGCGCGAGGTTGAGCCGGCCGGAGCCCGCGGAGCGGTCTCGGCACCGCGACAAGGCGGTGGAACGGCGGCAAGAAGGCCCAGACCGTCGCGAAGCGGCCCCGGCCGCGCAACAGCTATTTTTCGCCGGCCCGGGTCTTGCCACCTCCCGACGCGGCGCCCACGCTGCGCCGCCATGGACAAGCTCGAGGAGATCTTCCGCATGCAAGATGCGCTCAATAAGCGCATTGGGGTGAACCTGCCGCCGGCGACCGACGAGGAGAAGGCGAAGTGGATCCTCAACTACACGCGCGCCATGCAGCAGGAGACCGCCGAGCTGATCGACAGCGTGCCGTGGAAGTGGTGGGCCAAGTACCAGAAGTTCGACGAGCAGAACGCCAAGGTCGAGGTGGTGGACCTCTTCCATTTCCTCGTCTCGCTCGCCCAGACCCTCGGCATGACCGCCGACGACGTCTACCAGGCCTACCTGAAGAAGAACCAGGTCAACCACCAGCGCCAGGAATCCGGTTACGCGAAGAAGGACGAGGCCGACTCGAAGCACATCTGAGCCGCGGGGCTCCGGGGCCGCGAGTTGCCCCCCTCCTTTTTCCGGGAATCCGCTCGAAGTGTGTCGAATCCAGCCCGCTCCGTTCGACCAGGAGGCGAAACCCAACCCACCATGAAATACCTCCTCCTCATCAACTCCGACGAAAAGCACTGGGAAACCGTCCCCGCCGCCGAGCAGGAACGCGTGATCGGCGAACACTTCGCCCTCGTCGAGGACCTGCGCCGCCGCGGCCAGTACCTCGCCGGCGAGGCGCTGCAGCCGGTCTCGACCGCCGTCACCGTGCGGGTCCAGGACGGCCGTGCGGTGACGACCGACGGACCGTTCGCCGAGACCAAGGAGCAGATCGGCGGCTTCTACCTCATCGAGGCGCGCGACCTGAACGAGGCCGTCGCGCTCGCCGCCCGCATCCCGCATGCCGGCTCCGGCAGCGTCGAGGTGCGCCCGGTCATGGAGTTTCCCGCCGGCGGCTGAGCCCGTGGACGTCCCGGGTCCGGACGGCACGGCGGACTTCCGCGCGCGCCTCGACGCGCTCTACCGCGCCGAGTCGCGCCGGGTGCTCGCGACCCTCGTCCGCCTGCTCGGCGACCTCGACCTCGCGGAGGAGGCGCTGCAGGAGGCGTTCGCCGCCGCCGCCCGGCGCTGGCCGGAGGAGGGCTGGCCCGCGCAGCCGCGCGCCTGGCTCGTCTCCGCGGGCCGCTTCCGGATGGTCGACGTGATCCGGCGGCGCGCGCGCGGCCGGGAAATCCTCGCCGGGCTGGACGCGCCGGACGCCGCGCCGGCGCCCACCGGGGACGAGGACGAGACGATGGACGACCGCCTCCGCCTGCTCTTCATCTGCTGCCATCCCGACCTGCCGCCCGAGGCGCGCCTCGCGCTCACCCTCCGCGAGGTCGTCGGGCTCCGCACCGAGGAGATCGCCCGCGCGTTCCTCGTCCCGGCGCCGACCGTCGCCCAGCGCATCGTCCGCGCCAAGGCGCGCCTCGCGGCGCGGCGCCTGCCCTTCGCCCTGCCCGAACCGCGCGAGCTGCCCGCGCGGCTGGCCGACGTGCTCCGCGTGGTCTACCTGTTGTTCAACGAGGGCTACTCCGCCAGCTCCGGTGCGGCGGCGATCCGCGCCGGGCTGTCCGCCGAGGCCATCCGGCTCGCCCGGCTGCTCGCCGCGCGCTGGCCCGACGCCGAGACGAGGGGCCTGCTCGCGCTGCTGCTCTTCCACGAGGCCCGGCGCGCCGCGCGCACCGCGTCCGACGGCGCCCTCGTGCTGCTGGCCGAACAGGACCGGGCGCGCTGGGACCGCGCGCTCATCGCCGAAGCGGACGACCTGTTGCGGCTCGCCTTCGCCGCCGGGGAGGTCGGCCCCTACGCGCTCCAGGCGGCGATCGCCGGCGAGCATGCCCGCGCGCCGCGCGCCGCGGCCACGGACTGGGAGCGGATCCTCGCGTTCTACGACCTGCTGCGGCGGGCGGAGGACACTCCCGTCGTCGCGCTCAACCGCGCGGTCGCGCTCGGCGAGGTCCGCGGGGCGGCGGCGGGGCTCGACGAGGTGGACCGCCTGCTCGCCGGGCCCGGGTTGGCCGACCTGCACCTCGCCCACGCCGCGCGCGGCGAGTTCCTCGCGCGGCTGGGCCGGAGGGAGGAGGCGCGGGCCGCCTGCGCGCAGGCGCTCGCGCTGGCGGCGCAGGAGCCGGAGCGCCGCCTCCTGCGGGAGCGGCTGGCCGCGCTCGGCGCCGGCTGATTCCGATGACGGCGCGCCTAGATCCCCTTGGGACGGTTCGGGCGACGGCTGGGTGCCATCCTCGGATTCATCCGGCACCGGGCGTT
>CAYWTK010000230.1:0-2687 GCA_964460895.1 uncultured Opitutaceae bacterium
ACCCGTTGGCGTAGGCGATCGGCTCCATCAGCAGGCGCTTCACGTCGTCGCGCCCCGGGAAGTACCGCTCGAACATCTCGCCCGTCGTCTCGGTCGAGTTGTCGTAGAAGTTCATCGCCCGCAGGTCGGTGAAGAACCGCTCGACCGTCTCCGCCGGGACCTGGAACCGCTCGACCAGCTGGCGCGTGAAGTCGTCGCGGTCGAAGGTCGTGTCGATCTGGAACTGCGGGTTGATGAACCGCACGCCCTTGAGCTGCACGATGGCGTCGGCGATGTCCTGGCTCCAGTACTTGCGGCAGGACTTGATCATGCCGATGGGGAAGCCGTGGAGGGAGATGTCGAAGATGTGCCCGCCCTTGCGGGTGAACCAGGTCGCGAGGCCGCCGAGCTGGTAGTGGTGCTCGAGGAGGAGCACCTTGTGGCCGCACTTGGCGAGCACGTTGGCGCCGGTCAGCCCGCCGAGGCCGCTGCCGATGACGACGACGTCGTAGTGGTCTTCGATTCCCTTGAGCCAGTCGTAGGCCATGAAGGCGGCGAGGTAAGTCCCCGCCCCCGGCCGGCGCAACCGGGAAGTTGACCCGGCACGGCCTCCCGCGGGTTCGGCTGGAGTCGGGAGGCTGCAACTCGAGACTCCTTCCGCGTCCGGACGCTATCCGGCCTTCTTTTGGCCACGGATTCAACGGATGGAGACGGATTGGACGCATGCCGCTGCGAAGCCCCACCCGCACTCATCGCCACCGAGAAGCTCCGAAAGGGGAAATCGACGACGTGCGTAGCGGAACTCGTGAGAGTTTCGCCGCCCGCCCGAGGCGAAAGCCTCACGGCTTCCGCTACATCCGTTTCCATCCGTCCCATCCGTGGTCAAAAAAACGCACACTCGCGGCCCACTTGCCGCGATCCCAGGCCGACCTTTCGCCCACTCAACCCCCGCTCAGCGCCCGGCCGAGCCTTGGAGGACGTGGTAGTTGGCCATCGAGATGCCGCTCAGCATGGCGCCGACGATGCCGAGGAAGCCCTGGTCGGTGCCGCAGAGGTAGAGGTTGCGGAGGTGGGTGCGGCCGTCGCGGCGCTTCGCCGGGGCGCCGTAGATGGCGCCCTGCCGGTGGCCGGTGAAGCGCTCGACGGTGCGGGGCGTGAACATGTCCGTCGCGACGACGCTGCCGTCGCGGAGCGCGGCGTCGGCCGCCGGCAGGAAGCGCCACGCGCTGCGCTGGACCTCGCCGAACCACCGCTCCTTCTCCGCCCGATAGCGCCCGGGCTCCAGCGCGGCCCAGCGGTCGTAGCTCGCCAGGCAGGTCACGCGCACGATGCCCTCCGGCAGGTCGCGGCCCTCGCCGTAGGCGAAGTTGTTGGGCAGGCAGATGACGCCGCTCCGCAGGTCCACGAGGTCCGTGGCCCGCTCGTAGGCGAAGCGGTCGGAGTCGTTGAAGAAGACGATCGTGTCGCCCCCCCACCCCCACGCCGCCGGCGGCCGGGAGTGGACGGAGATCGTCTCGACGAAGGAGAGCGCGCCGACGTTGCCGTCGGCCTCCGGGGCGAACTCCGGGCCGCAGAGGCCGAGGGTCTCGGGCAGGCCGATGGAGGAGATGACGTGGTCCGCGGTGACCTCGGTGCCGTCGTCGAGCTCGAGGGTCGCGACGCGCCCGTCGCGGGCGACGATCCGCCGCACGCCGCACTTCATCCGGCGCTCGCCGCCGGCCGCGCGGAGCTTCTCCAGCAGGACGCGGAGGACGACGCGCACGCCCTCGAGCGGCCGGGCGAAGCCCTCGAGGAAGAGGGCCTTGAACATGATGACGAACTGCCCGAACTCCATGTCCCGCTCCTGGGCGCTGCCGTAGTACATCAGCGGGCAGAAGATCATGTCGGTCAGCAGCGGGTCGCGCAGGTGCTCCGCGACCACCGCCCGGGCGGAGCGCGGCGCGGCGTCGAGCGAGACGTCGTCGTAGGTCCGCACCAGCGCCACCAGGCGCGCCCAGCCCGCCGCCTCGTGCGGGAAGGCCGCGCGGACGCCGGCGTCGAGCACGGCGAAGTCGTTGGTGAACTCGAGCGAGCAGTCGCGGAAGGCGATGCGCGAGCGCTTCTGGGGGCAGAGCGCGAGCTCGTCGCGGTCGATCCGCAGCTGGCGCAGGAGCTTGGTCAGGGGCGTGCCCTTCACCCCGGGCGGCACCCAGTTGGTCATGGCGTGCAGGCCGACGTCGAACTTCCGGCCGGCGATGCTGTAGAAGCCGTTGAGACCGCCCGGCGCGTTGTGGCGCTCGAAGAGGCAGACCTTCTTCCCGAAGTGCGCCAGCCGGATGCCGGCGGCGAGGCCGGACATGCCCGCGCCGATGATGACGGCGTCGTAGTGGGTGGCGGAATTCATCCCGAGGTCACCAGTCAGTAGCGGAATTCGTGAGAATTTCGCCGCCCGAACGAGGCGAAAGCCTCACGGCTTCCGCTACTCCCGGGAAGCTGCGACCCCGCCCTCTAACCGGGCCGGCGGTGGTGGGTGTTTCTGCCGCGAAGGAATACATGCGCAAAAAAGGCGGGGTTCGGAGACCCCGCCGGTCGATGCGCGCCCGGGAGGCGCGTTCAGCCCTTCGCCTGGAACTTCGGCGTCAGGTACTCGGCGCAGCTGTCGAGCGAGGCGAGCTGCATGTAGTCGGCCTCGGGGACCTCGATGCCGTGGCGCTTGCGGAGCTCCATGA
>CAYWTK010000231.1:0-2686 GCA_964460895.1 uncultured Opitutaceae bacterium
GCCACGGGAAAACCGCGGAACCTGGGCGCGGATCGGCGGCGACGACGCGCGTCGCGAACTCCGCGCCGGCGTCGGCGGGCACCCAGTCGGGACGGCGAGAGGCGGTCGTCATGGCGGGTTCAGGCCGGGGCGAGTGCCTCGAGCTGGTCGAGGAGCACGGCGGCGGAGCGCGGGATGGGCGTGCCGGGGCCGAAGACCGCGGCGGCGCCGGCGGCGCGGAGGAAGGCGTAGTCCTGCGCGGGGATGACGCCGCCGGCCACGACGAGGATGTCGTCGCGGCCGCGCCGGCGCAGCTCCGCGACGAGCTGCGGGAGCAGGGTCTTGTGGCCGCCGGCGAGCGAGCTCATGGCCACGATGTGGACATCGTTCTCCACCGCGTCGCGCGCCGCCTCCTCCGGGGTCTGGAAGAGCGGGCCGATGTCCACGTCGAAGCCCATGTCGGCGAGCGCCGTCGCGACCACCTTGGCCCCGCGGTCGTGGCCGTCCTGCCCGAGCTTGGCGACGAGCAGCCGCGGCCGGCGGCCCTCGCGGGCGGCGAACGCCTCGGCCCGGGCGCGGACGCGCTCGACCTCGCCGTTGCCCGCACTCGCGCCGTGGTAGACGCCGGAGATGGTGCGGACGCGGGCCTGGTAGCGGCCGTAGACCTCCTCGAGGGCGGCCGAGATCTCACCGAGCGTGGCCCGCGCGCGCGCGGCGTCCACCGCGAGCGCGAGCAGGTTGCCCGCGCCCGTGCGGGCGGCGTCGGTCAGCGCCGCGAGCGCGAGCGCCACCGCGGCGCCGTCGCGCTCCGCGCGCAGGCGCGCGAGCCGGGCGACCTGGGCCTCGCGGACCGCGGTGTTGTCGACCTCGAGGATCTCCATCGGCTCCTCGCGCTCGAGGCGGTAGCGGTTGACGCCGACGATGGTCTCGAGCCCCGCGTCGATCCGGGCCTGCCGCCGCGCCGCGGCCTCCTCGATGCGGAGCTTGGGCAGGCCGGTCTCGATCGCCCGGGCCATGCCGCCGAGGCGCTCGACCTCCGCGAGGTGCTCGCGGGCCCGCTGCGCGAGCTCGTGGGTCAGGCGCTCGACGAAGTAGCTCCCGCCCCAGGGGTCGACGACACGGCAGAGTCCGCTCTCGGCCTGGAGCACGAGCTGGGTGTTGCGGGCGATGCGGGCGGAGAAGTCGGTCGGCAGCGCGATGGCCTCGTCGAGCGAGTTCGTGTGGAGCGACTGCGTGCCGCCCATGACCGCCGCCATCGCCTCGACGCAGGTGCGGGCGACGTTGTTGAACGGGTCCTGCTCCGTCAGCGACCAGCCCGAGGTCTGGGAGTGCGTGCGCAGGGCCATCGACTTCGGGTTGCGCGGACCGAAGCCGCGCACGAGCTCCGCCCACAGCAGCCGCGCCGCGCGCATCTTCGCGACCTCCATGAAGAGGTCCTTGCCCTGCGCCCAGAAGAACGAGAGCCGCGGCGCGAAGGCGTCGATGTCGAGGCCTGCCTGCACCCCGGTGCGGAGGTACTCGAGTCCGTCGGCGAGCGTGTAGGCGAGCTCGAGGTCGGCCGTGGCCCCGGCCTCCTGCATGTGGTAGCCGGAGATCGAGATGGAGTTGAACTTCGGCATCCGCTCCGCCGTGTAGGCGAAGATGTCGGCGATGATCCGCATCGAGGGCGCGGGCGGGTAGATGTACGTGTTCCGCACCATGTACTCCTTGAGGATGTCGTTCTGGATCGTCCCCGAGAGCTGTTCGAGCCGCGCGCCCTGCTCGAGGGCGGCGACGATGTAGAACGCGAGCACGGGGAGCACCGCCCCGTTCATCGTCATCGAGACGCTGATGCGGTCGAGCGGGATGCCGGCGAAGAGGTCCTGCATGTCGCGGACGCTGTCCACCGCCACGCCCGCCTTGCCGACGTCGCCGACCACCCGCGGGTGGTCGCTGTCGTAGCCGCGGTGGGTCGCGAGGTCGAAGGCGACGGAGAGCCCGGTCTGCCCGGCCGCGAGGTTCCTCCGGTAGAAGGCGTTCGACTCCGCCGCGGTCGAGAACCCGGCGTACTGCCGGATCGTCCACGGCTTCTGCACGTACATCGTCGCGTACGGTCCGCGCAGGAAGGGCGGCAGCCCCGCGGTGAAGCCGAGGTGGCCGACGGACGCGAGGTCGTCGGGACCGTAGCAGGCCCGGACCGCGATGCCCTCGAGCGTGCGCGCGGCGGCGACCGCGCCGCTCCCGCCCGCGGCCGCCTCCCACGCGGCGGCCGCGACGGGCGCGGTCGGTCCGGGGGCGAAGGGCACGGTGGTGTAGTCGGGGAAGCGCATGGCGGCGTCAGGCCGGCGGCAGGCCGAGGCGGTCCTGCAGCGCGGCGAGGAGCTGCGCGGCGTCGGCCCGGAGGTGGATGAACTCGTCCACGCCCGCGCCCCGGAACCGCTCCCGAAGCTCCGGCGCGGCGGGCAGCCCGGCCAGCACGACCACGGGCGCCGGCCGGCGGGCCTTGAGCGCGGCGGCGAGCGGGGGCACGAGCGCGGGATGACTCTCGTCGGTCGAGCAGAGCACCACGACCGGCGCCCCGTCGGCCGCGGCCGCGGCGGCCGCGGCTTCCGGCGTCTCGACCGGTTCCCCGGCCACGACCGCGAAGCCGCCGACGGCGAGGAAGCCGGCCGAGAACTCCGCCCGCGCCGCATGCTGTCGGCGGGGACCGAGCCGGACGAGGAACGCG
>CAYWTK010000232.1:0-2625 GCA_964460895.1 uncultured Opitutaceae bacterium
CTACAGTTCGCGTCCGCGCAGATTCCGATGGAGGAGGCCCTGGGTATCAGGCGCGCTCGGCGTAGAGCCGCCAGAGCACCTGCGTGCCGCAGTCGTCCCAGCCCGCGGCGCTGACCCGGTCGTAGAGCGCCTTGGCCTGGGCCAGCCCGGGCAGGTCGATGCGCAGCTCGGCCGCGGTCTCGAGCGCCAGGCGCATGTCCTTGAGGAAGTGCTTCACGTAGAACCCGGGCGCGAAGTCGCCCCGCAGCGCGCGCGGCGCCAGCACGTTCATGGCGGCGCTCCCCGCCGCTCCACCGCTGACGCTCTCCAGCACCTTCGTCGGGTCGAGTCCGGCCGCGCGGGCGAAGGCCAGCGCCTCGCACCACGAGAGCATGACAGCCGCGATGCCGATCTGGTTGGCGAGCTTGCAGAGCTGGCCGGCGCCGGGTCCGCCGTGGTGCACGATGATCTTGCCCATCCGCTCGAACAGCGGCCGGGCGCGGGCGAAGGCCGCCGCGTCGCCGCCGACCATGATCGAGAGCCGCGCCTCGCGCGCGCCGACGTCGCCGCCGGTGACCGGCGCGTCGAGCGCCGCCAGGCCCCGCGCCGCCGCCGCCGCCGCGATGCGCCGCGCGAGGGCCGGGCTCGAGGTCGTCAGGTCCACGAGGACCGCGCCGGGCCGGGCCCGCGCCACCACGCCGCCGGGGGCGAGGTAGGTCTCCTCGACGTCGCGCGGGAAGCCCACGATCGTCAGCACGAAGTCCGCCTCGGCCGCGGCGCCGCCGGCGGTGTCGTGCCAGGTGGCGCCGGCGGCGACCAGCTCGTCGGCCTTCACGCGGGTGCGGTTGTGGACGTGGAGGCGGTGGCCGGCCTGGAGGAGGTGGCCCGCCATGCTGCGGCCCATCACGCCGGTGCCGATGAAGGCGATCGAGTGCGTCGTCATGGGACCGACGCTGCGCATCCCTCGCGGCGGAGGCGAAGCGAAATCCGCCGCGCCCGCCGCGGCCGGGTTTTCGGCGTGGACGGGTGGCGGGGCGGGGGGCACTGTCGCCGGGCCATGCTCGTCCTGAACGTGCTCGCGCCCACCTTCCTGCTCATCGCGCTGGGCGCGTGGCTGCAGCGCTCCGCGTTCGTCTCGCCGGGCTTCCTGCGCGAGGCGAACCGCGTGACCTACTGGGTCGGCCTGCCGGCGCTGATCTTCGTGCAGCTCGTCTCCTCGCTGCGCGACGCGGACGGGGCCGGGCGGCTGCTCGGCGCGATGTTCCTGACGACGTCGGGCGCCATCGTGGTCGGCTACGTCGTCGCCCGCCTCCTGCGCGTGCCGGGCGCGGCGGCGGGCACGTTCGTGCAGGGCGCCTTCCGCGGCAACCTCGCCTTCGTCGGCCTGCCCATCGTCTTCGCGCTGCCCGACGCGCCCGTGCTCGGCGGACTCTCGCTCCACGCGGCCGCGGTCCTCGCCGTGGCGCCCACCATGGTGTTCTACAACGTGTCCGGGGTCGTGGTGCTCACCGTCAGCCAGCACGCGTTCGGGCCGCGGATGGTCGGCCCGGTGCTGCGCCAGCTGGCGGTCACGCCGCCGCTCCTCGCCGCCGTCGGCGGCATCGGGTTCGTGGCCCTCGGCTGGCGCCTGCCGGGAGCCGTCGCCGGCGCGCTCGGCGCGCTGGGCGAGATGGCGCTCCCGCTCGGACTGCTCGGGGTCGGCGGCTCGGTCGCCACCGCCCGCCTGCGCGGGGCGCTGCGCGCGCCGCTCGTCTGCGCGCTGCTCAAGACCTGGGTCGGCCCCGCGCTCGGCGCCGGCGCCGCGTGGGCCTGCGGGCTGGGGCCGCGCGAGACGGTGCTCGTCATGCTCTTCGCCGCCGCGCCCACCGCCATCGTCTCCTACACGTTGGCCGTCGAGTTGAAGGGCGACGGCGAACTCGCGTCGTCCACCATCGCGCTCAGCGTGGCGACCTCGCTCGCCTCGCTGGCGGCGATCGTCGCGCTGTTCCCCGCGGGCTGAGCCGCGTTGCGCCGGCCGGACCCTGGGGATGGCAATGCGGCGCCCTCGCCGCGTTCCTCCGGCCGAACTGTGGGGACGCGGCGCCCTCGCCGCGTTCGTGGGGCCGACCGGGACGGGGGCGTCCCGGCTCCAAGGGTGTCCCGGCCGGCGGGCCACGAAAGCCTGACGGCTTCCGCGACCGCCGGCGTCGGGGCTACGGGATGCGCAGGACCATGCCGACGCGGAGGGTGCCCTGCGCGTCGAGGACGTCGCGGTTGGCCTCGAAGATCGCGCGCCAGCGTCCCGGGTCGCCGTAGTAGCGCTGGCTGATGCGGGTCAGCGAGTCGCCCGCGACGACGGTGTGCGTGCGGGCGGCCGCGGCCGCGCCGGCGAGCGCGGCGTCGCGGGCCGCGGGGTCCGCGGCGAGCGCGCCCTTGAGGCGGTAGTTCTCCTGCGCGAGGAGCGCGTTGGTGCCCTGCACCTGCTGGAGCAGGGTGCGGAGCGCGGCGAGGTCGGCCGTGGCGGTGCCGCTGGACCGCTGGAGCGCGGCGAGCGACTCCGCCAGGCGGGCGCCCTCGGCCTGCGCCTCGCGGGCGGCGGCCTCCGCGGCGGCGGCCCGCGCCGCCAGCGCGTCGCGCTCGGCGCCGAGCTCGGACGCGGTGCGGCCC
>CAYWTK010000233.1:0-2567 GCA_964460895.1 uncultured Opitutaceae bacterium
GAGTGTCACCCATGTCCTGAACCTGTTGTGTCACCTATGTCCTGAATCTGTACCGAGTCGCTCGTCCGCGATCTCGTCGGGTGTGGTCGGGGGCGACCCGCGCGACGGGGATCGGGCCTGTCCGCCGAGGCCGGCGAGCGGGGTGGCCCGGCAGGCGGGCGTCGGGGCCAAGCGAGCTGCGGACCGAATCAGCGGACCCGGGCGACGAGCGCGGCGGCGGCCTCGGGCAGGCCGCCCTGCAGGCCGGCGCGCTGGTGTACGACTTCGCCGTCGCGGTCGAGGACGGTGAAAAGGTTCGAGTGCGCGAACTGGCCGTCCGCCTCCTGCTTGTACTTCACGCCGAGCAGCGCGGCCAGTTCGGCGACGGCGTCGTCGTCGCCGCGGAGCAGCGTCCACTGCGGCCCGAGGAGGCGCTCGGCCCGGTACCGCGCGAGGACCTCGGGGGTGTCGCGGGCGACGTCGAACGACACCAGCACGAGCGCGACCTCGTCGCGCAGCGGCGCGGGCAGGGCCGCGTGGAGGCGGGTGAGGTCGGCCACGATCAGCGGGCAGGCGTAGTTGCAGGAGGCGAAGAACATCGCGAGCACGACGGGCCGGCCGCGCAGCTCGGCGAGCCGGAACGGCCGGCCGGCGTCCGTCGTGTAGGCGGCCTCGAGCTGGTAGAGCGAGCCGGCGGGGAGCGCGGTCGCCGCGGCCGCTGCCTCGGCGGCCGGGGCCTTTCGGCAGCAGTCGCCCGCCCGCGCCGCCGGGACGCCCGCGAGCAGGAGGAGGCCCGCGACCAGCACGCCGCGGCGGAATCGATCCCAGCCCGTCCCGCGCCGGGCCGCGGCCGCGTCGCCGACGAGGCGACGCGCCCGCGAGCCGATGCGGCCGGACTCGCCCGGGGGATTGCCAGGCATCGAGACGGGGGAACCGTCACCGAATAGGTGACGCGGGTCGGGGGCGGGGAGCGGAGCGGGCATGGGCGTGGGGGGAGGGAACGGGATTCGTCAGGGCGACAGGTCCTGGGCGCAGCGGAAGCCGAGCGAGGACGTGACGTTGCGGGCCTGGAGCGAGGAGCGTAGGGCGGCGCGCATGTAGGCGACGTAGTCGCTGGTGTCGCGCGAGCCGGCGGCGCCGGCGCCGCAGAAGAGGTCGCGGTCGAGCCCGGTGTCGGCGCGCGACTCGCCCGTGACCATCGCGGTGTTGAAGTCGGCGACCCATTCCCAGACGAGGCCGTGCAGGCCGCGCGCGCCGTGGAAGTTGGGGCGCGCGCCCGCGGCGTCGGGCAGCACCTCCGGCGTGGGCCGCGCCAGCCAGCGGTAGATGTCCCCCGCGAGCGCGGCGTCGGCGCGTCCGTCGGGCGACGCGTAGCCCGCGGCGGCGGCGAGCTCCCACTCGGCGGTGGTGGGCAGGCGCCGGCCGGCCCAGCGGGCGTAGGCGCGGGCGGCGAACCACGACACGTGGACGACGGGCGCGCCGGCCGGCGCGCGCGGGCCGGGCTCGAGGTCTCCGGCCCAGTGCGCGAGGTAGCGCTCGTCGGCGAAGAGGCGGGGGACCTGCGACCGGCGCCACCGCGGGTTCGCCGCGACGAACGCGAGGAAGTCCGCGTTGGTCACCGGCAGGACGTCGAGGCGGAAGGCCGCGACCGCGACGCGCTCCGGGTCGCGACTGGAGCGCTGCAGCGGGGCGTGGACGCCGGCGGGGATGACGACGGACGCGGCGGCCGGCGGCGGCGGCGCGGCGGCGGCCGCGAGGGTCGCGAGGAGCAGGAGCGCCCCGACCGCGGCCCGCGCCGTGGACGGGATGACGGTGGCGCGGGTCGGGTCGGGGCGCATGGCGTGGAGGCGGGTGCGGCCCGCGCGGGGGCGGGCCGGGGGAAGGTCAGCGCTTGGAGGCGTTGCCCTCGGTGCGGATGACCTTGACCTGGTCGGTGGTGAACGCGTCGCCGGAGTTGCCCCAGGCGTTGAACACGTAGGTGAGGACGTCGGCGACCTGCTGGTCGTTGAGCTGGTCGCCCTGGCCGGGCATCGCGCTGTTGTAGGTCGCGCCGTTGACGGTGACGGGTCCGGTGAGGCCCTTGAGCACGATGCGGATCGCGCGGTCGCGGTCGGCGAGCATGAAGTCGGACCCGGCGAGCGGCGGGAAGACCGCGGGCATGCCCTTGCCGTCGGGCAGGTGGCAGGCGAAGCAGAGTCCCATGTAGACCTGCTTGCCGCGCTCGAACTGCGCCTCCTTCGTCAGGCCGGCGATGGCCGGGTTGGCGCGCATCTCCGCCGCGATCCTCGCCGCGATCTCGGCCTCGCGGCGGGCGGCCTCGGTGCCCTCCTCCGATTGCGCGCCCAGGTAGACGGCGTCGATCTCCTTGCCGGAGTAGATGACGCGGTCCTCGGGTCCCGTGACCTTGAGCATGCCGAGGGCGCCCTTGTTGAAGGCGCGGCTGAGGGAGTGGTCGACGAGGACGTAGGTGCCGGGGACGTCGACCTTGAACTCGACCATCGTGGAGCCGCCGGCGGGCACCATCGTGGTCTGGACGTGGTCCTGCCACTTCAGGCCGCCCTCGTAGTAGACCTTGTCGAAGATCTCGC
>CAYWTK010000234.1:0-2558 GCA_964460895.1 uncultured Opitutaceae bacterium
CTCGCCGAGCTCCTTCTGGATCGCCTTCATCTGCTCGTTGAGGTAGTACTCGCGCTGGCTCTTCTCCATCTGCGACTTGACCCGCGAGCGGATCCGCTTCTCGATCTGCAGCACCTCCATCTCGCCCTCGATGAGGCCGAGGATGTGCTCGAGGCGCTGCCGGACGTCCTGGATCTCGAGCACCTTCTGCTTGTCGCCCAGCTTGAGCGACATGTGCGCGGCGACCGTGTCGGCGAGGCGGCCGGCCTGCTCGATGCCGGCGAGCGAGGTCAGGATCTCCGGCGGCACCTTCTTGTTGAGCTTCACGTACTGCTCGAAGTGCGAGATCGCCGACCGGGTCAGCACGTCGATCTCGCGCTCCTCGTAGGCCTCGATGTCCGGCATCGGCGCGGTCGAGGCCGCGTAGAACTCGCCGGCGTGGATCTCCTCGACGATCGCCCGCGAGACGCCCTCGACCAGCACCTTGACGGTGCCGTCGGGCAGCTTGAGCAGCTGCAGGATCGTGGCCACCGTGCCGACCTGGTAGAGGTCCTTCGGACGGGGGTCGTCCACGTCGGCCTGGCGCTGCGCCACGAGCAGGATCTGCTTGTCGCGGTTCATCGCCTCGTCCAGCGCGAGGATGGACTTCTCGCGGCCGACGAACAGCGGGATCACCATCTGCGGGTAGACGACCACGTCCCGCAGCGGCAGGACAGGGATGCGCGACGGCGTGGCGGTCTTCGGGGCGGCGGGCTCGGTCACGGGAGGCTCCTCATGGGCGCGGGGACTGTCCCCTCTCTCGCCCTCCATGGCGCAAGACTAGGGCAGAAGGCCGGATGCGAGAAAGGGGACTGTCCCCCATTTCCGCACGCGCGGCGGAGGCGAAACGGCCACGCCCCCGATTTCCTCACGGAAATCAGGGATGTCCCCATTTCCCGGAGGTCAGTGAGTCGCGCGGCGCGGCTCGGGGGCGGCGACCGGCTCCTCGGTCTTGTAGACGAGGTAGGGCTTGCTGTCGCCCATGATCACCGACTCGTCGACCACGACCTTGGCCACGTTCTTCATGGACGGCAGGTCGTACATGATGTCGAGCAGGACGTTCTCGAGGATGGTCCGCAGCCCGCGGGCGCCGGTCTTGCGCTCCATGGCCTTGCGCGACACGCCGCGCAGGCCGTCGTCGCGGAACTCGAGCTCAACGCCCTCCATCGCGAACAGGCGCTGGTACTGCTTGGTCAGCGCGTTGCGGGGCTGCGTGAGGATGGTGACCAGCGCCGCCTCGTCGAGTTCCTCGAGGGTCGCGACCACCGGCAGGCGGCCGACGAACTCGGGGATCAGGCCGAACTTGATCAGGTCCTCGGGCTCGACGTCCTTGAACACGTCGCTGCCCTGCGGGCGCTCGGCCTGGCTCTTGACCTCGGCCGCGAAGCCGATGCCGCCCTTGGTGCTGCGCCGCTCGATGATCTTCTCGAGGCCGGCGAAGGCGCCGCCGCAGATGAACAGGATGTTGCCCGTGTCCACCTGCAGGAACTCCTGCTGCGGGTGCTTGCGGCCGCCCTGCGGCGGCACCGAGGCGATCGTGCCCTCGATCAGCTTCAGCAGCGCCTGCTGCACGCCCTCGCCCGAGACGTCACGGGTGATCGACGGGTTGTCGGACTTGCGCGAGATCTTGTCGATCTCGTCGATGTAGACGATGCCGGTCTGCGCCTTCTCGACGTCGTAGTCGCACTTCTGGAGCAGCTTCTGGATGATGTTCTCGACGTCCTCGCCCACGTAGCCGGCCTCGGTGAGGGTCGTGGCGTCGGCGATGGTGAAGGGCACGTTGAGCAGCCGGGCCAGGGTCTCGGCGAGCAGCGTCTTGCCGCAGCCGGTGGGGCCGATCAGCAGGATGTTGCTCTTGGTGATCTCGACCTCTTCGCGGTCGCCGCGGTGGCGCTTCTCGCCGGGGCCCGCCTGCAGCCGCTTGTAGTGGTTGTAGACGGCGACCGAGAGGATCTTCTTGGCGCGCTCCTGACCGATCACGTACTCGTCGAGGACCTTCTTGATCTCCTGGGGCTTCGGCAGCTTGTCGCGCGAGCGCTCCTGCTTCTCCTCGAGCTCCTCGCGGATGATGTCGTTGCACAGCTCGACGCACTCGTCGCACACGAACACCGACGGACCCGCGATGAGCTTGCGAACCTCGTGCTGGCTCTTGCCGCAGAACGAGCAGTAGAGCAGCTTGCCGTCTTCGTGCTTGCCGCGGGTGTCCTCAGCCATTCTCAGCCGTCCTCCAGCCGCCGGCTGCAGCCGGCAAGGTCTTATAGCATGCCGCCGCCCGGCGGCAAAATACGCAGCCCGACAGGCTGTTGCGCCGCTTTCGCGACGCAGGTCTCACGCCGGACCCGGCGCCGGCAGCTGCACGCGGCGGTCGAGCACCGCGTCGATCAGGCCATAGGCCTTGGCCGCGTCGCCGCTCATGAAATTGTCGCGATCGGTGTCCGTCTTGATCTTTTCCATCGGCTGGCCGGTGTGGCTCGACAGGATCTGGTTCAGCCGCTCGCGCGTGTCCAGGATCTCGCGCGTGTGGATCTCGATGTCGGTCG
>CAYWTK010000235.1:0-2513 GCA_964460895.1 uncultured Opitutaceae bacterium
GCCTTCGTCGCGGCGCGCCGCGCGGGGGCCGGACGCTGGACCACCTCGCTCCTCCTGCTCGGCCTGCTGCTCTGCGCGTTCCTGCTCCTCGTCCTGCTGGTCCCGGCCGCGTGGGGCCGCGCCTGGCTCGGCGCCGCGCTCATCGCCGCAGGGGTGGGGGCGATCCGGCTGATGACCTACTTCGACGCCGAGCGGTAGTTCCGCGCGCGGACTTGCGCGGCGGCGCGCGCGCCCGCAGGTTCGGCGGATGTCCGCCGCCGGGCCGCACGCCGCCTTCTTCACGATCGACACCCACCTCGACACGCCGACGGCGGCGTTCATGCGGGACGGCTGGGACTTCGGGGCGCGGCACGACCGGGCGACCGACCGGTCGCAGTGCGACCTCCCGCGGATGGAGGCGGGCGGGCTCGACGCGGCGGGGTTCGCGGCGTTCGTGACGCAGGCCGCGCGCTCCCCGGAGGGCTTCGCGGTGGCGCACGCCAAGGCCGTGCAGGTCCTCGAGCGCGTCCACGCCGTCGTCGCCCGGCACGCCGCGCGCTGCGGGATCGCGCTGCGGGCCGACGACGGGCCGCGCCTCAAGGCGGCGGGCCGGCGCGCGCTCTACCTCGCGATCGAGAACAGCTACTCGCTCGGCCTCGACGCGGGCAACGTCGCCAAGTTCCACGCGCTCGGCGTGCGGATGCTCGGGCTGAACCACATGCTCCACAACGACCTCGCGGACTCGTCGACCGACCCGCGGGCGCCGGAGTGGGGCGGGTTGAGTCCCTTCGGGCGGGAGGTCGTGGCCGAGTGCAACCGGCTCGGGATCGCGCTCGACGCCTCGCACGCGTCGGACGACGCGCTGCGCGACCTGCTCGCGTGCTCCGCCACGCCGCCGCTCCTGACGCACAGCGGCTGCCGCGCCGTCTGCGGCCACCCGCGCAACGTCGGCGACGACCTGCTGCGCGACCTCGCGGCCAAGGGGGGAGTGATCCAGATCAACGCCCTGCCGGTGGCGGTGAAGGGTCCGGCCGCGGACCCGCAGACGACCGCCTACGCCGAGCTCCTGCTGCGGCTCGGCGACTGCGCCCTGACGCCCGAAGTGCGGGCGCGGTTCGCGCCGGAATGGGCGCGGATCGAGCGCGAGTTCCCGGCCCCGCGGTGCACCCTCGACGACTACGTCGCCCACGTGGAGCACGCGGTCGCGGTCGCCGGCATCGACCACGTCGGCGTCGGCTGCGACTTCGACGGCGGCGGCGGGGTGGACGGCCTCGCGGCGGTCGACGACTACCCGAACCTCACGGCGGCGCTGCGGGCGCGCGGCTGGTCCGACGACGCGCTGGCGAAGTTCTGGGGCGGCAACACCCTGCGGGTGCTGCGCGCGTGCGAGGCGCACGCGGCGCTCGGCGGGGCTCGACCCTCCTCCTGACGCGTTCGGGTGCTTGCGGGTTTCGCCGCCCGCCGGGTAGGGGCGGTGCAGAGGGAGGACGACGTCGCTTGGGTCGGCGGACGCGGTTTCGGCGCACCTTTTGCCAAGGGATGCGTCGCCCCCGCAGCCGCGAATCGGGCACGATGGGGGAAAGCCCCATGTGTTCCACGCCCCTGAGACTTGCGGTCGGATGGGATAGACTGGGAGGCGAATCCCGCGAGCGGCTCGCGGGGCTGTTCCGCGTCTGCTACTGGTACTTCACCGGCCTGGGTTTGCTCATCGTCATCGGCAATCTCCTGGGCGACACGGTCTCCTTCGCCGCGACGCGGAACGGAACCTTCGCCCTGCTCGCGGGACTGGGCTGCCTCGCCCTGGCCCGGATCGGCCGGCTCGCGCTGGCGGCGGGCCTCCTGCTCGGGCTGTTTTTCTTCGCGGCCACCCTGGGCATCGCGCTCCTCGGCACGGTGCGGGCGCCGGCGCTCGGCGTCTATGCCCTGCTGGTCGCCGCCGCCGGACTCATGTTCGGGGCGCGCGCGATGGTGCTGGCGATCGGCGCCTCCTCCGTCGCGGTGGCGGCGCTCGTGACCCTCGAGAGCACCGGTCGCCTGCCGACGCCCGACTACCGGGTCGGAGTCACGCAGTGGGTGACCGCGACCGCGCTTTTCGGATGTCTGGGAGGACTCATCCTCATGGCACTCGGGCACCTGCGGCGGGCTCTGGAGCGGGCCGAGCAGGCGTTGGCTGAGCGCGCCGCGGCGGAGACCGCCTTGCGCCAGGCCAACACGGAACTGCAGGCGGCGCTCGCGAGCGTGAAGACCCTCAAGGGCCTGCTTCCCGTTTGTTCCTGGTGCCACAAGGTCCGCGAGGACGAAGGGTATTGGCGCGAGATCGAGAGCTACGTGGCCGCCCATTCGGACGCGACCTTCACGCACGGCATCTGCCCGGAATGCCGGGACCTTCATTTCCCCGGGCCGAAGCGGTGCGAGAAGGCGACGGAACCCAAGGCCTCCCCAAGTCGCTAAAGCAGAAGGCCCTCCCGAGCAGTGGGAGGGCCTCAAATTGGGTGCAGGGGTTGGATTTGAACCAACGACCTTCAGGTTATGAG
>CAYWTK010000236.1:0-2472 GCA_964460895.1 uncultured Opitutaceae bacterium
AACCTCACGCGCTACGACGTCTGGTGCGCCGACGAGTGCTTCATCACCGGCACGGCGGCCGAGCTCATGCCGGTGACCAAGCTCGACGGCCGCGTCATCGGCGACGGCAAGCCCGGTCCGGTCACGCACCGCCTGCTCGCGGAGTTCCGCCGGCGCGTGACGGTCGAGGGCGTGCGGCTCTGAGTTGGGCGGCGCGCGCCGCGTCGGTGCCGGACTGCGCACTTGCGTCTCCGGTGCCTTTGGGCAGGTTCATCCCGGGTCGGGCAAGCCGCTCCGGCCGGGGCCCCGGCGGCTCCGCGGGAGGGGGCGAGCGCAGACCCGCAACGCTTTTCCTTCGATGGCCAATTCCCTCAAGTGCGACCTCTGCGCCAAGCCGGCGACGGTCCACCTCACCCAGATCGTCAACAACAAGATCCACAAGGTGGACTTGTGCGAGGCGTGCGCGCAGGCCAAGGGCGTGACCGACCCGGCGGGCTTCTCCCTCGCCGACCTGCTGCTCAAGGCCTCGCTCAACCCCGAGCCCAAGGCCGAGGAGCTGCAGTGCGAGGCCTGCGGGTTCACCCAGCAGGACTTCAAGAAGTCGGGCCGCTTCGGCTGCCCGGCGTGCTTCGACGCCTTCGCCGCCACGCTCGAGCCCGTGCTCGACAACATGCAC
Source organism: uncultured Opitutaceae bacterium (assembly GCA_964460895.1). GTDB lineage: Bacteria > Verrucomicrobiota > Verrucomicrobiia > Opitutales > Opitutaceae > Didemnitutus. The sequence continues at coordinate 656 of CAYWTK010000236.1, forward strand.
AAGGGCGTGACCCACACCGGCAAGGTCCCGCAGAAGGCCCTCGAGCGCCGCTCGCTCCACGAGCGCCTCGCGCGGCTCGAGTCCGAGCTCGACACCGCCGTCAAGGAGGAGCGCTACGAGGACGCCGCGCGCTTCCGCGACGAGATCCAGCAGGTCCGGCAGGGCGCCGGACGGAAGGCCCGGCGCTGACATGAGGATCGACGACCTCCTCGCCTCCACCTCGGAGCTGACCGACACCGCGGCCAGCCGCAGCGCGGTCGTGCTCATGACGCGCATCCGCCTCGCCCGCAACCTGGCCCACACGCCGTTCCCCGGCTGGGCCAAGGACGCCCAGCGGCGCGAGATCCTCGCCACCTGCCTGCAGGCCGTCTCCGCGCTGCCGCAGATGCGGCGCGGCCTCGCCATGCCCCTCGAGGAGGTGGGCGAGAACGAGCGCCAGGTGCTGGTCGAGCGCCACCTCATCAGCCGCGAGCTCAGCCACTCGAAGTCCGGCGCCGGCCTCGTCGTCAGCCGCGACCAGTCCTGCGTCGTGATGATCAACGAGGAGGACCACCTGCGCCTCCAGGTCCTGCGCGCCGGCTTCCAGTTCAAGAAGGCCTGGAGCACGATCGACGCCCTCGACACCGCCCTCGAGGAGCACCTCGACTACGCCTTCAGCCCCCGCCTCGGCTACCTCACCGCCTGCCCGACCAACCTCGGCACGGCGATGCGCGCCTCGACCATGATGCACCTGCCCGCCCTCGTCATCTCCGGGCAGATGGAGAAGGTCGTGCGCGCGGTGAACCAGCTGGGCATGGCGGTGCGCGGGCTCTTCGGCGAGGGCTCGGACGCGAGCGGCAGCATCTTCCAGATCTCCAACCAGACGACGCTGGGCGAGAGCGAGGAGGCCATCCTCAAGCACCTCGGCGGCGTCCTCGACACCATCATCGAGCAGGAGCTCAACGCCCGCGCCCGGCTGGTCGAGGCCGAGCCCACCAAGCTCTTCGACAAGATCGGCCGCGCCTACGGCATCCTCCAGCACGGCTACCTGCTCAACTCGGGCGAGGCGATGAACCTCCTCTCGCTCATCCGCCTCGGCATCGACCTCGGCGTCTTCCCCGACGCGCACCGCGCCGTGGTGGACCGCCTCTTCATCGAGTGCCAGCCCGGCCACATCCAGCTCTCCTCGAAGACGCCCGTCGAGGCGGGCCAGCGCGACGTGCTCCGCGGGCAGCGCCTGCGCGCCGAGTTCGCCAAGCTGCCGGGCCCCGACTTCTCGTCCCCCCACGCCTGACCCCGACCCTTTAAAAAAACAACGCCATGGAACCGATGAACAACTTCACGCCGCGCGCGCAGCAGGTGCTCGCGCTGGCCCGCAAGGAGGCCGACCGCTTCCACCACAACTACGTCGGCACCGAGCACCTCCTGCTCGGCCTGATCAAGCTCGGCCAGGGCGTCGCCGTCAGCGTCCTCCAGAAGATGGGCCTCGACCTCGAGACCGTCCGCGGCGAGGTCGAGAAGCAGGTCGGCACCGGCCAGGAGTCCAAGACCCCGGCGAGCAGCATCCCGTACACGCCCCGCGTGAAGAAGGTCCTGGCGCTCGCCGGCAAGGAGGCCAAGGCCCTCAACCACAGCTACGTCGGCACCGAGCACATCCTCCTCGGCCTCCTCCGCGAGGGCGAGGGCGTGGCGGCCCGCGTGCTCAAGTCCCTCGACATCGACATCGAGCGCACGCGCAACGAGATCCTCCGCGAGCTCGATCCGCAGTTCTCCGCCGGCGGCGGCGAGGGCGGGGCGGGCGGCGGCGCCGGCCCGGGCGGCGGCGCGGGCCCCGGCGG
>CAYWTK010000237.1:0-2405 GCA_964460895.1 uncultured Opitutaceae bacterium
GCGTGCGGACGACGGCGGGGTCAGTCCCGCGGCCGCGGGACGCCCTACACCAAGGCCCTGATTTCCTGAGTTCCCCATCCCCCTTCGTCCCATGGCCTCCCGCAAGAAGCACCAGTTCACCCTCGGCATCGAGGAGGAGTTCCAGATCGTCGACCCCGTCACCCGCGAGCTGAAGTCGCACATCGAGGAGATCATCGAGGGCGGGAAGATGATCCTGAAGGAGCGGGTGAAGCCCGAGATGCACCAGTCGGTCGTCGAGGTCGGCACCGACATCTGCACCAACGTCGCCGAGGCCCGCCAGTCCGTCACCGGCCTGCGCACCGACCTCGCGCGGCTGGCGCGGAAGACCAACCTCCGCATCGCCGCGGCCGGCACGCACCCGTTCTCGCACTGGATCGACCAGAAGATCTCCCCCGGCGAGCGCTACCAGGGCGTGATCAACGACCTCCAGCAGGTGGCGCGGGCCAACCTCATCTTCGGCCTCCACGTCCACCTCGGCATGCCGGACCGCGAGACCGCCATCCAGCTCCAGAACACCGCGCGCTACTTCCTGCCCCACATCTTCGCGCTCTCGACCAACTCGCCGTTCTGGGTCGGCCGCAACACCGGCTACGCCTCGTACCGCCTGCAGATCTTCCAGCGCTTCCCCCGCACCGGCATCCCCGACCTCTTCGAGTCGGTCGAGGAGTTCGACAACTACGTGAACCTGCTGGTGAAGACCGGCTGCATCGACAACGCGAAGAAGATCTGGTGGGACATCCGCCTCCACCCGCTCTTCGGCACGCTCGAGTTCCGGATGTGCGACATCCCGATGCGCGTGGACGAGACCATCTGCCTCGCCGCCATCATGCAGGCGGTCACCGCCAAGCTCTACAAGCTGCACCGGCAGAACATGGGCTACCGCACCTACCGCGCCCGCCTCATCAACGAGAACCGCTGGCGCGCCGCGCGCTACGGGATCAAGGGCAGGATGATCGACTTCGGGAAGCAGGAGGAGGTCGAGACCCGCAGCCTCATCGCCGAGCTGCTCGAGTTCATCGACGACGTGGTCGACGAGCTCGGCTCCCGCCGCGAGATCGACTACGTCCAGACCATCCTCGAGCGCGGCACCGGCGCCGACCGCCAGCTCGCCGTCTTCCACGAGACCAAGGACCTCAAGGCCGTGGTCGACTACATCATCGCCGAGACCCACCACGGACTGACGCTCTGACCCGACCAATCGTTCTCGTTCCTCGTTCTCTTTCTCGTTCTCCCTGGGAATCGCGAAGGGAACGAGAAAGAGAAAGAGAACGAGAACGACTCCGGCCCAACCTCCCCCCTTGTACTCCGACGCCCCCCGCTCCACGCCCGCCGAACCGGCTTCGCGCCCTCCGTCCTCCGCCCTCCGTCGTCCGTCCATGCCGCACGCCGCCACCCTCCCGAAGACCTTCGACCCCGAGCTCGTCCCGGGCGCGCACAACGCCATCCACGTCTGCCTCCGCCTCCAGCGGCACGAGCGGATGACGATCATCGCCGACAACGCCTGCGCCGAGATCGCGGCGGCCCTCGTCGCCGAGGTGGAGAAGACCGGCGCGGCCTACGACGTGTTCATCCTCGAGGAGTACGCCCCGCGCCCGCACCGCGACATGCCGGCCGAGATCCTCGCCCACCTCGCCCAGTCCCAGGTCTCGATCTACGCCTGCCAGACGCACACCGGCGAGCTGCGCACGCGCATGCAGATGATGGACGTCATCAATCCGCACCGCCTCCGGCACGGGCACATGGTGAACATCAACAAGCAGATCATGCTCGAGGGCATGCGGGCCGACTTCGTCGCCGTCGACGCCCTCTCGCAGCGGCTGATCGAGAAGTGCCGCCGGGCCCGGCGCGTCACCTGCCGCACCGCCGCCTGCACCGACTACGTGGCCGAGCTCTCCCCCGACCTGAAGTGGGTCAAGACCGCCGGCCTCATCACGCCCGAGAAATGGGGCAACCTGCCGGGCGGCGAGATCTTCACCTCGCCCTTCAACTCGAACGGGCGCTTCGTCGTGGACGGCGTCGTCGGCGACTACCTCTGCCAGAAGTACGGCGACATCGGGGCCACCCCGCTGACCATCGACATCAAGGACAACCGCATCGCCGGCCTGGCCTGCGCGAACAAGGAGCTGCTCGAGGAATTCGACAAGTACTGCCACACGGACGAGAACTCGAACCGCGTCGGCGAGTTCGCCATCGGCACCAACCTCGCCTGCACCCACGTCATCGGGCACATCCTCCAGGACGAGAAGATCCCCGGCATCCACATCGCCTTCGGCCACCCCTACAGTGAGCACACCGGCCAGCCCTGGAAGAGCACCACCCACATCGACTGCGTCGGCCGCGACTTCGACATCTGGCTCGACGACGAGCAGGTCATGGCGAAGGGC
>CAYWTK010000238.1:0-2377 GCA_964460895.1 uncultured Opitutaceae bacterium
GCGCCTGGCAGCGGCACGTCGCAGCGCTCTGGGAGGTGCCGCACGCCGCCCCCGCCGCGCCCCGCCTGCGGGCCGCCGTGACGCGCCGCGCGCCCGCCGCGGCCGCAGCCTGGACCGCGCTGTGGGACGAGGCCGACCGCGCGCAGCACGCGCGCGACGCCCGCCTGCCCGACGACTGGGTGCTGCGCGCCGAGGGCGCGCTCCGCGCCACCGTCGTCCCGCGCTGGCCCGTGCGCTCGCTCTTCGCCCCGCGCCACCTGCTGCCCTTCCTCGTCCTCGCCCTCGCGCTCCTGCCCGCCGCCGCCGTACGCGCGGCCGACGGCGCCGAGGCCTACCGCCGCGGGGATTTCCGCGCCGCCGAGAAGGCCTGGCGCGACGCGCTCGCCGCCGCGCCACACGACGCCGCCGCGCGCCACAACCTCGGCCTCGCGCTCGCCCAGCAGGACCGCTGGGCGGAGGCGGCCGGACACTGGACGTCCGGCTTCCTTCTCGCGCCGCGCGACGCCACCGCGCGCGCCGACCTCGCGCTCGGGCTCCAGCGCTCCGGCCTCGCGCCGCCGGAGCTGGTCGAGTTCTCCCGCGGCGAAGGCCCGAAGGCCCTGGCCCGCGCCGCGTCCCCCGGGGAATGGCAGCTCGTGATCGCCGGCTCCGCCCTGCTGCTCGCGGGCGCGCTCGGACTCCTGCTCCTCCACGCCTACGGCCGCACCGGCCCCTGGGCGCGTCCGGCCGCCCTCGCGGTCGTGCTCGTCGCCATCCTCGCCGCCGGCGCCGGCACGCTCGCGCTCCGCACCTACGGCGTCCTCGCCCAACCCGGCGCGGTCTTCGTCTGGCAGCCGACCACCCTGCGCAGCATCCCGACCGAGGCCGACACGCAGAAGGCGACCGCCCTCTCCGCCGGCTCCCTCGCCGTCGCCGACCGCACCTTCCTCGGCTGGACCCGCCTCGAGTTCCCCGGCGGCCAGACCGGCTGGGTGCGGACGGCGGATTTGGTCAGGCTGTATCGGTAGCGGAGCGCGGAACGCGGAGGGCGGAGCGCCGGGCGCCGGACGCGTCGAGGGGCGAAGGTCGAGGGTCGAGAGTCCTCGATTTTTCTCTTTCCTCTTTCTCTTTATCTTTCCCCCGACCGATTGCTGCGCGTCGAACGACTGCCTCCAATCGTTCTCGTTCCTCGTTCTCTTTCTCGTTCTCTCGGCTTCCGCCGCGCGCGTCCAAAGCCTCACGGCTTCGGCCACAATCCGGGTGGGAACAGGAGGGCGCGGAGAGACGCAGAGATCGGGAAGCCGGTCCTCTGCGCTCTCGGCGGCCTCCTGTGAGAACGTTTGTTCAGCTGGGGAGGTGAGGAGCGGGGCTCCGGGATCTTTCTCTTTCCTCTTTCTCTTTATCTTTCTCCTGTCGAATCGCCGCGCGCCGCTAGCGACTGCATTCGATCGTTCTCGTTCCTCGTTCCCATTCTCTCGGATTCCGCCGCGCTCGTCCAAAGCCTCACGGCTTCGGCCACGATCGGGGTGGGAACAGGAGGGCGCGGAGGTCGGGGACCGATTCTCTGCGCTCTCTGCGGCCTCCTGTGAGAAAGCCGGGGCGATCGGTCTTCGAGGGTCGATGGCCGGAATCTTTCTCTTTCCTCTTTCTCTTTATCATTCTCCCGTCGGGTGGCTCGCGCACCGCGAGCGACTGCCTTCACTCGTTCTCGTTCCTCGTTCTCTTTCTCGTTCTCTCGGCTTTCGCCGCGGGCGCCAAAGCCTCACGGCTTCGGCTACGATCCAGGTGGGAACAGGAGGGCGCGGAGGGACGCAGAGGTCGGGGGGCCGGTTCTCTGCGCTCTCGGCGGTCTCCTGTGAGAATGCTTGGTCGGCTGGGGAGCAAGGACGAGGGTCCGGGTTCTCTCCCTTTCCTTTTCTTCAGCCGAAGCCGCGGTCGGGCGAAACCCTGACGGGTTCCGCTACACCCGATTTCCCGTGCTCGGAGTGCCCGGGCTACCCACGATGCGGCGTATCCGGGGGTAGCCGGCGACCTCCGGGCGCCGGTCGAGGCGGGACGAAACCGAGAGAAAGAGAAAGAGAAAGAGAAAGAGGAAAGAGAAAGATTTCCAACCCACCAGATCCGCCTCCTCCGGATCAGCGGAGATGAGCGGAGATCAGTGTTCCCCCCTGCCCGTCCTCAGTCGCCGAAGCGGATGCCCTGCGCGAGCGGGAGCTGGTCGGAGTAGTTCACGGTCACCGTCTGGCGACGCATGTACTGCTTCCACGAGTCGCTGCCGCTCTCGCGGCCGCCGCCGGTCTCCTTCTCGCCGCCGAAGGCGCCGCCGATCTCGGCGCCGCTGGAGCCGATGTTGACGTTGGCGATGCCGCAGTCGCTGCCGCGCGCCGAGAGGAAGAGC
>CAYWTK010000239.1:0-2347 GCA_964460895.1 uncultured Opitutaceae bacterium
GAGTGTCACCCATGTCCTGAACCTGTTGTGTCACCTATGTCCTGAATCTGTACCGTGGCGCAACAGGAGCTGCGCGCTCACGTTTTCGGATGCCTGTGCGACTTGGAGGAAGGAGAAGTCATCTTGCCGAAAGAACCCGTGCACGAGGCCGGGACCGTCGAGGAGCAGAACGAGGGCGGCGCAGAAGAGAACGAAGCCCACGACGCCGCGTCCGGACGCAAGGCGGTCGCCGGACACGGCTTCGATGCGCGGCCGCAGACGAACGTAGGCGAAGACGGCGGCGGCGGCGAAAAGCGCGCTGGCTGCGAGCCACGGTGGCAGGAAGCCGTAGAGGCGCAGGAAGAAGTCCCCCTGGGGTAGACCGAGACGTGCAGCGAGCTCGGCGATCCAGTTCGGTTCCACGTGAAGGTCCGTGCGGCTAGGCGGTGGCGGCGAACTGCCCGAGCCAGGCGACCTTTTCCTCGCGGCTCCTGCCGCCGGGATTGCGGAAGACCTCGTCGTTGAGCACGAGCAGGTCGATCTCGGTGTTCACGAAGCACTCCCAGCCCTCGGCGGCCGTGCGGACGATCGGTTGCCCCGCCACGTTGAAGGAGGTGTTGATGAGGATGGGGACGCCGGTCAGGTCCCGAAAGGCCACGAGAAAGCGGTGGAGGTCCGGATGAACGGTGGGGCGCACCGTCTGGAGACGGGCGGAAAAGTCCACGTGGACGACGCTGGGGATGGCGCAGCGCGGATAGTCGAGGCGCTCCCTCAGGCCGGTGAGCTCCGTCGGCGGCGGTGTCCGCCGCTCGGGCCGCAGGTAGGCGGTGTAGTTCATGTAGTCGGACTCGGCCGACGAATCGAACCAGTCGCCGACGCAGTCTGCCAGAATGGCTGGAGCGAAGGGGCGGAAGGACTCGCGGAACTTGACCGCCAGATTCAGCCGCGACTGCATCCCGGGGACGCGGGGGTCGGCGAGGATAGAGCGGGCTCCGAGCGCCCGGGCGCCAAGCTCCATGCCGCCTCGCACGACCGCGACAATCCTGCCCGCGGCTAACTCCCGCGCCACGAACGCGTGCAGGTCGCCCTCGTGCTCGACCCTCCACGGCCGCGCCTCCGCGGGCGCGGGTCCGGGCTCGCTGCCGAGGCAGTAGCCCCGGGCATCGACCGTCACTCGGCCGCCGGAACGGCGCTCGCGCTCCAACAGCAGGGCCGCGCCGAGTCCGGAGCCCATGTCGCCGCCGACCGGTGAGTTGAAGACGGCGGAAAAGACGCCCCGTGACCGCAGCCGGCCGGCGGCGACGCAGTTCTGGGCGCAGCCGCCGCAGAAGAGCAGGTTATCCTCGCCGGTCTCGGACCGGACGAAACGGGCCATCTTGAGGATTTCCTCCTCGAAGACCGCCTGCAGCGAGGCGGCGAGGTCCACGTGCTCCGCCCCAAGGGGATCGTGGCGGCCGCGCGGGGGCAGGCCGAGCACCGTGCCGACCCACGGAAGGGCGCCCATGATCGATGATTCGTTGAAGCGAATGTCCCGGCGCAGCCGGAAGCCGCCGCGTTCGTCCGTCGTGTAGAGCCCTCCGAGGGAATCGACGTGCCGGGGGCGTCCGTAGGGGGCCAGTCCCATCACCTTGTATTCGGAGCCGAAGGAAGCGAATCCGAGAAAGTAGGTGATCAGGGTGTAGAACATCCCCAGGCCGTTCTCGTAGGGTTGCTCCCAAAGGAGGCGCACCCCCGCCGCGTCGATCACTCCGGCGCTCGCCGAGTAGTCCTCCCCTTTGCCGTCCACGCAGAGGAAGGCGGCGCGGTCGAACGGCGAGGTGTGGAACGCGCCGGCGACGTGCGACAGGTGATGCCAGGCATGGTGGAATCGGGCGCGGGGAAACGCAGCCCGCGCGGGCCGGATGTAGTAGCCTCCCCAAGTCTCGGGCAGCAGGCGCGCGCAGGCCCGCGTAAGCGCGCTGCCGGGACGACCGGTGGCGTCGTAGAGCTGGCTCTGCAGCGATTTCTCGGCGAAGACCACGTCCGTCACGTCGGCGTGATCGAGTCCTCCCGCGCGCAGGCAGTCCGCGATGGCGCGATGCGGAAAGGTCCCGTCATGCTTGCGGCGCGTGTACCGTTCCTCCTGCGCCGCCGCGACAAGTCGACCGTCGACGATGAGCGCGGCGTTCGAGTCGTGACCGAGATAGCCGCCGACTCCGAGGATGACGGAAGACATTGAGCAGCTCGGTCTAGGGTTCACGCGCGGCGCCGGACCACCTGCGCGGGTGCGCCGACCGCGATGCTCGCGGGGGCCAGGTCGGCGGTGACGACGCTGCCCGCGCCCACGACGCAGCCGTCGCCCACGGTGACGCCGCCGAGCAGCGTGACG
>CAYWTK010000240.1:0-2272 GCA_964460895.1 uncultured Opitutaceae bacterium
CGCCGTCGCCGGCGGGCGCCGCGGGCGGCGCGGCCGGCGGCCGCGGCGGGACCTGCGCCTCGTCGGGGAAGGCGAACTCGTCCTCCGGCGGCGCGGCGGCGGCGGGCGGCTCGCGCGGCGCATCCACCGCCCACGCCGCGGCCGCGACGATGGCGAGCAGGATTGCGGTCAAGGCGGCCTGGCGCATGCTCACTCCGCGTATCGCGCGATCCGGAAGCCGAGGTCCGGGCTGCCGCCCGCGCCCGCGTCGCGCCAGGCGAGCCGCAGGTCGGGCGTCCGCCCGGTCAGCCAGCTCGAGCCGCGCACGGTCCAGGTCTCGCCTTCCCTCGGCCCGACCGGGTCGGTCGCGACCTCGTCGGACCCCGTGACGTAGATCGTGTAGCGGTCGGAGGTCCACTCCATGACGTTGCCGCCCAGGTCGTGCAGGCCGAGCGGGTTCGCCGGGAAGCTGCCCACCGGGGCGGACACGCGGTGCCCGTCATCGTAACCGGTGATGACCACCGGCGAGAGATAGAGCGCCGACTGGTCCGCGTAGTTCCCCGAGCGCGCCGGCACCGGCAGGGCATCGCCCCAGGGATAGCGCCGCGTGGCCGCGCTGCCGTCGAAGCGCGCGGCGAACTCCCACTCGGCCTCGGTCGGCATCCGGTAGCCGGTGGTGACCGGATCGGCGAGCCTGAGCGCGCCGGGCGAGCCCACGTAGGCGGGCGGCAGGCCGTCGCGCGCCGACAGCCAGTTGCAGAAGGCGGCGGCGTCCTGCCAGCTCACGCGCACGACCGGCTGCCGGTCGAGGTCGAGCGTCTCCTCCTTGTAGATGCCGGACTTGTGCGCGGCGCGGAACTGGCGGAAGTCGGCGTTGGTCACCTCGTGCACGCCGATGTAGAACGGGCGCTCCAGCGCGACGGTGCGCTGCGCCTCGTTCGACCGGCGGCCCGGCTCGCGGCGCGCGCTGCCCATGACGAAGCGGCCGCCCCGCACCAGGCGCAGCTCCTGGCCGGTGGAGGCGCGGATCGAGGACGCGAGCCGCGCGGCGCGCGCGGCCTCCGGCGAGGCCAGCGCGAACTCGATGACCTGCGGCTGGCCCGGCCGCGGCGTGACGGTGCTGCGAAACGGCGCGAGGCCCGCCTTGCGCACCTCGATCTGCTGCGGCGCCGACGGCAGCCTCAGCGTCTGATTGGCCGGGCCGCGCCGCTCGCCGTTGACGTAGAGCTCCGCGTCGGCCGGCTCACCGCGCAGCGTCAGCTCGCCGAGCACCGGCTCGAGGGCGAGCGAGAGCGCCGCGGTTTCGCGCGAGGCGACGCTGACCGTGCGGGTCGCGGGCGCATGGCCGGCGCGCGAGACCACGACCTCGTGCGGCACGCCCGGCGCGAGCGCGACGCGCAGCGGCGTGCGGCCGCGGTAGCGACCGCCGACGCTGACGTCGGCGCCGGCGGGGCTGCTCGAGACCGCGAGCGTGCCGTCCGGCACGCCGAGCTCCACCGGCCCGATCACCAGCGGCTCGCCGGCCTTGACCGTCACGGGCGTCTCGAAGCGGCGGTAGTCGGGATGCCGCAGCTCGAGCTGGTGGCGCCCGGCGTCGAGGGTCGTCTCGAGCGGCGTGACGCCGAGCTCGCGGCCGTCGACCAGCACCCGGGCGCCCGCCGGCACGCTCCGCACGCTGACCGCGGCATACGATGGCACCAGCGCGACGCGCAGGTCCTGCAGCTCGCCGCCGCCCTCCACGATCACCTCCGCGGTCCACGGCTCGTGACGCTCGGCGACGATGCGCACGGCCCGCGCGCCGGCCGGCAACTCGTGCTCACCGGGCACGGAACCGAGCTCGGTCCCGTCCACCGTGAGCGCCGCGGCGACGCCGCCCGTGTCGAAGCGCACGCGTCCGGGCAGCCGCTCGAGGGGAACCACGAAGTCGTTGGCCGCGCCGCGCTCGACCGCGACCTGCATCGCGGCCGGCGCGTAGCCTTCGGCGCGCACCTCGAGCCGGTACTCGCCCGGCAGCACCAGCCAGCGGTCGCCGAGCGGCAGTTCTAGCGCGCTGCCGGCGAAGTCCACGCGCGGCGCGTCCACCTCCGGCGCGGTGCGCACCGACACGGCCACGGACGCCGCGAGCAGCATGATGGCCGCCACGACCAGAATGGCGGCAGCGGCAGCCGCGAGCGGCCAGGCCCGGCGGCGCGCGGCGCGGCGCCGGCCGCCCGCCGCGGGCGGAGAGTAGGCGACGACCTCGATCGGCAGCCGGTCGCCCGCCTCTGCGCCGGCGACGGGCGCGCCGCCCGCC
>CAYWTK010000241.1:0-2207 GCA_964460895.1 uncultured Opitutaceae bacterium
CGCGTTCGGCCCGCGGCTCGCCCTCCTCGCCGAGCGCGAGCCCGCGCTGCGCGCCGCCCTCGGCGCGCTCGCCGCCTCGGACCGGCTGCGCCTGCGGCGGCTCGTGCGCGAGCAGACGCTCGCCCGCCTCGCCGTCCTCGACGAGGCGGCGTTCGACGAGGCGCGGGCCGAGTTCGTGCTCCGCCTCTCGCGCACCGAGCGCCAGACGCTCTTCCGCCTCGCCGAGCCCGGGGGCGCCAACGACAACCTCCGCGCGTTCCGCTACGGCCTGTGGGACGACCCGACCGAGCGCGGGGCCCGCGAGCACCGGTCCGTCCGGGAGAACCTCGCCGAGCTGCTCGCCCGCGTCCCGTGGTCGCTCTTCCTCGGCCCGCTGCTGCGCTGGGCGCTGCTCTTCACCGCCCTCTTCCTCTTCCTCATGTGCCTCGCCGAGTGGCTGCGGCGCAAGTGGGTCGAGCGCGAGAACCTCGCCTTCCCCCTCGTCGAGTTCGCCGACCACCTCATCCGCCACGACTTCCGGCTCGAGCTCAGCGCGGACGTGCAGGACCCGGAGCCGCGGAAGCGGCCCTTCTACCCGCTGTTCTGGGTCGGCTTCGCGGCCGGCGCCGCCGTCCTGCTGCTCGAGGTGCTCGGGCACTACGGCTGGACGGCCCAGCGCCTCGTGCCGCTCGTGGACCTGAACGACGCCGTCTTCAACCGCCTCGGCGGCGCGTTCCGCCTGATGCCCGCGCTGCTATTCGTCGTCTCGCCCATCGTGATCGGCCTGGCGTACCTGCTCAGCCTGCAGCTGAGCTTCTCGATCTGGGCCACGTTCCTGCTCTACACCGCCGCCCTGTGGGCCGTGAAGCTCGGGATCCCCGACCTGCGCGACAGCAACTACACCGGCTTCGAGGGCGGCAAGCTCGTGCCCTTCGCGATGGAGCAGCTGGTGGGCGCCTCCGCCGTGTTCTCGGGGTTCCTGCTCTGGCAGGCGTGGCGCACGCGGGGGGCGCCGGAGCCCGCGCCCGCCGCGGGCTACGCCCCCGGCCACTTCGTCGCGCCCTGGCCGACCCGCCTCGGGCTCGTGCTGCTCCCGCCGCTCATCCTCTGGCTGCTCTGGGACCTCGGCGTGCGGCACCTGCCGCTGCTGCTGCTGTTCGCGGCGTTCCTCCTGGCGCAGACGGTGGCGGTGGCGCGCGCGCGCGCCGAGACGGGGCTGCCGCCGGTCCCGGCGTTCTTCGAGATGACGAAGCTGCCGATGATCTTCGGCCTCACCGGCGCGACCGGCGCGAAGGTCTTCGCCGCCTTCGTCCAGGTGGTGTTCCTGCCCGCGACGATGCTCTTCCGCACCCTGCCGCAGCACCTCGAGAACATCGAGCTGGCCCGGCGCCACCGCCTGCCCTACCGCTGGATGGCGCTCGGCGGCGCGGCGGCGTTCGCCACCGCGCTCGCGGCCGGCCTGGGGTCGTTCCTCCTCTTCGCGTACTGGTTCGGCGGCGACTTCTACGCCGACCGGCGACTCCCGCCCTTCGGCCCGATCAGCTCCCCGAACGTCGCCACCGCGCCGCTCTGGGTCTCGCATTTCCTCGGCGAGCCGGGACTCGCGCAGTTCGACACGGTGAACTGGCTGCGCATGGGCGCGCTCGCCACCGGAGCCGCGGTCACCGCGCTGCTGCTCGCGGCCCGCCAGCGCTTCCTGTCCTTTCCCCTCCACCCCCTCGGCTACCTCGTGACGCTGCTCGCGCTCTACTTCTCCTGGGCCACGCCCTACGTGCGCCCGGAGGGCGTGAACCAGGAGACGTCCGTCCTCTGGGGCGGCGTCTTCCTCGCGTGGCTGACCAAGCTGCTGGTCGTGAAGTACGGCGGCATGCACACCTACAAGCGCAGCAAGCCGCTCTTCATCGGCCTCGTCGCCGGCGCGGTCCTCTGCGTCTTCCTCGCGAACCTGCTCCACCTCGGCGTCCGCCTCTGGACCGGCGGCGCGGCCGGCGGCTCGGCGTTCTTCCAGGCCGTCCTCGAGCGCTCGGCCTTCTCCCCCCTCGTGCACTGACGCCATGCGCCGCCCGCCGCTGCTCGTCGCCCTCCTCCTCCTCGCGGCCGGCCCGCTCTCCGCCGGCCGCAACGAGGCGGTCGTGGAGCAGCTGCCCGCCGCGGTGCGGCGCCAGGCCGACGCGCTCGCCGCGCTCTCCCCGGCCGGCCTCGCCGCGGCCGCGCGCGCCGCGGAGCCC
>CAYWTK010000242.1:0-2199 GCA_964460895.1 uncultured Opitutaceae bacterium
GAGAGCGGCACGTGGACGGCCATCTGGTCGCCGTCGAAGTCCGCGTTGTAGGCGGTGCAGACGAGCGGGTGGATGCGGATGGCCGAGCCCTCGATGAGGACCGGCTCGAAGGCCTGGATGGAGAGGCGGTGGAGGGTCGGCGCGCGGTTGAGCAGCACCGGGTGGCCCTTGGTGACCTCCTCGAGGATGTCCCAGACCTCGGGCGACTTCTTCTCGATCATCTTGCGCGCGCCGCGCACGGTGTGGACGAAGCCGAGCTCCTTGAGGCGGCGGATGATGAACGGCTCGAAGAGGACGAGCGCCATCTTCTTCGGCAGGCCGCACTGGTTGAGCTTGAGCTCGGGGCCGATGACGATGACGGAGCGGCCCGAGTAGTCCACGCGCTTGCCGAGCAGGTTCTGGCGGAAGCGGCCCTGCTTGCCCTTGAGCATGTCGGAGAGCGACTTCAGCGCGCGGTTGCCGGCGCCCGTGACGGGGCGGCCGTGGCGGCCGTTGTCGAACAGCGCGTCGACGGCCTCCTGGAGCATGCGCTTCTCGTTGTGGATGATGACGTCGGGCGTCTTCAGCTGCATCAGGTTCCGCAGGCGGTTGTTGCGGTTGATGACGCGGCGGTAGAGGTCGTTGAGGTCGGACGTCGCGAAGCGGCCGCCCTCGAGCGGGACCAGCGGGCGCAGGTCCGGCGGGATGACGGGCAGGACCTCGAGGACCATCCACTCGGGGCGGGACTTCGAGGCGATGAAGCCGCCGATGACCTTGAGGCGCTTCGAGAGCTTCTTCTTGATCTGCTTGGAGCGCGTCGCGCGCATCGTCTCGTGCAGCTCGGCGACGACGGCCTCCATGTCGATCTGCGTGAGCACGTCGCGCACGGCCTCGGCGCCCATCTTGGCGACGAAGGCGTCGGCGCCGTACTCGTCGACGGCCTGCTGGAACTCGGTCTCGGTGAGGAGCTGCTTGAGCTCGAGGGGCGTCTTGCCCGGGTTCGTCACCATGTAGTTCTCGTAGTAGATGACGCGCTCGAGGGAGCGGGCGGTCATGTCGAGCAGGAGGCCGAGGCGGCTCGGCATGCTCTTGAGGAACCAGATGTGGGCGACGGGGACGGCGAGCTCGATGTGGCCCATGCGCTCGCGGCGGACGCGGGCGATGGTGACCTCGACGCCGCAGCGGTCGCAGACGACGTCCTTGTACTTGATCCGCTTGTACTTGCCGCAGGCGCACTCGTAGTCGCGCACCGGGCCGAAGATCTTCTGGCAGAAGAGGCCGCCCGGCTCGGGCTTGAACGTGCGGTAGTTGATGGTCTCGGGGTTCTTGACCTCGCCCTTCGACCACGCGCGGATGGTCTCCGGCGCGGCGACGGTGATGGAGACGCTGTCGAACGGGTTCTCGTCGGACCCGATGACTTGGCGGACTTCTTCGCGAGCTTGTTCGGTGCTCATTGGCGTGATGCTCCCAGATTGGTGTGTTAGCGGTTGCCGCCGAGGGCTTCGGACAGCGTGGTGCGCTTGCCCAGCTTGATGTCGAGGCCGAGGGCCTGCATCTCCTTCACGAGGACGTTGAAGGATTCGGGCGTGCCGGCCTGGAGGGTGTTGTCGCCCTTGACCAGCGATTCGTAGATCTTCGTGCGGCCGTTCACGTCGTCGGACTTGACGGTCAGGATCTCCTGCAGCGTGTGGGCGGCGCCGTAGGCCTCGAGGGCCCAGACCTCCATCTCGCCGAAGCGCTGGCCGCCGTACTGGGCCTTGCCGCCCAGGGGCTGCTGCGTGACGAGGGAGTACGGGCCGACCGCGCGCGCGTGGATCTTGTGCGACACGAGGTGGTTCAGCTTCATCATGTAGATGTAGCCGACGACGACCTCCTGATCGATCTTCTCGCCGGTGCGGCCGTCGTAGAGGGCGCTCTTGCCCGAGGTGGGGAGCTTGGCCTCCTTGAGGTACTCGCGGACGCGCTTCTCGGGGATGCCGTCGAAGACGGGGGTCGCGACCTTGAGCCCGAGCTTGGAGCAGGCCCAGCCGAGGTGGGTCTCGAGGACCTGACCCACGTTCATGCGCGAGGGCACGCCCAGCGGGTTGAGGCAGATCTGGACGGGGGTGCCGTCGGGGAGGAAGGGCATGTCCTCCTCCGGCACGATCTTGGCGACGACGCCCTTGTTGCCGTGGCGGCCGGCCATCTTGTCGCCGACCTCGAGCTTCTGCTTGGTGGCGA
>CAYWTK010000243.1:0-2174 GCA_964460895.1 uncultured Opitutaceae bacterium
TACCCCTTCCTCGGCGGCATCCGCGCCTCGGCCCAGCTCATCTCGTACGAGCTCTCGATGACGCTGTCCGTCCTCCCGGTCTTCCTCTGGATCAACGCCCCGGGCACGGCGGGCACGCTGAGCCTGACCGAGGTCGTGAAGTTCCAGAGCGGCACGGGCTTCCTCGACGGCATGTGGTTCGTGTTCCTCATGCCGCTGTCGGCGTTCATCTTCCTCGTCTCGCTCTTCGCCGAGACGAACCGGCAGCCCTTCGACATGCCGGAGTCGGAGGCCGACCTCGTCGGCGGCTTCCACACCGAGTACGGCGCGTTCAAGTGGGGCCTGTTCTTCGTCGCGGAGTACGCGCACATGCTCATCGGCTCGGGCGTGTTCACGCTGCTCTTCCTCGGCGGCTGGAACCCGCTGCCCTGGCTGCCGCTGGCGACGGTGCTGGGCTGGTTCGGCCTGGCGGGCAACCCGTTCGTCTTCGGGATCGCCTCGATCCTCGTCTTCCTCGGCAAGACGCTGTTCTTCGTCTTCGTCTTCATGTGGGTGCGCTGGACGATCCCGCGCTTCCGCTACGACCAGGTGATGCAGCTCGGCTGGCGCAAGCTCCTGCCGCTCGCCATCGGCAACCTCATCTTCTACGCCGCGGCCATCGCGCTGATCGAGCTCGACTCGGGCGCGCTGGCGTGGGCCGGCCTCGCCGCCGCCACCGTCGCCGCGGTCTTCCTCATCCTCCGCCCGCAGGCCCACCCGGCCGTCTGACCCCTTCCGCCCATGGCCTACGTCGTCGAACGCCGCCCCCTCTCGCTCTCCGAGCGGCTCTACCTCCCGCAGATCCTCGCGGGGATGGGGATCACGCTGAAGCACATGTTCCAGCCGAAGGTGACGATGGAGTACCCGGAGCAGCGCCCGGCCATCCCGCCCGGCTACCGCGGCGTGCCCACGCTGGTGAAGGACCCGCACGGCCGCGAGAAGTGCGTCTCCTGCCAGCTCTGCGAGTTCGTCTGCCCGCCCAAGGCCATCCGCATCACGCCCGGCGAGATCCCGGCCGACGCGCCGACCGCGCACGTGGAGAAGGCGCCCAAGGAGTTCGAGATCGACATGCTGCGGTGCATCTACTGCGGCCTCTGCCAGGAGGTCTGCCCCGAGGAGGCCATCTGGCTGCAGAACCAGTACTCGATGTCGGGCTACACCCGGGCCGAGATGGTCAACAACAAGGCCCGCCTCTACGAGCTGGGCGGCACGCTCCCCGACGAGCACTTCAAGTGGGACAAGAAGAAGGCCGCCGCGGAGACCGCGGGAGGGCACCATTGAGATGAAGCCGAGCAGCGAGCAGCGGGCAGCGGGTAGCGGGCATCCGGATTCCGGATGCGGCGTGCGCCCGCTCGCGGCTACTCGCTACCCGCTACCCGCTACCCGCTACTGAAATGAGCAACGTCCTCTTCTACACCTTCGCGATGCTGACGGTCGTCGGCGCGCTGCTGGTCGTGGTGAACAAGAACCCCGTCAACGGGGCGATGTTCCTCGTCCTGAGCATCGTGGGCCAGGCCGGGCTCTTCGTCATGCTCGACGCCGGCCTGCTCGCCGCGGTCCTCGTGCTCGTCTACGCCGGCGCGGTCGTCGCGCTCTTCCTCTTCATCATCATGCTGCTCGACACCCGTCCCGGGCAGCTGAAGCCCTACCGTCCCCTGACGGTCGCGGCCGCGACGCTCGGCGGCCTGCTCCTCATGCTCGGCGCGCACACGGTGGCGCGGGCGGTGGATCCGGTCGCGGCGCCGGCCTCGGCGGCGCCGACGCTGAAGCAGTTCGCGGAGGTGCTCTTCACCACCTACCTCCTGCCGGTGCAGGTGGTCGGCTTCCTCCTGCTCGTCGCCATGCTCGGCGTGATCGTGCTGAGCAAGAAGTTCGCCCCGGTGGAGGACGCGCCATGAACCCGCACAGCCTCGAGACCTACGTCGCGCTCAGCGCCGTCCTCTTCGTCATCGGCTTCTTCGGCGTGCTCCTGCGCCGCAACACGCTGGTGATCTACATGAGCCTCGAGCTCATGCTCCTCGCCTCGACCCTCGCGCTGGTGGCGTTCTCGCGCTTCCAGGGCACGCTCGACGGCGCGGTCTTCGTCTTCTTCATCCTCACCATCGCCGCGGCCGAGGTGGCCGTCGGCCTCGCCATCATCGTCGCCCTCTTCCGCC
>CAYWTK010000244.1:0-2161 GCA_964460895.1 uncultured Opitutaceae bacterium
CGTGGCCGACGAAGAGGCCGAGGATGTCGGGCTCCCAGCCCTCGGCGAGGATGGCGTCGTTGGGCCAGGGCTCGTAGCAGACCGGCACGGCGGCGGCGGCGGCGCGGACCTCCGGGGGCAGGCGCCGCTGGGCGGCGGTCACGACCTGCTGGGCGGCGGCGGCGAGCTGGGGGAAGTCCACCCCGCCAGCAAAGCCGCCGCGCCGGCCGGCGCAACGCCGGGGCGGCTACGTTCGCGGCGGCCGGGCGGTTACGCGGCGGCGCGCGTTTTTCCGGGGAAAAATCCGGCCGGCCGGTGAAACGGCGTCCCCGTCGGGGCGTCTTGGCCCGCAGATTCACCGAATCCCAACTCCCCCAACCACCCGATCCCATGAAGCGATCCACCGAAGTCCTGATCCTCGCGGCCGTCCTCGCGGCCGCCGTCGCCGTCCCCTCCCTCCAAGCCCAGCCCGAAGGCCCGAAGGGGCCCCCCGCCGAGCGCCGCGCCGAGATGGCCGACCGCATGGCCGAGCATCTGGGCCTGACGCCCGAGCAGCAGGCCAAGGTCCAGGCGATCCACCAGGCCGAGCGCACCCAGGCCGAGGCCATCCGCAACGACGCCTCCCTCTCCCGCGAGCAGAAGCAGGAGAAGCGCAAGGCCCTCCGCGAGTCGACCGTCCAGCAGGTCGACGGCGTCCTCACGCCCGCGCAGGCCGCCAAGGCCCGCGAGATGCGCGCCAAGGCCAAGGACCGCATGGAGGAGCGGAAGGACCGCATGGAGGAGCGCAAGGAGCGCCGCGGCGAGCGTCCGCCGCCGAAGGGCTGAAGTTTCGAACGACCGCCGCGCGGGCGGCGGGTGCAGTGTGCTCGGCGCCGCGGCCCAGGGGTGGGCCGCGGCGCCCTGCTTTTTGGCCTTGGAGCCCGCCGGGGCGGGCGCACGCTCGGCCGCGATGAGCGACCGGGACGTCATCGTGGTGGGCGGCGGGGCGGCCGGCTTCTTCGCCGCGATCGCGTGCGCGGAGGCGGCCCCGGGCGTTCGCGTCACGCTCCTCGAGGCCACGGCCCACCTGCTCGCCAAGGTCCGCATCTCCGGCGGCGGGCGCTGCAACGTCACCCACGCCTGCTTCGAGCCGCGCGAGCTCGCGCGGCGCTACCCGCGGGGCGGCCGCGAGCTGACGGGGGCGTTCAGCCGCTTCCAGCCGCGCGACACGGTGGCATGGTTCGAGGGGCGCGGGGTCGCGCTCAAGACGGAGGAGGACGGGCGCATGTTCCCGGTGACGGACGATTCGGCCACCATCGTGGACTGCCTGCTGGCCGCGGCCCAGCGCGCGGGCGTCGTCGTCCGCACCGGCTGCGCGGTCCGGGCGGCGGCGCGGCTTCCGGCCGGCGGCGGCTTCCGGCTCGAGCTGGCCGGCGGCGAGGCGGTGACCTGCGACCGCCTGCTCCTCGCCACCGGCGGCAACCGCTCGAACGCCGGCTTCGCCATCGCGCAGGCCTTCGGGCACACGATCGAGCCGCCGGTGCCGTCCCTCTTCACCTTCCACGTCGACGACCCGCGCCTCGCCGGCCTCGCCGGCGTCTCGGTGGAGGACGCGGCCACCGCCGTGCCCGGCACGGCGCTGAAGGAGCGCGGGCCGCTGCTCGTCACGCACTGGGGCCTGAGCGGTCCGGCGGTGCTCAAGCTCTCGGCCTGGGGCGCGCGCGAGCTCGCGGCCCGCGACTACCGCTTCCCGCTGCGCGTCAACTGGGCCCCGCGCCTCAACGCCGAGACCGCCCGCGCCGAGCTCGAGCGCGCGCGGGCGGCCGAGCCGCGCAAGCAGGTCACCACCTTCTGCCCCCTCGGCCTGCCGCTCCGGCTCTGGGAGCGGCTCGTCGCCGCGGCCGGCGTGGCCCCCACGGCGCCCTGGACCACGGTGGGCAACGCCGCCCTGCGCGCGCTGGCGGCGCAGGTGGCGGAGGCGGAGTTCGCCGTGGCGGGCAAGAGCCTCTTCAAGGACGAGTTCGTCACCTGCGGCGGCGTCCGCCTCGCGGAGGTGGACTTCCGCACGATGGAGAGCCGGCTCGTGCCCGGCCTGCACTTCGCGGGCGAGGTGCTCGACGTGGACGGCGTCACCGGCGGCTTCAACTTCCAGGCCGCCTGGACCACCGGCTGGCACGCCGGCCGCGCGATGGCGGGGTGAGGG
>CAYWTK010000245.1:0-2156 GCA_964460895.1 uncultured Opitutaceae bacterium
GCGCGGTTGATCTCGTCGGCGAGGACGATGTTGGCGAAGACCGGGCCGGGCTTGAAGACGAACTCCTTCACCGTCTCGTCGTAGATCGAGACGCCGGTGACGTCGCTCGGCAGCAGGTCGCTGGTGAACTGGACGCGCGAGAACTGGGCGTCGAGCGACCGCGCCAGCGAGTAGGCCAGCGTGGTCTTGCCCACGCCGGGCAGGTCCTCGACCAGCAGGTGCCCGCCGGCGAGGAGGCAAACGAGGGCCTGGTCGATCACGTCGTCCTTGCCCTTGATCGTGTGCCGCATGTTGGCCCGGACCTTGTCCAGCAGGTCGCGGGCGGAGGCGACCTCCGCGGCGGGGGCGAAATCACTCATGGGCGGGACCGTACCCCGCCGCCCCGGCGGCGCAAACGGTTTCCGGCCGCGCCACTCCGGGCTTCCCCTGCCCCCCGCCGGCGGCCACGGTGGCGCCGTGACGGGCATCGAACAGGCGCTGGTCCTCCTCCTGGTGCTGACGGTCCTCAGCGTCGCCGCCCGCCGGCTGCCGTGGCCCGCGCCGATCACCTACGTCGTCGGGGCCGCGCTGGTGGGGCTCTGGCCCGCCTTCCCCCGCATCGAGCTCGACCCGGAGTTCTTCTTCCTCTGCTTCGTGCCGCCGCTGCTCTTCTCCGACGGGTGGCTCATGCCGCTGCGCGACTTCCTCGCCGCCCGGCGCCCCGTCCTCACGCTCGCGACGGGGCTGGTCGTGCTGACGACCCTCGCGGTCGGCTTCACCGCGCACTGGCTGGTGCCGGGCCTGCCCCTCGCCATGGCCTTCGCGCTCGGCGCGGTCGTCTCGCCGACCGACGCCGTGGCCGTCGCCGCCGTCACCCAGCGCCTCAAGGTCCCGTCGCGGCTGACCGCGGTGCTCAACGGCGAGAGCCTCATGAACGACGCGACCGGCCTGGTCGCGTTCAACGTCGCCCTCGCCGCGGTCGCGGTCGGCTCGTTCTCCGCCGCGTCCGCCGCCGCCAACTTCGTCTGGGTCGCCGCGGGCGGCCTCGCCGTCGGGCTCGCGGTCAGCTGGCTCGTCGGCCGGGTCCGCGACGTGCTCCAGCGCGTCCACGGCGCGGACGCGATCCTCGAGACCACCCTCTCGCTCATGACGCCCTTCGCCGCCTACCTCGCGGCGGGCGCGATCGGCCTCTCCGCCATCCTCGCCGTCGTGGCCGCCGGCCTCTACGCCGGCTGGCGCGACCCGCTGCGCATGGACGCCGCCACGCGCCAGACCACGTGGACGGTCTGGTCGACCGTCCTCTTCTGGCTCAACGGCCTCGCCTTCGTGCTCCTCGGCCTCCAGGTCCCATCCATCCTGCGCGCCGTCTCCGCGAGCCACACGGCCGGGCAGCTCGTCCTCTTCGCCGCCGCCGTCTCCGGCGTCGCCATCCTCGTGCGGCTGCTCTGGTTCTACCCGGGCGCCTACCTGCCGTACCTGCTTTTCCGCCGGTGGATGCGCGACGAGCCGCGTCCGCCGCGCGCGTGGCTGCTCGTGGGCGGCTGGGCCGGCATGCGCGGGACCATCACGCTGGCCGCGGCGCTCTCGATTCCCGCCACGCTCGCCGACGGCACGCCCTTCCCCGGCCGCGACATCGTGATCTTCCTCTCGGCCAGCGTCATCCTCGTCACGCTGCTGCTCCAGGGCACGACGCTGGAGTGGCTCATCTGCCGGCTCCGGGTGCGGCCCGACGACACGCTGGTCCGCGAGGACCGGCTCGCGCGCGTCACCGCCGTCGAGGCCGGCCTGCGCCGGCTCCGCGAGACCGCGGCCGACCCGGCCCGCGCGGAGGAGGCCTCGGCGCTGCGCGTCATCATCCGCGAATACGAGCACCGCCTCAACGAACTCACGGCCGAAGGCGAGGCGCAGGCCAGCTCCACGCGGCACCTCGCCGCCGAGCGCGGCCACCGCCTCGCCGCCCTCGCGGCCGAGCGCGCCGCGCTGGACGACCTCTGGCGCCGCCACGCCATCACCGACGAGACGCACCGCCCGCTGCAGCACCTCCTCGACTACGAGGAATCGCTGCTGACGAACAAGACCCCCTCGGCCGGCGAGTGACCGCGCCGCGGCTCAGCCCGGGCCGGCGACCGCGCTGAACCGGCGGGCCAGCGCGACGTCCTTGGCGGTCACGCGGTTGC
>CAYWTK010000246.1:0-2120 GCA_964460895.1 uncultured Opitutaceae bacterium
GGTCCGCACGGTCGGCAGCGTGTCGAGCGAGATCGAGAGGTCCGTGGCCGGCCCGGCCGGGGCGGCCGCCGTCGCCTCCGCCTCGGTCCCGACCGCGGCGCCGCCGCGGAGCTCGGCGAGCTGGCGCTTCAGGAGGTCGTTCTCGAGCTTCAGCTTGTCGAGCGCGGCGATGAGGTCCACGCGCTGGAGCTGGCTCTCGACCGGCTGCGCGGGCAGCGTGCGCGCGAAGTCGCGGATGGCGGCGTCGATCCGCTGCCGCACGAGCGGCGCCTGCGCGCTGTTCGGCCGGAGCGAGAGGAACTTCCGGAAATGGTAGATGGCCGCGATCGGGTCGCGGATGTGGTGCAGGTAGACGAGCCCGGCCTCGAGGTGCGACTCGGGCGCGTCGTCGCCGCGCTTCTCGATCACCTTGAGGTAGGCGGAGAGCGCCTCCTGGTTGCGGTTGGCCCGCTTGAGCTGCTCCGCCTGGCGGTAGAGCGGCTCGTCGGTCTCGGTCGCGTAGGATTGGCGCCCGTCGTCGGCGCATCCGCCCAGCGCCAGCGCCGCCGCGAGCGGCAGGAGGAGGCGGAGGACGGCGACGGGGCGCGGCACGACGGGAAAGGGGTTGCTGGGCGGGGACCGGGCCGTAGGTTTGCGGCCGCCCGTAGGCGATTACAAGTTCAGATGCCCCTCGACGACTCCACCCTCCTCGCCCGCGCCCGCCAATGCCTCGCGATCGAGCGCGAGGCGCTCGACGCCACCGCCGCGGGACTCGGCGCGGACTTCGTCGCGGTCGTGCGCGCCGTGGAGTCCACGGTCGCCGCCGGCCGCAAGCTGGTGTTCAGCGGCGTGGGCAAGTCGGCGCACATCGCCCAGAAGCTGGTCGGCACGTTCAACAGCACGGGAGTCCCGTCCTGCTTCCTCGACCCGACCAACGCGCTCCACGGCGACCTCGGCCTCTGCGCGGCGGGCGACCTCGCGGTGCTGCTCTCCAACAGCGGCGCCAGCTCCGAGCTGCTCCGCCTGCTCCCGCTCTTCGAGAAGTTCGGCCTGCGCACCGTCGCCCTGACCGGCTCGCCCGACAGCGAGCTGGCGCGGGGCGCAGACCTCCGCCTCGTCTACCGCGCGCCGCGCGAGGCCTGCCCGCTGGAGCTGGCCCCGACCGCGAGCACGACCGCGGCCCTCGGCGTGGGCGACGCCCTCGCGATGGTGCTGCTGGAGAGCCGCGGGCTCACCCGCGAGGACTTCGCCCGGTTCCATCCGGCGGGCACCCTCGGCCTGACCCTGCTGCTGCGGGTGAAGGACATCATGCGCACCGGCGACGCCTGCCCGCGCCGCCCGGCGGCCGGCACGACCGTGCAGGAGGCGATCCTCGCCATGACCGGGGCGAAGGCCGGGGCCGTGGCCCTGGTTGACGAGTCCGGCCGGCTCGCGGGCATCTTCACCGACGGCGACTTCCGCCGGACCGCGCTGCAGGGCGGCCCGGACTTCCTGCAGCGGCCGGTGGCCGGCTGCATGACGCGCGGCGGCAAGGCCATCGCGGCCGACGCCCTCGCCGTCGAGGCCCTCAAGCTCTTCCAGCAGCACCGTATCTCCGACCTGTTCGCGCTCGATCCCGACGGCCGCCCCGTGGGCTACATCGACGTGCAGGACCTGCCCAAGCTGAAGATTCTCTGACGGCCGCCGCCGTCGGCTTGATAGGTGCTCCCGCCCCGCCCGCCGGCTTGTGCGCGCGCCCGCTCCGGCTAGGGTGTCGCCATGCCCACGCCCGCGTTCACCTATTCGGACACCTTCGCCCTCGGCCCGGACTCGACCGACTACCGCCTGCTCACGAAGGAGGGCGTGTCGGTCGCGTCGTTCGAGGGCACCGAGGTGCTCAAGGTCGCGCCCGAGACGCTCGCCTACGTCGCGCGGGAGGCCTTCCACGACACGAACTTCTTCCTCCGCACCGAGCACGTGCGGCAGGTCGCCGCCATCCTCGACGACCCGGAGGCCTCGGAGAACGACCGCTACGTCGCCCTCACGCTCCTCAAGAACGCCGAGGTCGCCGCGCGCGGCATCCTCCCGATGTGCCAGGACACGGGCACGGCGATCGTCTTCGGCAAGAAGGGCCAGCAGGTCTGGACCGGCGCCAACGACGC
>CAYWTK010000247.1:0-2042 GCA_964460895.1 uncultured Opitutaceae bacterium
ACCTCGCGCTGCTGCTCGGCACGGGCTTCCCCGCCTTCCGCGGCGGCCTGATGCGGTTCGCGCGCGCCACCGGCGCGGCCTGATCCGCAACGAGGGCGACGGACCCAGGGCCCGTCTTCAAGTCCCCGGAAGGATGGAACACTCCCGGCCTCGCCTGCCGGCGATGCGACGGAGAGCAGCTCCGCCTCATCGGCTCCGCTCGGGTGTTTCCGGGGGTCGGCTGATCGCCGACCGAGCGATTTCGTCTCTGCGTCCCGAGCTTCGCGGCGATTAGCCGCGCCCCGGAACCAAAACCGGAGCCGATGAGGCGGAGGGGGGCCTCAGCGGAGCCGGTAGGCGAAGCATCAGTGTTCGAATCAGGATCGGTGTCTCTCGGCCTCCGGGGTGTCAGCAAAAGGAATCGGAAGACACGCCCGAACCACGGTTGACGCGGATCTCACGGATCGAGGCCCGAGCCCGATCGAGCCTCGCGCCGCGGGTCCATCCGTTGAATCCGTGAACTCCCTGGTTCAACGCATGACTCCGGCGGGGGACGCGCAGGCGAATTTTCGCCGCGCGGACCGCCGCGTCGGACGAAAAATCCGTTGCCGGTTATGACAAAATGCCGATGGTCGGCGTCCCCCGAATCGCCCCATGGATTCCGCCGCGTCCCCGACCCTGAATGCGGAGCAGCGCCGCCACCTGCTCGGCCTGATGCTGGAGAGCCGGCTGGGCGACCTGCGCGAGGAGAGCCTGAACCGGCAGGGCAAGGGCCACTTCCACGTCTCCGGCCGCGGCCATGAGGCCCTCGCCGCGCTCGGCGCGCTGCTGCGGCCCGGCGACTACCTCCTGCCCTACTACCGCGACCGCGGCCTCTGCATGGCCCGCGGCCTGACGACGCGGCACCTCGCGCTCGAGTATTACGCCAAGCGGGAGTCCGCCTCCCGCGGGCGGATGATGCCCTCGCACTTCTCCAGCCGCGAGCACCGCATCGTCAGCGTGCCCACGCCCCTCGGCACCCAGCTGCTGCCCGCCTGCGGCGTGGCCTGGGGCCTGCAGCTCGACGGCAAGGACGACGTGGCCGTGACCACGATCGGCGACGCCGCCTCGCGCCAGGGCGACTTCTACGAGGCGCTCAGCTTCGCCCTGGAGAGGCGCCTGCCGGTCCTCTTCGTCGTCGAGGACAACGCCTACGGCATCTCCACCCCGACCCGCCGCACCAACCCGCTCGCGATCGACGTGCTCAACCGCGCGCAGTGGCGGACGGTGGACGGCTTCGACGTCGAGGCGGTGCACGCCGCCGGGCGCGACGCGCTCGCCCGGCTCCGCGCGGGCGAGGGCCCCGTCTTCCTCTGGGCCCGCCTCGAGCGGCTCTCGAGCCACACCAGCTCCGACGACCACACGCTCTACCGCTCGCGCGAGGACATCGCGGCGATGGAGGAGCGCGACCCGATCCGCATCCTGCGCGACCGCATGATCGCCGCCGGCGAGCTCACGCCCGAGGCCTTCGCGCGGCTGGAGGAGGAGGTCAAGGAGCGCGTGCGCGCCGAGTACGCCGCGGCGGAGAAGGCCGAGGACCCGCGCGCCGACGAGCTGTTCACCGACGTCACCGGCCCCGGCCCGGAGCCGGGCGAGGAGCTCTTCAAGCCCGGCACCTACCGCATGGGCGACCTCATCAACCGCACGCTGCGCGCCGGCCTCGACGCCGACCCGGGGCGGATGATCTTCGGCGAGGACGTCGAGGACCCGAAGGGCGGCGTGTTCCGGCTCACGCAGCGGCTCTCGACCGACTTCCCCGGGCAGGTCTTCAACTCGCCCCTCGCGGAATCCACCATCTTCGGCGTCGCCGGCGGCCTCGCGCTCATGGGCCGCCGTCCGGTCTTCGAGCTGCAGTTCGTGGATTTCAGCTTCCCCGGCTTCAACCAGCTCGTCCAGAACCTCGCCAACCTGCGCTGGCGCTCGAACGGCGAATGGAAGGTGCCCGCCGTCTTCTACGCGCCCTACGGCGCCTACCTGCCCGGCGGCTCGCTCTGGCACTCGCAGGCCAACGAGTCGGCCTTCGC
>CAYWTK010000248.1:0-2035 GCA_964460895.1 uncultured Opitutaceae bacterium
CCCTAGCTGGCCCTCACTCGCACCCAATCCCGCAGTCCAACTTCGGAATCCAGGCGATAGGTGACACCTCCGCCCGGGCGGAACCCGGGCGGTCCGGACCGTCCGCCTCGGGCGAGGCGGGGAAGCCCGCCGCCCCGGAGGCGTGTCACCTATTGGGTGACACGGCCGCGGGGCAAAATCGCGCTCGCCCCCGGGTCGGGCGGGCGGGCAGGTTTCCCGGCCCCACGATGGTCTACGCGTTCATCACCACGGTCCTCTTCGCCGCCTCGTCCGTGCTCGCGGCCAGGAGCCAGCAGGCGGTCGGGACGATGCGCGCGAACCTCGGGCGGCTGACGGTCGGCCTGCTCTTCCTCGGCGCGTGGGCCTACCTGTTCGGCGCGGGACACGCGGGGCCGGGGCTGGGCGCGTTCCTCTGGAGCGGCCTGCTGGGGATGGGACTCGGCGACATCGCGTTCTTCGCCGCCCTGCCGCTGCTCGGCTCGCGGCTCGCGACGACGATGAACCAGTGCCTGAGCGTGCTCGTGGCCATCGCGGTCGAGTGGCTCTGGCTGGGCGTCGGCCTGACCCTCGCGCAGGCGGCCTGCGTCGCGGTGGTGCTCGCCGGCATCGTCGTCGCGCTCGTGCCGACGCGCCGCGACCCGCCGAAGGTGCGCGTGCGGCCGATCGGCATCCTCCTCGGCCTCGCCGCCGCCACGGGACAGGGCGTCGGCGCCGTCCTGAGCCGCCACGGTTTCGAGGTGAACCTCGCCGCCGGCGTCGAGGTGGACGGCCTGTCGGCCGCCTACCAGCGCGTGCTCGGCGGCCTCGGCATCACGCTCGCCTGGTTCGCGGTGCGCGCCTGGATCGACCGCGGCCGCGCGCCCGCCGGGCCGCCGCCGCCGCTGCGCGCGCACGGCTGGATCCTCGTGCACGCCCTCGCCGGGCCGGTGCTGGGCATGGGCACCTTCCAGCTGGCGCTCGCCACGGCGCCGAGCGGCCTCGTGCTCGCCATCACCGCCTGCGCGCCGCTCGCGGTCATCCCCCTCGCCTACTGGCTCGAGGGCGAGCGCCCCTCGAAGCGCTCCCTCGCCGGCGGCGCCCTCGCCGTCGCCGGAGCCGTCGCGCTCACCGTCTTCCGCTGACCCGCGGAGGCCGCGTCACCCGATAGGTGACACCGTGGCGGGCGGGGTCGCCCTTCGGGGGAAGCGCCCCCTCGGGAGCGGGTCGCCCCGGGCCGCAGGCGCGCGGCGCGGTTGTCACCTCCTGGGTGACGCGGGCGCGGGGGCGAAGGCGGCGGTTGACGGCGGCCCGGACGGAGGGCTGACTCGCCGGCTTCCCATGCTGACCCTGGCCGACGTCGCCAAGTCCTACGGCACCCGCGAGCTCTTCTCCGAGGTGTCGCTCTTCGTCGCGCGCACGGACCGCTTCGGCCTCGTCGGCCCGAACGGCGCGGGGAAGTCCACGCTCTTCAACCTCATCCTCGGCGAGGAGCAGCCGGACGAGGGCGTGATCGAGTGGGAGCGCGGGGCCGACTTCGGCTACCTGCCGCAGGAGAGCGCGCCGGTGGGCGACGAGACCGTCCTGCACATCGCCACCAGCGGCAAGAAGCTGGTCCCGGAGAACGACGACGACTACGACATCGATTGGACGCTGGAGCCGCGGGCGAAGAAGATCCTCGCCGGCCTCGGCTTCCGCGAGGAGGACCACCACAAGCCGGCGAAGTCCTTCTCCGGCGGCTGGGTCATGCGCGCGCACCTCGCGCGGCTGCTCGTGAGCGAGCCGGCGCTGCTGATGCTCGACGAGCCGACCAACCACCTCGACCTCGAGGCGCTGCTCTGGTTCCAGGACTACCTCACGCGCTACCCGGGCGGGCTGCTCATCATCTCGCACGACCGCGAGTTCCTCAACACGCTCTGCAACGGCATCCTCGAGCTGAAGAGCGGCGCGCTGACCAAGTACACGGGCAACTACGACGACTACCTGAGCGAGAAGGACGCGCGGAAGGAGCAGCAGGCCGCGCTCTACAAGAACCAGCAGCGCGAGATCGCCCACCTGC
>CAYWTK010000249.1:0-1901 GCA_964460895.1 uncultured Opitutaceae bacterium
GACGTCAGCTCGATGTCGAAGATCTGGGTCGGCTCGTGCGTGCCCGGGGGCGGGTTGATGCGGTAGACCAGGTGCGTCGAGATCAGCATCCCGAAGAACATGCAGTCCGAGGCGAGGAAGGCCCACCAGAGGAGCTTCTTGTTCGGAATGCCCGTCGTCGTCGACGGGTCGTGGTGATGGTCGATGGCGCCGGAGGCGGCGTGGCTGCTCATGGGGAGGGATTCCTGCGGCTCAGTGGCGCGAGACGGTCTCGTTGCCCTTGTCGTCGATGTGGATGTGGTAGCCGCCCGGACCCTCGAGGGCCCAGAGGTAGCAGCCGAGGAAGAGGATGCCGACGCCGGCGAGGGCGACCGGGATGCTGTAGAACGCGAAGCCGAGGGCGCCGATCAGCAGGCCGATCGAGGCGACCAGCGGGTACCAGGACTGGTCGGGCATGTGGATGCCGCCGTGCGCGGCCTCCGCCTTCATGTGCTCGGCCTGCTCCTTGGCGATCTCCTCGCGGTGGTGCTTCTCGTACCAGTAGGCGTCGCGGGCATGGACGGTGGGGATGGCCTTGAAGTTGTACTCGGGCGGCGGCGAGGGGATGGACCACTCGAGGGTGCGGCCGTCCCACGGGTCGTTGCCGGACTTCTCGCCCTTGAAGTAGGTGTACACCAGCACCGCGAAGTAGGTGAAGATGCCGAGGCCGAGCACGTAGGCGCCCATCGTCGCGATGAAGTTGCCCTCGTTCCAGCCCATGTTGGCGTCGTAGGTCCAGGTGCGGCGGGGCATGCCGTTCAGGCCGAGGAAGTGCATCGGGAAGAACGTCACGTTGAAGCCGACGAAGATGACCCAGAAGGACAGCTTGCCCCAGAACTCCGGCACGAGGCGGCCGAAGAACTTCGGGAACCAGTAGTGGATCGCGGCGAGCAGGGCGAAGGTGGCGCCGCCGATGAGCACGTAGTGGAAGTGGGCGATGACGAAGTACGAGTCCTGCTGCTGGGCGTCCGCCGGGGCCGCCGAGTGCATGATGCCGGAGAAGCCGCCGAGCATGAACATCCAGATGAAGCCGAGGGCGAACATCATCGGCGTGCGCGTCATGATGTGGCCGCCCCAGAGCGTGCCGATCCAGTTGAAGATCTTCACGCCCGTCGGCACCGCGATCGCCATCGTGGCGATGGCGAAGGCCGCGGTCGCGACCGTGCCCATGCCGGTGGTGAACATGTGGTGCGACCACACGCCGAAGCCGATGAAGCCGATGGCGACGCCGGAGAAGACGACGATGGGGTAGCCGAACAGCGGCTTGCGCGAGAACGTCGGGAGGATCTCCGAGACGTAGCCCATCGGCGGGAGGATGAGGATGTACACCTCGGGGTGGCCGAAGATCCAGAAGAGGTGCTGCCAGAGGATCGGCTGCCCGCCGCCCGCGACCTCGAAGAAGCTCGTGCCGAAGTGGCGGTCGAACATCACGAGGACGAGGGCGATGGCGATCGCCGGGAGCGCCAGGACGAGGAGGAAGCTGGTGATGAGCGCCATCCAGGTGAAGACCGGCAGGCGCATCATCGTCATGCCCGGGGCCCGCATGTTGATGATCGTCACGATGAAGTTGAGCGACGCGACGATGGAGGACACGCCGAGCACCTGCAGGCCGAGGATCCAGAGGTCGGTGGAGAAGTCCGGCGTGTAGACCTTCGAGGTCAGCGGCGCGTAGCCGAACCAGCCGATGTCGGGGGCGCCGGCCTTGATCTGCGGGAAGACGTAGGAGAGCCAGCCGACGTTGAGGATGATGGCGCCGGCGACGAAGACCCAGAGCGAGAAGGTGTTCAGGCGGGGGAAGGCGACGTCGCGCGCGCCGATCTGCAGGGGCACGAGCAGGTTGAAGAACGCCGCGTTCAGCGGCATCACCGCGAGGAAGATCATCG
>CAYWTK010000250.1:0-1883 GCA_964460895.1 uncultured Opitutaceae bacterium
GCCCGGGGCGGCGGAGCGCGCGGCGGGCGCGGCGGGTCCGCCGCCGGAGCGGTTGATGGTCAGCAGGGTGATCTTGCCCGGGATGGACCCGAACTCGATCTCGTGGAGGAAGGCGAGCACCTGCGGGAACGAGCCGTTGAGCTGGACGGTGAACGGCAAGGCGGTGTACGTCGGCGAGCTCGCGCCCATCGTCGCGGGCGGGGACATCTGCGTGACGCTGATGATCTTCACGCCCGTGAGGGCCTCGACCTGGTAGAAGCGGTCGAGGTTGGTGGCGAGTTCGCTCTCCTTCAGCAGGCGCGCCTCGAGGTAGTCGACCGCGGCCCGGGTCGTGTTCACGAGGCCGTCGAGCCGCTTCTGCTGGGTGACGCCGGAGAACATCTCGTCGTGGCGGGCCTGCAGGGCCTTCTCCTGCTGGCCGAGGTCGACGCGGTAGGCGGACAGCCCGTAGGCGGCGCCCGCGCAGAGCACGAGGACGACGATGCTGACGGTCACGAGCAGGTGCTCGCGGACGGTCTCGACGATGGTGGCGAGGAACTTGGGCATCAGAGTCCCTGCTTGGTCCGGAAGTTGATCTCGTAGGCGAACTGCGCCGCGTCGGGGCTGCGGCTCAGGTCCGTGAGCAGGATGGAGGAGAAGACCGGGCTGAAGACGGGGTTGGCGCGGAGCTCGTGCACGTAGCGGGTGAGGATGGCGCTGGCGCGGTTCGACGGCTCGTTGATCACGCCGCGCACGACGATGCCGTCCTCGCCCTCGAGGATGGAGTCGATCCGGAGGGCGGGGGGCTTGGTGCGGCCGAGCTCCAGCAGGAGGTCGGTGTAGACGATCTTCGTGTTGAGGATGTTCCAGGCTACGTCGACCTTGGCCGACAGGTCGGCGAGGTCGCGCTGGGCCTTCTCGTACAGGGCGAAGTCGCCCCGCTTCTCCTCGATGCGCGCCTCGATCTTCGCGACCTCCGAGCGCAGCACCCAGGCCGCGTAGCCCTGCCAGACCGCGATCATGGCGGCGACGCCGGCGAGTCCGCCGGCGACCGCGCTGATGAGGAACTTGCGGCCGACGACGGCGGTGCTCGGCAGCTCGGCCGAGGTGCGGCAGTCGATGCGCCACGGCGCCTTGAACGGCTCGTCGGCGCGCGCCTCGGGCGCGGGCTGGGTCAGGGGCAGGGTGGCGAGCAGGCTGAGGGTGCCGAACCAGTGCGGCCCGAAGGCCGGCATGCCGGGCAGCATGCTCATGCCGACCTCCTGCATCCACGCGTTGCAGTCGATCTCGTAGCGGGGCCGGCCCACGATCTGCGCCAGCGGCTCGGCCATCCACGCGAGCGAGGGGGGCAGGTGGTCGAAGTAGATGTCGCCCACGGGCTGGCCGGTGGTGAGCTCGTAGGAGTCGATCACGGCCTTGAGGTCGCGGCCGATGGGGCGGAGGAACTTCGAGGCGCGGAGCAGCGTCTCCTCGTCGGGGTCGTGCAGGCGGTCCGCGACCTCCTGCGCCTCGTTGAGGTGCATCTCCTTGCGGGCGGCCGCGACCACGCTGGTGAAGCCGTGGTGCAGGGGCGCCGGCGTGTGCACGCCCTCCTTGCCGAGGATGTAGGAGACGGTCTGGTCCTTCGCGATCGAGACGACGACGACGGCGCGCTGGTCGTTGGCCCGGGCCTGCCGGTCGTAGAGCGCGGCGAAGAGCGGCAGGGGCGCGATCTCAAGCCGGTAGGGCAGCATCCGGTAGTCGAGCAGGCGCTGCTGCACGTCGTGCACGGCCTGCTGGGAGATGCCGGCGAGGATGGCGGGACGCTGGCCGCCCTGGGTCGGGACCTTCTCGCCCTCGAGCGGGGTGACGAGGTGCAGCTTCCACGGTCCGGTGCCGTCCGGGCGCGAGGCGAGGTTGGCCAG
>CAYWTK010000251.1:0-1883 GCA_964460895.1 uncultured Opitutaceae bacterium
TTGCCGGCCTCGACGAGGCGCTTGGCGCGCTCGATGCAGAGGTCGGCGACGCGGACGTGGTTCTCGACGGACTCGTCGTTGGACGAGGCCCAGACCTCGGCGGGCACGCTGCGCTTGAAGTCGGTGACCTCCTCGGGGCGCTCGTCGACGAGCAGGATCATGACGTGGCACTCGGGGTGGTTCTCGAGGACGCCGAGGGCCATGTCGCGGAGCATCGTCGTCTTGCCCGTGCGGGGCGGGGCCACGATGAGGCCGCGGGTGCCCTTGCCGATGGGGCAGAAGAGGTCGACCACGCGGGTGGTGAGGCGCCCGTCCTTCAGCTCGAGCTTGAGCTGCTCGTTGGGGGTGATCGTGAGCAGGTTCGGGAAATCGATCATCTTGCGCCGCTCGTCGACGTCGAGGCCGTCGACCTTCTCGATGAAGCGCACCTTCGGGTTGGGGAAGCGCGGGTCGGGGGTCGCGAGCGCGGTGACGAGGCTGCCCTGGTTCAGCTTGAAGCGGCGGATGAGCTCGCGCGGCACGAACGGGTCGGTCGGGCGCCGCTTGCCGTAGCGCGAAAGGTCGAGCAGCAGGCCGTTGCGGCTGTTGTCGAGGTCGAGGATGCCCTCGACGCGGACGGAGTTGTCCGGCTGCGGTGCGGGGGACTGGTCAGAAGCCTGAGGCGCGGATGCGCCCGGCGGTTGGTCGTTTTCCATACAAAGAGTTGATGCTGAGCTGCCCGGGCTTGACCGTTGAATCCGCGGGGGCCATTTACCCCGCCTTCGCTTCACCCCAAAATAGAGGAGAAACTGTGTCGGACCAAACGATCACCTCAGTGTCCCGGGAAGGCCGCGTATTCAAGCCCTCGGCCGGGTTCCAAGCCCAGGCAAACCTAGGCAGCTTCGCGACTTACCGTAGGCTCCACGCCGAGTCTGTCAACGCCCCAGATAAGTTCTGGGCCCGGCAGGCCAACGAGCATCTCGTCTGGCGCAAACCCTTCAAGCGCGTCCTCGACTGGAAGCCGCCCCATGCCAAGTGGTTCGTGGGCGGCAAGTTGAACGTCTCCGAGAACTGCCTCGACCGCCACCTCGGCACGGTCCGCGAGAACAAGGCCGCGCTCATCTTCGAGGGCGAGCCGGGCGACGTCCGCACCATCACCTACCGCCAGCTCTACTTCCACGTCTGCCGCTTCGCCCACGTGCTCGAGAACATGGGCGTCCATCCCGGCGACCGCGTGGCGATCTACATGCCCATGATCCCCGAGGCGGTGATCGCGATGCTCGCCTGCGCCCGCGTCGGCGCGGTGCACACGGTCGTGTTCGGCGGCTTCAGCCCGGAGGCGCTCAAGGACCGCATCAACGACTGCAAGGCCAAGGTCGTCATCACCGCCGACGGCGGCTGGCGCCGCGGCAAGGTCATCGAGCTGAAGGCCAACGTGGACAAGGCCCTCGAGGGCGCGCCGAGCGTGCAGTCCGTGCTCGTGGTCAAGCGCACCGGCCACGACGTCCCGATGGTCGAGGGCCGCGACACCTGGTGGCGCGAGGCCTGGCAGGGCGCGCCGAATTTCCACGACGCGAAGGCCTTCGATTCCGAGCACCCGCTCTTCATCCTCTACACCTCCGGCTCGACCGGGAAGCCGAAGGGCGTGCTCCACACCTCCGCCGGCTACCTGCTCGGCGCGAAGCTCAGCTCGCACTACGTCTTCGACCTCAAGGACAGCGACCGCTACTTCTGCTCGGCGGACATCGGCTGGATCACGGGCCACAGCTACGTCGTCTACGGCCTGCTGGCCAACGGCTCGACCATCTTCCTCTACGAGGGCGCGCCCAACCAGCCCGAGCCCGACCGGTTCTGGCAGATGATCGACCGGCACGGCATCACCATCCTCTACACCGCGCCCACCG
>CAYWTK010000252.1:0-1866 GCA_964460895.1 uncultured Opitutaceae bacterium
CCGACCCCGCCGTCGCTCGTTCGCGATCTCAGGCGTGAATCCTCCAGCGACGTTCACGGCGGGGTCGTCCCGCGGCCGCGGGACCGCCCTACAAGAGACGTCGGCGCGCCTCTGAGAACGGCGCGCCCCGCCGCGAGGCTTTGGTCGTCCGCGACTGGGCTCGATCGGGCGGGAGAAAGATAAAGAGAAAGAGGAAAGAGAAAGAGGGGGGGCGTAGACCCTCGCCGCTTCCGCGACTCGGCGATTTCGCAGGAGGCCGCCGAGAACGCGGAGAAGGGGCGCCGGGAGGTCTGAGTTCTCCGCGGCTGTAGCCGAAGCCGTGAGGATTTTGGCCGCGCGCGGCGGGAGGAGAGAACGAGGATCGGGAACGAGTGAGGCGCCCTCGGTCCCGCAACTCTGCGCTCTCCGCGGCCTCCTGTTGCATTCCGAATCGTGGCCGAAGCCGCACGGGCGTTGGTCGGGCGGGCCCGCCGTAGCCTTGGCGCAGGCGGGAACCCCCGCCCAACAATCCAAAATTCAGGAGTTCGACACAGAGGACACGGAGGCAATCCGGAGGCAGACAGAGAGTCGGGCCCGGAAGGTTCCATCGCTCTTGTTCACCTCGCGGGTGAACGAGTGGATCGTCCTCTGATCGGCAGAACTTCCTCTCGGTGAACTCAGTGCCGCCTCTTCGGCCTCTGTGACTGGGTCGAACTGCGTTTTCCAAGATGAGCGTCGGCAGCGTGCCGCTTCCGCAAACGAAGCGACCCGCCGCGGAAGGCGGCGGGTCGGCGGATGGCCGGACGATCCGGCGGGGGACTCAGCGCGCGGTGAGGCGCGTCACGTAGTTGATGAGGAACCGGGTCTCCTCGGGCGGCGTGACCCAGTCGCTGAAGAGCAGCTCGGGCGTGCGGTGGTTCGTCTTGTAGAAGGCGCGGTTGGCCGACTCGTTGGGCTGCATGAAGCCCGTCTTGACCGCGGCGCCGAGGAAGTAGCCCTCCTGCAGCGAGTAGGCGAGGACGTTGGCGCCCTCGAGGAGCTGGCGGTTGACCGCCTCGCGCTCGCCGCCGCGGACGCCGGCGCGGGCCTTGGCCTCCGCGCCGAGGTTGAAGCGGTTCTTGAGCAGCAGGCGCGCGGTCTGCTCGTCGAGGATGACGAGGACGGTGTTGAGCGCCTGGACGCCGGCCTGCAGGCCGAGCGAGACCTCGGCGGTGCGGAGGAAGACGGGGATGGACCACTTGCCGTTGGGGCGGCGGACCATCGCGATGGCGTAGCCGTCCTTGATGCCGAGGAACACGCCGGCCTGCACCTGGTTGACGATGACGAGACCCTGGGCGCGGCGGAGGACCTCGGCCGGGATGGCGGTCTTCGTGCTCGACTGCAGGTCCTGGAGGATGGCCTCGCAGGTGTCCAGGCGCTCGACGAGCGTCTCGCGCTTCACCGCGCCCGACTGGGCGGCGGCGGGCAGCGCGGCCGCGGCGAGCGCGGCGAGGGCGAGCAGGGTGGAGAGGAGCTTCTTCATGGGAAAGGGCGGGTGCGGAAGGGCCGCCTTGGCGGGCGGGTTAGGGGACGGAATAAGCAGAATCATCCGGGGAATGAAAGCGAAGATTGGGCCGGGTTCCCTCGGGGAAGGCGCGGTCATTCCAGTCCCCGCCGCGCGACCTCGTCCTCGTCCCACCCGAGGTAATGCCCGAGCTCGTGCAGGTAGGTGAGCCGCACCTCGTCGCGGAAGACGGCGACGTCCCCCTCCGCGTAGTCCCAGAGGTTCTCGAGGAAGAGCAGGATCTGGGGTGGCAGCGGGGCCGGGTCGTCGCGCAGCTCGCCCCCGTGCTCGTGGCCGACGAAGAGGCCGAGGATGTCGGGCTCCCAGCCCTCGGCGAGGATGGC
>CAYWTK010000253.1:0-1840 GCA_964460895.1 uncultured Opitutaceae bacterium
TCGTCGCGGATCTCGATCTGCGGGTTGAGGTCCTCCTTGTGCTCGATGACCACGGTGGCCAGGCGGCCGGTGGCCTCGTCGAGCTCGCGCTTCACGGTCACTCCCGGGATCATGTCCTTGAAGTGGAGCGTGCCGGCGCGCTCGGAGAGGACCGGGATGTTGTACGGGTCCCACTGCGCGATGGTCTGGCCCTTGGCGACCTTCTGGCCGTCGCCGACCGAGAGGACGGTGCCGACGACGATCGGGTAGACCTCGAGCTCGCGGTCGTTCTCGTCGAGGATCTGGATGGATCCGGTCTTGTTCAGGACGATGGCGACGCCCTCCATCTGCACGAGGCGGAGGCCGCGGTACTTGAGGACGCCGGCGTTGCGGACCTTGATCTCGGGGTTCTTGGAGCCGGCCGAGGCGACGCCGCCGATGTGGAACGTGCGCATCGTCAGCTGCGTGCCGGGCTCGCCGATCGACTGGGCGGCGATGATGCCGACCGAGTCGCCGATCTTGGCCACGCGGTTGGTGGCGGGATTGATGCCGTAGGACTTGGCGTCGATGCCGTGCTCGCTGGTCGAGGTGAGCGGCGACATGACCTTCACGCGCTCGATGCCGCTGTCCTCGATCTGGCGGGCGAGCTCCTCGGTGACGAGCTCGCCGGCGCCGACGAGGACCTTCGTCGGGTCGAGCGGGTTGTGGATGTCGTCGGCGGAGAAGCGGCCGGTGATGCGCTCGGCGAGCGACACGAGCATGGTGTCGCCCTCGAAGATGGCCTTCTTCCAGATGCCCTCGCGGGAGCCGCAGTCCTCCTCGGCGATGACGCAGTCCATCGCGACGTCGCAGAGCTTGCGGGTCATGTAGCCGGCGTCGGCCGTCTTGAGCGCGGTGTCGGCGAGGCCCTTGCGGGCGCCGTGGGTCGAGATGAAGTACTCGAGCACCGTGAGGCCCTCGCGGAACGAGGACAGGATGGGGCGCTCGATGATCTCGCCGGAGGGCTTGGCCATGAGGCCGCGGAGGCCGCACAGCTGGCGGACCTGCTGCTTGTTGCCGCGGGCGCCGGAGTCCATCATGATGTACACCGGATTGACCTCGGGGCGGCCGTCGTTGCCCTCGAGCTTCGCGAAGACGGACTTCGCGATGCGGTCGGTGGCGCCGGTCCAGATGTCGATGATCTTGTTGTAGCGCTCGCCGGAGGTGATGATGCCCTTCTTGTACTGGGACTCGACCTCGTCGACCTTCTTGCGGGCGTCGTGCACGATCTCCTTCTTGTTCTCGGGGATGATCATGTCGTCGATGCCGATGGAGATGCCTGCCTGGAAGGCGGTGGAGAAGCCGAGCTCCTTGAGGCGGTCGAGCGTCTCGACGGTGACGGGGGCGCCGGACACCTTGTAGGTGTTGAGGATGAGGTCGCCCAGCTTGCCCTTCGGCACGGGGAAGTTGATGAAGCCGAGGGCGGCGGGCCAGATCTGGTTGAAGATCACGCGGCCGACCGTCGTGCGGAGGACCTTGCGCTCCTTGTTGCCGAAGACGGTGTCCTTGCCGAAGTCCGGGTTGGGGACGTCGACCCAGTCGTGCATCTTGAGGGCGCCGTCGGCCTTGGCGTACTGGACCTCCTGCGGGCCGGACATGAGCGGCACGCGCTGGCCCTTGGCGGGCTTGGTGCGGGGCTCGATGGTCAGGTAGTAGGCGCCGAGCACGATGTCCTGCGACGGCGTGAGGATCGGCTTGCCGCTCGAGGGCGAGAAGATGTTGCTCGTCGACATCATGAGCAGCTTGCACTCGAGGATGGCCTCGAGGGAGAGCGGCACGTGGACGGCCATCTGGTCGCCGTCGAAGTCCGCGTTGTAGGCGG
>CAYWTK010000254.1:0-1836 GCA_964460895.1 uncultured Opitutaceae bacterium
GTAGACGAATCCGTCGAGGGTCCTGAAGTCGTTCAGCCAAAGTCCCGAAACGAGGCAGATGATTGTGGGTGCCGCCGAGGCACGGGAAGAGCGGCCTCCGCGGGTCCGTCGTAGGTGCACGCGAGCGGCATCTCAGAGTCGCGCACACCCACGGGCTGGGATGCCTGAGACCGCACCTGGAGGGTGTGGCGTTCGATCGCTGGCCCTGCGAAGACTCCGGGCAAGATCGGCCCCTGCGGGTGTTCTTGGCACAGGACCTTTCGTCCTTCCGCTGAACCGTCCGGGAGTTCGGCCCGTTCCACCCTTCTCCCCTGGGTGAGGCCGATGGCGATGCAGCACACCCGGAAGGCAGGCCAGCTCCGCGATCGGCATCGCCCTTCTCCGATTTCACGGAACCGCTCTACGGCGGCTGGACCTCCCTCTTTCGGTTCTGCTGTGCCGCCCAAGCCGTCTGCGGAAGCCACCGGATGCCCCCGGGCGAAAGGAATCGAATCGCCGATTGCAGAGCCGCGGAGCAGATTTGACCGTTTCCTTCGTTTCCCCGACACCACCCCATGACGACTGCCGAACGCGTCACCTTCCTCCGCACCAGTTTCCAGGATCTCCTCGCCGACAGCGGGCGGATCATGGCGCCGGACAAGACCGAACACTCCGCCCGCTTCACGCGCTGTTTCCTCGGCGCGCCGCATCCGATGGCCAACCTCGCCATCGCCGCCGACCAGACCGAGGCGGGGTTCCACGCGCTGCTCGACGACATCGAGGGCTGGGTCGCGACGCATCGCTTTCCCGTCGCATTGATCGTCTTCCCCGATGTCGGCCGCCCCGAGCGCGCCGCCTGGCTCGATGCGCGGAAATGGACCCAGCTCGACAACATGCCGGGCATGTGGCTCGAGGCGTCGCCGACATTCAGCGTCGGCCAGCCGCCGGCCGGTGTCAGCGTGCGCCACGCCGATGACGACGCCTCCCTCGCGCAGGTGGTCAAGGTCGTGACCGAGGGATATCCCGTGCCCGAGGTGGCGGCGGAGTTCTTCGTGCACGGCATTCACCGCAGCCACCGAGGGAGCGTCACGGCGGCCAATTTCATCGCCACGGTCGACGGCGAGCCGGCGGCCTGCGCCGCGGTCATCGTGCGCGACGGCGTGGCGGGCATCTTTTGCGTCGCGACCATCGAGCGATTCCGCGGTCGCGGTCTCGGCGCGCTCGTCACCCGCGCGGCCACGGCCCATGGCTTCGCGAGCGGCGCACGCCACGCTCTGCTCCACGCCTCACCCATGGGCGACCCGATCTACCGGAAGATCGGCTTCCAGGAGATCACCCGCATTCCCCTCTACGGCTTCGGCCTCGGCTGAGCCTGCCAGCTCCTGCGGCCTTCAGCGTTCCGCCCTCCCAGCTCCGCCACGCGAACGCGAAAACCGCTGGTTCCCAGCGGTTTTTTCGTTATCACGACGCCGTGAAAGCCGCCGAGTTCTTCGACCTGCCCGAAAGTCTGGCCGTCTTCGCCGCCGATTTCCCCGCGGACCTGCCGCCCTGGGAATGGCTGAAGCGGATCGGGCCGGCGCTGGCCCGGCACGAGTTCCATCTGACGACCGGGGTTCTGGCGCCTCCGGGTGTCCATGTCTCGGGCGACGTTTGGTTCCACCCGACGGTCAAGTTCCCGGCCTACGCGACGATCGTGGGGCCGGCGTGGATCGGCCCGCGCACGGAGATCCGGCCCGGCACCTACATCCGCGGCAACGTCATCGTCGGCGCCGGCGCGGTCCTGGGCAACTCCTGCGAATACAAGAACTGCCTGCTCCTCGACGGCGTGCAGACGCCGCACTACAACTACGTCGGCGA
>CAYWTK010000255.1:0-1819 GCA_964460895.1 uncultured Opitutaceae bacterium
GCCTGGTTGCCGGCGACCGGATTGGTCACCGGCGGGGTCGTGACGACGGGGCGCGGCGGCGGCTGCGGCGCCATCTTGGCGCTGAAGTAGAAGCTGACCATCGCGGCGATGATCAGCAGCACGCCGATCGTGGTGTTCTTCTTGTCCATCAGGAGGAGGCGCCGGAGGCGCGGGGGAACGGGAGGGGAGCGCCGGTCGGGTGGACGCGGACGCAGGAGCGGGAAGGGGGAGGAGGCACGGGGTCGAGGCCGCCCGGGTGCCAGGGGCCGCACTTGGCGAGCCGGCGGACCGCGAGCGCCGCGCCGGCGAACGGTCCGTGGAGCCGCAGGGCGTCCTGCGCGTAGTGCGAGCAGGTCGGCGCGAAGCGGCAGCCGCAGGAGGGCGCCGCCACCGCCAGCGCCGGCGAGAGCGTGACCTGGTAGACGCGGATCAGGGCGCAGAGCGCGCGGACCGCGGCCCGGGCGGGCAGGGAGCGGGCCTCAGGCATGGGGCGGGGCGAGCCGGCGGCAGGCCTGGACGAAGCGCTGCTCGACCTCGGGCAGGGGCAGGCGGAGGAGGGCGGAGCGGGCGGTCAAGAGGAGGTCGAAGCCGGGCGGCACGGCCTGCTGGTTCCGGCGGAACACCTCGCGCAGCCGGCGCTTGGCGCGGTTGCGCCGGACGGCGTCGCCGATGGCGGCCTTGGAGGCGACCACCCCGACCCGGGCGGGCGTGGTGTCGGCGGGCGCGGGACGCGCGCGCCAGAGGAGCAGGAACGGTCCGCAGTCGGCGCGGCGCCCCTCCTCGCGGGCGGCGCGGAAGTCGCGCTGGCGCTTCACGCGCTGCGCGGCGCGCAGGCGCTGCGACGGCGGCGGTCTGTCAGCGCCGGGCACGAGGGATCCGGTCAGACGACCGTGAGCCGCTTGCGGCCCTTGCGGCGGCGGGCGGCGAGGACCTTGCGGCCGCCGCGGGTGGACTTGCGGGCGCGGAAACCGATCTTGCGGGCGCGCTTCTTGCGGTGCGGGCGGAATGTAGGTTGCATGGTTCGGGTAAAAAAAGAGGGCCAAAGTCAGAGCACGCCCCCGGGGGTGTCAAGCGCGGGTATGGCTGCGGCCCCGGCCGCTTCCGCACTGGCGTCCGCCGCCCGCGTGTGAACAGATTGCGCGCACTTTCCCTTTGCTTCGCCGCGCGGCTCCCTGCGACGTTGGGCGGCGTGAAGCCTGCATGCAAACCGACCCCTTCACCGGAGGAGAGACATTCCTCGAAGGCTTCCGGCTCCCCGGCGGCGAAGCCTGGGACGCGATTCTGGACCGTCACGGGCAACGACTTCGGGCGCTCGATCAAATGGGCGCGGCAGCAGGGGAGTGCGCTGTCGGAACGGATCAAGACCACTCGCTCGTCGTCGCCCAAGGGGACGAAGTAGGCCTGCTCGAGGCCGCCGAGCCGCGCTGGGCGGCCTTCGGCGCCGCCATCCGCGCCTTCCGGCGCACGCTGCCGCTGGTGCGGCTGGAGGACTTCGGCTTCGATTCGGAGTCGGACGACCCGTTCGAGGCCAACACCGCGCGCCTGCACCGCATCGGCGGCGGGGTCGAGGCCCTGGCGTTCGCCGACGCGCGCCGGTCGGTCTACAAGTTCTTCCTCTTCCGCGAGGGCGGCGACGTCGGCGCGACGTTCCACCTCGAGCCCGCCGAGGACGGCGGCCTCCACGCCACCGCCGTGCCGGGCAGCTACCGGCGGCTGCTCGAGAAGCTGCGGTTGACCCACCTCGTCGGCATGCCCACCGAGCTGGCCGGCATCACCCCGGAGGGCGTGCTCGTCGCCAAGCAGACCTACGGGCAGCCGC
>CAYWTK010000256.1:0-1819 GCA_964460895.1 uncultured Opitutaceae bacterium
ACGTAGTCCTTGGGCCGCTGCGCGGGGGCGAGCGCCGCCGCAGCCGCGCGCGCGGCGGCCAGGTCGGGCGCCGCCGCCGCGGGGAAGACGCACGTCACCCGCGCGCCCCAGGCGGGGTCGGGCACGCCGACGACCGCGCACTCGGGGCCGAGCGCGGGCCGCAGGGCCTGCTCGACC
The DNA here is from genome assembly GCA_964460895.1 of uncultured Opitutaceae bacterium. Classification (GTDB taxonomy): domain Bacteria; phylum Verrucomicrobiota; class Verrucomicrobiia; order Opitutales; family Opitutaceae; genus Didemnitutus. Next base: position 178 of record CAYWTK010000256.1, read on the forward strand.
TCCTCCGGCTGCACCTTCTCGCCTCCGGTGACGATGACCGCGTCGCTCCGGCCCCGCACGGTGAGCCGACCCGCGGAATCGAGGGCGCCGAGGTCGGACGTGACGAACAGCTTGCGCTCGTGCCGCCAGTCGGGGTGGTAGCCGCGGAAGAGCGACGGGCCGCCGACGGCGATGGCGCCGTCGGCGTCGACCGACAGGCGGACGTGCGGCAGCGGACGTCCGCAGGTGCGGTCGCCCGCGAGGAATTCCCCGGGCCGCTGCGCCGCGACCATCGCCGCGGTCTCGGTCAGGCCGTAGCTGAGCACCAGCGGCACCCGCGCCTCCGCCGCCCGGTCGAGCAGCCCGGGCCAGGCGGCGGCGCCGCCGAGCAGCACGGCGTGGTACCGGCGCAGGCGCTCGGCCCCGTCGGGCCGCGCCAGCAGCCGCTCGAGCTGCGTCGGCACGAGGGAGAGGAACCAGGGACCGTCGGCGAGCGCCGGCCACTCGCCGGCCTCCAGCCGCTTCCAATCCCACAGCCGGTGCTCGCCGCCGGTGAGGACGCAGCGCAGCCAGCCGACGAGGCCGCTGACGTGGTGCAGCGGCAGCACGCCCACCGCGTGGACCCGCTCGACGGCGAAATGGCGCGCGAAGCCGCGCGCGGCCGCGGCCAGCGAATGGCCGTCGTGGCGCGCGAAACGAAGGCCGCCCGAACTGCCGCCGGTCGGCACCATCAGCCACCCGCGGTCGGGGCGCGACCCGCCCGCGTCCATCGCCCGCGCGAGTTCGCGCCGCCGGGCCTCGCCCCACGCGGGATCGGCGAGGAAGACGTCGCCTTCCGAGGCGACCGCTGCCGCGAAACGCCGGACGAACCCCCCGGGATCGGCCGCGGCGACCGCGACCGGCCCGGTCCCGGCCCGGGGCGCCGCGCCGAGGAGACGCGCTAGCTGGCCGCGTTCCATAGGTCCTCCCAGGAAAGGCCGCCGCCCCACGCCGCGTCGAGCACGGGACCGGTCGGCGGACCGTCCCACGCCGCCTCGCCCCAGAGCGGGCCGAGGCCGAACCCGAGGGCGCGCGTCGTCACGCCGGCGGCGAGCACCGCGCGCAGGACCTGCACCCGCGTCGGCGCCGACTCGATCGCGCTCGAGACGACGAGGTCGGGTCGCGTCGCGGCGGCCCAGGCGAGGAGGTCCGCGAGCGGACCGGCGAGCGCGGGCTTGAGCACGAAGACGCCGCGCCAGCCGCGCTCCTGCCAGCGCCGGGCGGAGGCGAGCGAGGCGACCGACTCGTCCAGCGCCAGCGCGACCGGGTAGTCGGCCGCGAGCCCGAGCAGCAGGTCCTCGGCGTCGGGCGCCACTGGCTGCTCGACGAACTCCACCGGCCGCTCGGCGCAGCGCGCGAGCCAGCGCTCGGCGGTGCGCCGGTCCCAGGCCCCGTTGGCGTCGAGCCGCAGCCGCACGTAGGCGGGCAGCGCCGCCAGCAGGTCGTCGAGCACGCCCCACTCGTCCTCGGGACGTCCGACCCCCACCTTCCACTTGCAGCAGAGGAAGCCCGCCTCGAGCCGGTCCGGCAGCGCCGCGAGCGCGTCGCGCCCGGCCGGCAGCAGCGCGGCGACCGGCAGGCGGGCGCCGGCGGGCGCCGGGGGAGGCGCGGGGTCCAGCGCGGC
>CAYWTK010000257.1:0-1794 GCA_964460895.1 uncultured Opitutaceae bacterium
CCGCCAAGGTTTTGCCTTTGACCGGCCATTCCCGGCGCCCAAAAGTCCCCGCCCTTAACATCCTGCCTTCCGCCCGCTGTTCACCGCTCACTCTCCCCCTCCCATGTCCGCCACCCCCACCCTGATCTACACGAAGACCGACGAGGCGCCCGCGCTCGCCACCTACTCGCTCCTGCCGATCGTCCAGGCGTTCACCAAGCACGCCGGCATCGCGGTGGAGACCCGCGACATCTCGGTCGCCGGCCGCATCCTCGCCGCCTTCGCCGACCGCCTGCCGCCGCACCAGAAGCAGGCCGACCACCTCGCCGAGCTCGGCGCGCTGACGCTCCGGCCCGAGGCCAACATCATCAAGCTCCCCAACATCTCCGCCTCCGTCCCGCAGCTCAAGGAGGCCATCGCCGAGCTCCAGGCCCACGGCTACGCGGTGCCCGACTACCCGGAGTCGCCCAAGGACGACGCCGAGAAGGAGGTCAAGGCCCGCTACGACAAGGTGAAGGGCTCCGCCGTGAACCCCGTCCTCCGCGAGGGCAACTCCGACCGCCGCGCGCCGAAGGCCGTCAAGGACTACGCCCGCAAGCACCCGCACTCGATGGGCAAGTGGTCGCCGGACTCGAAGACCCGCGTGGCCACGATGGGCCGCGACGACTTCTTCTCCAACGAGCAGTCCGTCACCCTGCCCGCCGCCACCACCGCCCGCATCGAGTTCGCCGGCGCGGACGGCGCCGTGAAGGTCCTCCTGCCCAAGCTGGCCCTCAAGGCCGGCGAGATCCTCGACGCGACCTGCATGCGCCAGGCCGCCCTCGTCGCCTTCTACGAGCGCCAGGTCGCGCAGGCCAAGGCCGACGGCGTGCTCTTCTCGCTCCACCTCAAGGCGACGATGATGAAGGTCTCCGACCCCATCCTCTTCGGCCACTGCGTGCGGGTGTTCTTCAAGGACCTCCTCGCCAGGCACGCGGCCGCGTTCGCCGAGCTCGGCGTGGACCTGAACAACGGCTTCGGCGACCTCGTCGAGAAGCTGGGCCGGCTCCCGGCCGACCGGAAGGCCGCGATCGACGCCGACATCGCGGCCGCCTTCGCCGCCGGCCCTCAGGTCGCGATGGTCAACTCCGACCAGGGCATCACCAACCTCCACGTGCCGTCCGACGTCATCGTCGACGCCTCCATGCCCGCCATGATCCGCGCCGGCGGCAAGATGTACGACCGGCAGGGCAAGCTCGCCGACACGCTCGCGGTCATCCCCGACAGCTCCTACGCGGGCGTGTACGAGGCCGTCGTCGAGTTCTGCAAGCGGCACGGCGCGCTCGACCCGAAGACGATGGGCTCCGTCCCCAACGTCGGCCTCATGGCGCAGGCCGCCGAGGAGTACGGCTCGCACAACAAGACCTTCGTGGCGCCGGCCGCCGGCCGCATCCGCATCGTCGCCGAGTCCGGCGCCGAGCTCCTCGGCCATTCGGTCGAGGCCGGCGACATCTGGCGCGCCTGCCAGACCAAGGACGCCCCGGTGCAGGACTGGGTGAAGCTCGCCGTCACCCGCGCGCGCCTCAGCCGGACGCCCGCGGTGTTCTGGCTCGACGAGAAGCGCGCCCACGACCGCGAGGTCCTCGCCAAGGTCCGGAAATACCTGCCGACCCACGACCTCGCCGGCCTCGACATCCGCGTGCTGCCCCCGGCCGAGGCCTGCCGGTTCTCCCTCGAGCGCATCGTCCAGGGCCTCGACACGATCAGCGTCACGGGCAACGTCCTCCGCGACTACCTCACCGACCTCTTCCCCATCCTCGAGGTCGGCACGAGCGC
>CAYWTK010000258.1:0-1474 GCA_964460895.1 uncultured Opitutaceae bacterium
CGCAGACGAACGAGGAGTTCTTCCACCGCATGGCCGAGGGCGGCTGACCGTGACCTGGCGCCGCCGCTGGCTCGCGGTCGATCTTGGCGACCGTCGCGTGGGACTCGCGGTGAGCGATCCCGCCGGGATGATCGCGTCACCGGCCGGCTTCGTCGAGCGACGCGCCGGGAAGCGACCGCCGCTTACGGCGCTGTTGGCGAAGGCGACGGAACTTGGCGCCGAGGGATTCGTAGTGGGCCTGCCCCTGGACCAGCAGGGTGAGGATACCCCGCGGGCGGAAGAGGCGCGGCGCCTCGCCCATGAGCTGGCGACACGCACGGGATTGCCCGCCGAGTTGGTCGACGAGCGATTCACCACGGCCGCCGCGCTGCGGGCCGTGCAGGCCATGGAGGGCTCGACGCGCGAGCGCAAGGGGGACGTCGATGCACTGGCGGCGACGATCCTCCTGCAACACGCGCTGCGGTCGATGGAAGTGCGGGCCGAGGCGGGACCGATCACGGAGGGCGGCGATGCGTAGGCAATCACGCGTGTTAATCGGTGTCCTCGCGGCCGCGATGCTTGGCGGCGCCATTGGCTGCGGCACGTCCGACCGCGATATGGTGGCGGTCACGATCCGCATGGGGTCGAACTTCCCGGAAGCGGCGGAGTCGTTGGCGGTGCACGGCCTCGTGCGCACGCCGACGCTGTTCCGGCGCTACGCCGCGTTGACGAACCGGGACCGTTCGATTCGTTACGGTCGCTACATCATCCCGCGCGGGGCGAGCTGGAACGAGATTCTCACGGCCCTCGAGCAAGGGCGCGGCATCGTGAAGCGCGTCGTGGTACCCGAAGGCTGGGCGGTGTGGGACATCGTCCCGACGGTGGCGGAGTCGCTGGCGGTGCCGGTGGACTCGGTGGAGGCGGCCGTGCGCGACACCGCGCTGCTGCGGCGCGTTGCGGCGCCGCGGGGAGCGCGGACGCTCGAGGGCTACCTGTTCCCCGATACCTACGACTTCCCCGACGGCGCGACGGCGCGGCAGGCGATCGAGATCATGGTGCAGCGCTTCGAACGCACCTGGAAGCCCGAGTGGAACGCGCGCGCGGTCGAGCTCAAGCTGACGCGGCACCAAGTGGTCACGCTGGCGAGCATCGTCGAGAAGGAAGTGCGCAAGGGCGCGGAGCGGCCGACGGTATCGGCGGTCTACCATAACCGCCTCCGCATCGGCCAGGCATTGCAGGCCGACCCCACCGTGCAGTACGCGTTGGGGCGACGGCGCCCGGGTCGGGTGCTCTACCGCGACCTTCGCGTGGAGTCGCCGTACAACACGTACCGGCGCACCGGATTGCCACCCGGTCCGATCGCGAGCCCTGGCGCGGCGGCGCTGGAGGCGGCGCTGTATCCGGCGGACGTGAGCTTCCGCTACTTCGTGGCGCATCCGGACGGGCATCATGAATTCCGCAACACGTACGCGGAGCACCTGAAGGCCATCGAGTT
>CAYWTK010000258.1:1484-1703 GCA_964460895.1 uncultured Opitutaceae bacterium
TTCGTGCGGTCGGTGGCGCGCCAGGACTCCCTCGAGCGACGGCGGCGCGCCGCGCAGGCGGCGGTGGATTCCGCGCTGCAGTCGGTGGGTGTGCCGCGGACGACGCTGGATTCGTTGCGCGGCAGCCCGCGCAGCAAGACGCCGTAGCCACGCGGGCGACCGCCGCGCGCTCAGTCCGCGAGCAGGTCGGAACGGAGGAGGATCGCGTCGCGCAGGTAG
>CAYWTK010000259.1:0-1671 GCA_964460895.1 uncultured Opitutaceae bacterium
TTGAAGGTGTGGAAGAACTCCTCCTGGATGCGCTCCTTGCCGGCGAGGAACTGGACGTCGTCGAGCAGGAGCACGTCCACGTTCCGGTAGCGCTGCCGGAACTTGGTCAGGGAGTTCTCCTGGATGGCGTGGATGAACTCGTTGGTGAACTTCTCGGTCGAGAGGTAGGCGACCTTGGCGTCGGGGTTGCGCAGCAGGATGCTGTGCCCGACCGCGTGCATCAGGTGGGTCTTCCCGAGGCCGGTACTGCCGTGGATGAAGAGCGGGTTGTAGGCCTGGGCCGGGGCCTGGGCGACCGCGAGGGCGGCGGCGTGGGCCAGCTGGTTGTTCGGGCCGACGACGAAATTCTCGAAGGTGTTGCGCGGATTGAGCGCGCCCGAGACCGCGCCGCCGCGCTCGTCGTAGCGGACGACCCGGGTCTTGGCCGCCGGACGCGCCTTCGGGGCGGTCTCGACGCGCGGGGCCGGGGCGCCGCCGACGGGGTCCGTGCGGCGCAGGGAGACGTGGACGAGCCGGCCCGCGGTGAGGCGGACGCGCTGCGACAGGAGGTCGAGGTAGTTGTCGTGGACCCAGATCGCGGCGAAGTCGTTCGGTACCCCGAGCACGAGGGAATCCTCGGTCGCCTCGAGGCAGGTCATCGGCTCGAACCACATCTGGAAGACGTCCTCAGGAAACAGGTCCTTGAGGTCACATTTGACGGTCTCCCAGAGGGCGGCGTGACTGGCGGAGGGGGGCATGGGCGGGTCGGCGGGGCGTTCTTATTCACATCTCCCGCCACATGGCTTCGCCGAGGGTCCCGCGCAGGGCGTGCCGGCCTCTCCTCTCAAGGGAAAATGGGGCTCTGACCGGACTTGGGCGGGGCTCAGGGAGTCACCCGCGGAAAGTCATCATGGCCAGCGTCTAGGGTGTCCTAGTCGAGGGGGCGGAATGCTTGGCGCTGAACTGACCGGCAAAGAACGAACGGAAGGAAGGTCGTTAAAGAAGAATGCGTCGATAACGTGAATCCCAAAATGCCTTTCAAGGCCAACTTTCCGACAACTTGTTGACACCCTCCCGCGCATAACTTGCCGGATTTTTTTGTTGCCGCGGCGGCACATGGAGCGGGGAGCGATTTTCCCTCCGAATCCGGCCGCGGAAGCCGCGCCGCGACCGCTCCGGATGCGCGTCCGGTGACGCGATTCCCGCGTCACGACTTCCGGCGAAATCCGCCTCGGGGGGGTGACGAGTCATCGCTGGAGACACGCCTCCGTCGCCGCGTCCAAGGTCCCTTCTCCGCGCCTGGCGCACCGCGACCGGGGTGGGGGCGCCCCGGCTCCAGCGGCGTCCGTGGGGATGCGGCGCCCTCGCCGCGTTCGTTCGCGGGCCGGGACGAGGGCGTCCCGGCTCCAGCATGGGCGCGCCGCGCGATCAGCCCGCCGCGACCTGGTGCGGCTCCGGATCGACCCACTTCCCGTGCTCGCGGATGAGCGCGATGAGCCGCGCGTCGGCCTCGGCCTGCGGGATGTTGTACTGCACGCAGCTCTTGCCGACGTAGAGGTTGATCTTGCCCGGCGCGCCGCCGACGTAGCCGAAGTCCGCGTCGGCCATCTCGCCCGGGCCGTTCACGATGCAGCCCATGATGGCGATCTTCACGCCCTTGAGGTGGCCGGTCTGCGCGCGGATGCGCTGGGT
>CAYWTK010000260.1:0-1607 GCA_964460895.1 uncultured Opitutaceae bacterium
CATGAAGGGCGCCCTTGGGAGCGCCCTCCATGACCTAACACCAAGCAAACCTAGAGAACTACAGACACCATTCGTTCTGGGCGACGCACCAGTCGCCACCGGAATAGACGCCCCCGGCCGCCGATTCGTTGAAAAATCCGCGGCGAACAACGTGTGAACAACTTCCCGGGAAGAGCCCTCGTCTTTCCTCCTGATCCCCAGTGATTTGAGCGCGGGTTCGGTTCCGGTTCCAGGCCGCGGCAACGCGGTCCGCTTCGTCATAAACACCCGGAATCATGCACTCCCGTCCCCACCTGTTCGGCGTCCTCGCCGGACTCTTCCTCGCCGCCGGCCTCGCCGGCGCGGCCGCCATCGTCGCCTCCACCCTCACCCGCCTGAGCGAGACCAACGTCATAAACGTGACCGGCTCCGCCCGGCGCCACGTCCAGGCCGACCTCGTCCTCTGGAGCACCAGCGTGACGGTGGGCGCCCCCACCCTGCTGGAGGCGCAGCAGCGGCTCCAGGCCGACGTCGAACGGACGACGGCCTTCCTGCGGTCGCACGGCGTGACCGAGGTGGCCGCGTCGCCGGTGGATCTGCAGGAGATCACGGCAAAGCGGCGCACGGACGACGACGAGGTCGCCACGGTGCGGGTCGGCTATCGCCTCAAGCAGCGCCTCGAGGTCCGCAGCGCGGACGTGACCGGCGTGCCCCGGCTCGCCGCCGCCTGCGGCCCGCTGCTGGAGCAGGGCGTCGCGATCGAGTCCCTGGGCTTCGAGTTCATCTACACGAAGGCCGGCGAGGCGAAGGTCGAGATGATGGCCGAGGCCACGCGCGACGCCCGGACGCGGGCCGAGCAGATCGCGACCCAGGGCGGCCGCTCGCTCGCCGGCCTCCGCCAGGCGCGGGCCGGCGTCGTGCAGGTGAATCCGCTGCATTCGAGCTCGACCAGCTGGGACGGCAACAACGACACCACCTCGGTCGACAAGACCATCACCGTGACCGTCGCCGCGTCCTTCGCCCTGCGGTGACGCCCCGCGGCGCCGCGATCGCTCGCCCCATTGCAGGGCGGGGCCTCCCGACCCCGCCGCGAACGTCGCTTCAGGTTGCGCTCCTGCAATCGCAACCGAACCACGGCGGGGTCGTCCCGCGGCCGCGGGCCCGCCCTACACCGTCCCGCGGCGTCGATCCCGCAGGGTCTCCCGCCTGCGCCAAGGCTTCGTCGGGCACGACCGCCCCCGCCGCGAACGTCGCCTCAGGTTGCGCAGCCGGCAACGCGGGCGAACGACGGCGGGGTCCGGAGACCCCGCCCTACAATCACGCCGGTCAGAGGTGGAACTCGGCCGGCACGACCTGGCCGGGCGCCGCGGCGGGCGCCGGGCGGGGCGTGCTCTTCAGCGGGTAGCGGAATTCCCGGCCCTCGAAGTTGCGGAACACGACCTCGTCGTCGGTGATGCGCTCCAGGTAGTCGGGATTGATCGGCACCTTGCCGCCGCCGCCGGGGGCATCGATGACGTACTGCGGCACCGCGTAGCCCGTCGTGTGGCCGCGGAGCGCCTGGATGATCTCGAGCCCCTTGCGGACGTCGGCCTTGAAGTGCGCGCCGCCCGTGATGAGGTCCATCTGGT
>CAYWTK010000261.1:0-1580 GCA_964460895.1 uncultured Opitutaceae bacterium
CGGAGAGGCTGACCGTGCCGTTGAGCCAGTAGCACATCACGATGCCGAGCAGGAAGCCGAAGTCGCCGACGCGGTTGACGATGAAGGCCTTCTTCGAGGCGTCGGCGGCGGACTGCTTGTGGTGATAGTGGTTGATGAGCAGCCAGGAGCTGAAGCCGACCAGCTCCCAGAAGATGAAGATCATGAACAGCGAGTCGGCGACGACGATGCCGAGCATCGAGAACATGAAGACCGACAGCCCGCCGAAGAACCGCGCCCGCGCCGCGTCGTCGTGCATGTAGCCGAGCGAGAAGACGTGGATGAGGAAGCCGACGAACCCGACGACGAAGAGCATGAGCCGCGCGAGGCCGTCGATCTGGAAGCCGAGCGAGACCGAGAATTCGCCGAACCGCAGCCACTCGTGCGCGACGCGCACGTCGGTGCCGCCGGCGACGAGCTGGAGGCCGAGGACGCAGACCACGGCGGCCGCGCCGACCGAGACCCAGGAGGCCAGCGCGCCCTGCCGCCGCAGGAACAGCGCGATCAGCGCCGCGGACGCGAGCGGCGCGAGCAGGAGGACGAGGGCGGTGGTGACGGGGGACATCAGGAGGGGAGGGTCGAAGGCCGAAGGTCGACCGCCGAAGGCGGCAGCGGACGGCGTTCCGTCAGCCTTCGGCCCTCGGCGTTGGTCTTTCGACGCGGCATGGGCATCAGTTCCTCAGCGCGTTGAGCTCCTCCACCTGCACCGTGTGGCGGCGGCGGAAGAGGGCGACGATGATGGCGAGGCCGACGGCCACCTCGGCCGCGGCGATCGTGAGGATGAAGAAGACGAAGACCGCGCCCTCGAGCGTGCCGTGGAAGCGCGAGAACGCCACCAGCGCCAGCGTCGACGCGAGCAGCATCAGCTCGAGGCACATGTAGAGCACGAGCGTGTTCTTGCGCAGCAGCACGCCGGCGAAGCCGATGACGAAGAGCATCGAGCTGATCGCGATGTAGGAGTCGAGGCTCAGGGGATTCATGACGCGTCCTCCACCGGGGCGAATTTCTTGCTCAGCACGATCACGCCGAGCATGGCGATGAGGAGCATGAAGCCCACGACCTGCACCGGCAGGAGGTAGGTCGTGAAGAGCAGCTCCGCGTAATTCTTCAGCGTCGGCACGGCGTGCGTCGGCGCCGCGGTCGGCCCGACGGCGGTGCCGATCGTGTGCGCGCCGAGCATCAGGAGCAGGCCGCCGATCGTCGCGGCGACCATGCTCAGCTTCTTGAAGGGCTTCAGGTTTTCCGGCCGCGTGTCGAGCAGCATGATGATGAAGAGGAACAGCGCCACGACTGCGCCGGCGTAGACGAGGATGAGCACGAAGGCCAGGAGCGCGGCGTCGAGCATGACGAACAGCCCCGCCATGCCGACGAGCGACAGCAGGAGGAACATCGCGCCGTTCACCGGATTCTTGTTCACGACCACCAGCACGGCGCTGACGAGCGTGAGGAGGGTGAAGGTGTAGAAAAGGACGTTGGTCATCGGGCGGAAGTAGCGAGTAGCGGGTAGCGGGTAGCGAGTAGCCCAAGCCGGCGAAGCACCATCCGTTCGGGATGCTCGCTAC
>CAYWTK010000262.1:0-1536 GCA_964460895.1 uncultured Opitutaceae bacterium
GCCTACGGCTTCTTCGGCGTCTGGTACTCGGCTTCCTTCTGCATCGGCTCCCACACCGTCTCGAAGCCGACGAAGCCCTTCTCGTTGGCCGGCTTCTGGCGCGTGGTGAAGAAGCGCGACTGGCCGTCGGGCACCTTGGCAGGGGCAGGTTTCTTCTCTTCGCTCATGGCTCGACTCCTCTAGACCGCTCTCAGGCGGGACGGATCAATGTCGGGCCGCGGGGGGATCGCCCCGCCCGCCCGGGTCTCTTCCTCGGTCGCATCGCGCACGGCCAGGATCTGCAGCGTGAACAGGATCTCCCGGCCGGAGAGCGGGTTGTTGCCGTCCACCGTGAGCGTCTCGTCGTCCAGGTGCGTGACCAGGAAGCTGCGGGTCTGGCCGCGGTCGTTCTCCATCAGGATCGAAGTGCCGACGCGCCGGTACTCCTCGGGGACGTTCTCGATCCGGTCCGAGAACACCAGCGACTCGTCGCGGGGCCCGAAGATCCGGTTGCCGTCGATCGGCACCTCGATCACCTCGCCGGCGCACTTGCCCTGGAGCGCCATGTGGACCGCGGGGGCGAGGATCTCGTTGTGCCCGTGCACGTAGCCCAGCGGGAACTCGACCTGCGTGAGGACGTGCCCGGTCCGCTTGTCGGTCACCCTGTAGGTGAGCTCGACGTACTTGCCGTCGCGGATGGCGTCAGAAGAGCGAGGCACCGAAGATCCTGACCTTTCCGTCCTCGTAGCCGAGGACCAGGCGCCCGAGCCACTCGCCGGGCTTCTTCGTGCTGCGCTGGCGGTAGAGCACGGTCACGTGCTCGCCGCGGCGGATGATGCCGAGGGCGTCGAAGTCCGCCGACAGGCTCCGCGCCAGCTCGCTGTTGGCGAACTGGTGGCCGGCGGCGACCTGGTCCATGGCGCGGGCGAAGGAACCGGAGAAGTTGCGCGCGAACTCGCCGTACTTGCCCTCGTTCGAGGACTTGACGAGGTCGCGCCACAGGGGAGTCGCCATCGCCAGGATCTCGTCGTCGGTCTGCTCGGTGATGTTCAAGCGCTACTTCTTCTCGTCCCCGACCAGGTGGTACAGGGGCGCCTTCTCCATGGTGTACTCGCCGGTCTCCGGGTCGCGGCGCGACACCGTCAGCACGTGCCAGTTGGCGTCGTCCACCTTCATCGCGTCGCCGCGGTAGTAGTAGCCCGGCCAGCGCGTCTCCTTGCGGAACAGGGTGTGCTGCGTCACGCACTCGGCGGCGCGATGGCGGTGCTTCAGTTCCCAGGCGCGCAGCAGCTCGTGGATGTCCTTGGCCGCCAGGTTCTCCAGGTCTTCCTCCATCACCTTCAGCTTCTTCAGGCCGATGTTGAGGAGCTTCTCGTTGGTCATGTAGTTGACCGTGACCCCGCCGCAGTACTCGTCCATCAGCTTCTGCAGGCGGTCCAGGCCCTGCTTCGGGTTGATGTAGTGCGGGTTGACGTCGCCGGCCACGATCGCGTTGCGGTACACGCGGTAGTGCTCCAGCGGCTTGTAGATCTCCTTGCGGCGGCGCTCGATCTGCTC
>CAYWTK010000263.1:0-1528 GCA_964460895.1 uncultured Opitutaceae bacterium
GGGCCTCGGCCTGGGCGGCCAGTCCGCGGTCGGCGGCGTGACCGAGGCGGGCGCGGTCGAGGTCGCCCTCGCTGACGGCGCCCGCCGCGTGGAGCCGGGCGACGCGCTCGAGCTCGCGGGCCGATAGGTCGGCGGCCGCCGCCGTCTGGGCGACGCGGGCCTCGGCGGCCGCGAGCTCGCTCGGCCGCTGGCCCTTGCCCAGGTCGGCCAGCTGCGCCTCCGCGCGCCGGAGCCGTTCGCGGGCCTCGCGGTGGGCCGCCTCCTCGGCCGCGCGCTCCAGGAGGAAGAGGGGGGCGCCGGCCGCGACGCGGTCCCCGCGGGCGACGGCGAGCCGCTCGAGGCGTCCGGCGAGCGGGGCGGCGACGTGGACGTATTCGCCCTCGACGTAGCCCTGCCAGCGGCCGGACGAGGCGCCGCGGCCGCAGCCGGCGAGGGTGAGGACCAGGGCGGGGAGGAGGAGGGCGAGGCTAGCGGCGGGGGAGCTTCTCATAGTCGAGGCGGCCGGCGGGGGTGAGGAGTCCGCCGAAGTAGAGGCGGAGCGCGCGGTCGAGGGCCTCCGCCGGGGTCAGGCCGAGCGCGGCGAGCGAGTCGGGGTGCATCAGGCCCTGCATCGCGTGGAGGAGGTACTGGGTGGCGAAGGCCGGGTCGGCGTCGGCCCGCACCTTGCGCGCCCGCCGGCCCTCGGCGAGGAGCCGGCCGAAGATCGCGGGCAGGTGGCGCCGGCGGAGGGCGAAGACCCGCTCGTGGAGCGCGGGCGCGTGGCGCTGGAAGTCGCCGAGCACGTGGGGGGCGATCTCCCCGAGCCGGGCGTGCAGGGCGGCGGCGAGCGCGCCGAGGCGGGCCGCGAAGCCGAGCCGGCGGTCGGCGAGGACGCGGTCGGCGTCGGCGCGGACGGACGCCACGAAGTCGTCGAGGGCGGCGCGCGCGAGGGCGTCCTTGCCGGGGAAGTGCCGGTAGAGGGTCTTCTTGCTCAGGCCCAGCGCGGCGGCCAGCTCGTCGAGGTTGAGGGCGCGGTAGCCGGCGGAGAGCAGGCGGACGCGGGCGGCGCGGACGAGGCGCCGGCGGGCGGCGCGTTGGTCGGAAAGCTTCATCTACGGTGGAAACTCTAGACGTTTCCGGAGTTTCCACGCAAGCGGGGAGTCTCCCCCGGGGGGCGGGGCCCGGCGGGCGGGTCGGCGGCGGTCGTTTTTCCCTCTGGGGAAAACTGATTTTCACTCTAGAAAATCATTGCATCGCCTCGGGTGGGTTCTAATACGGGAACCACTATGGCAAAGAAATCTGCTCGCAAACCCAACGCTAAGTTCATGGCCCCGGTCACCCCGGACGCCACCCTCGCCGCCGTCGTCGGCGCGAAGCCCCTCCCCCGTACGGAGATGACCAAGAAGCTGTGGGCCTACATCAAGAAGAACGGCCTCCAGGACAAGAAGAACAAGCGCATGATCAACGCCGACGACGCCCTCAAGGCCGTGTTCGGCGGCAAGTCGCAGGTCAGCATGTTCGACATGACGAAGCTCGTGTCGAAGCACGT
>CAYWTK010000264.1:0-1502 GCA_964460895.1 uncultured Opitutaceae bacterium
CTGACCCCGCCGTCGTCCGCACGCGATCTCAGGAGCGAATCCTGAAACGCCGTTCGCGGCGGGGTCGGGAGACCCCGCCCTACAGGGAACCGGCGGCTGGGGCGCGAACGACATCACTTCTTCGCAGCAGGAGCCGCGCCGAGCGCCTGGCCGGCGGCGGCGGACTTCACGTAGCGGCCCCAGGTGAGGTTGTCGGCGCCGTCGCGGTGCTCGCGGGCGCGGCGGACGAGCATGCGGGAGGCGGCCTCGACCACCCAGGCGAAGTTCTCCTCGCCGACCGAGTTGCGGTCGGCGTCGGGCGCCGGGTTGCAGAAGTCGATGGCGTACGGCACGCCCTTGCTCACGCCGAACTCGACCGTGTTGAAGTCGTAGCCCAGCGCGTGGTTGAGCGTGAGCACGTCGCGCTTGATGCGCTCGAGCAGGGCCGGCGACGCCGGCGGGCGGTCGACCACGTAGCGCAGGTGGTGCGGGTTGCGCGGCTCGTAGGGCATGATGCGGACGTCGGTGCCGCCGATGCAGTAGCAGCGGTAGTAGTCCTCGAACACGACCTCCGACTGGAGGAGCATGACGAGCTGGCCGGTCTCGCCGTAGGCCTTGAAGAACTCGTCGCGGTCGCGGACCTTGTAGACGTTCTTCCAGCCGCCGCCGGCGTGCGGCTTGAAGTAGGCGGGGAAGCCGATGTAGCCGAAGATGCCGTCCCAATCGAGCGGGTAGGCCAGGTTGCTGAAGGACTCGGCCGAGCAGTCGGCGGGGTGGTCCTTCGACGGCAGGATGACCGTGTTGGGCACGGCGACGCCGAGCTTGGTCGCGAGGCAGTTGTTGAAGAACTTCTCGTCGGCCGACCACCAGAACGGGTTGTTGACCACGGCGGTGCCGTTGAGGGCCGCGTTCTTCAGGTAGGCGCGGTAGAAGGGCACGTCCTGCGAGATGCGGTCGAGGATGACGGCGTAGCCAGAGGCGGCGCCCTGGACGACCTGGTTGATCGTGACGGGCTCGGCGACGATGCCGGGCTCCTGGAGCGCGTTGATGCGCTCGATCAGCGCGAGGGGAAAGGTGCGTTCCTTGCCGTGGAGGATGCCGATCTTCTTCATGGGTGCGGTGGGGGAAAAGGGTTGCGGGAGGAGGGCTCCATCCCGCCCGAAAGGCCCTGACGGTGTCCACACCTTTTCGGGCCTTTCCGGGCCGGACGCCCGCGGGCTTGCCGTCGGGCCGGGCCGGCCCCTTGCTCCACCGCCCATGTCCGACCCGTCCCCCGCCCCCGACCGCCCCGATCCCGTCCTCGGCCCCCGGCCGGCCGGCCGCGCCCGGGCGGCGTCGGGCCCGCGGCTGCGGACCTTCGCGCGCTTCCACTCGCGCCTCTTCCGCAACAGCCGCGACGTCACGGTCTGGACCCCGCTCGGCTACGGCGACCCCCGCCGGCGGCACCCGGTGGTCTATTTCCACGACGGCCAGAACGTCTTCGACCCGAAGACCGCCTTCGCCGGGCAGGCCTGGAACGCCGG